>NZ_JBVILR010000057.1:0-1353 GCF_055580265.1 Streptomyces sp. NPDC032091 | reverse complement strand
CTCTCCGACACCACCTTCCAGCACCTCTACCAGACCGGGGCCAACGGCGGCTGGTCGGCCTGGGAGAACTTCGGCGGCGGCGGACACGACCTCACCGTGAATCACAACACCGATGGACGGCTGGAGGTCTTCGCCTCCAACACCAACGGCGTGTTCCACCGCTGGCAGACCAGCCTTTCCGCCTGGTCGGGCTGGGAGGCGATGAGCGGTCCGGTGAACTCCGATCTGGCGTCGGACCGTTCGGTGGACGGCCGGGTCGAGGTGTTTGCGATCAACGGCAGTACCGCCGCCCACATCTGGCAGACCGATCCGAACGCCCCCTATTCGACTTGGGAAACCTTCGGTGGTGGCGGCACGGAGATCACCGCCGGCCACAACGCCGACGGGCGCATCGAAGTCTTCGCGACGAGCGGCGCCGGTGTCTTCCACCGCTGGCAGACCGGTTTCTCCGCCTGGTCCGAATGGGGCTGGGTGGGCAGTTCCGCAGGGCCGGGCATCGCGTGAACTCCGCACATTTCACCTCACGGCAGAAGGGCAGACAATGGCGATGACTGATGTACGCCGCGTGTTCACCAGACTGGCCTTCGTGGCCGGCACCTGGGCGTTGGCCGTCGGGATGACCGCCTCGGTCGCCGTAGCCGCACACGCGCCCGTTCCGGTTCCGGTTCCGGGCAGGGATCACTCCGGGGTCTCCCGGTATTTCAGCGGCCCGCAGGGCTTCGCCATTCCGACCGTGCCGTGTGATCCGGCCGGTCCGTCGGCCACCGACGGCATCATGGCCGACCAGCTCAACCCGCAGTTGCACGCGAAGATGGCCGGGTACATGGACGCCTACAAGGTGTCCTGCGCGCGGATGGTCACGCAGGCGGTCAAGGACCGGGGCCTCAACCAGAGGGCCGCGGCCATCGCGATCGCCACGATCATCGTGGAGTCCAGCGTCAACAACTACGCCCAGGCCGTCGACTACACCAGCCTCGGGCTGTTCCAGCAGCAGGACTGGTGGGGCACACGTGAGGAGCGGCTGAACCCGGCCCACGCCACCAACGCCTTCTTCGACGAGGTGGAACGGATGTATCCGGGCGGCTCGTGGAACAACGAGGCGATCGGCGAGGTCTGCTGGCACGTCCAGCGACCGCGCGAGGACCTGCGCGGCCTCTACGCCATCGAGGCGGACGACGCGGTGATCATGGCCAACGCGCTGTGGTCCGGTACGAGCAGCACCGGACCCAAGCACCCCTACGGCGCCGGCCGTGTGGTGTCCGGGCGGTCCGCGGACGGTCGGCTGGAGGCCTTCGCCGCCGGAGCCGACGGCGTGTACCACTCCTGGCAGACCGCGGTGAACGGCGCCTGGTC
>NZ_JBVILR010000056.1:0-1620 GCF_055580265.1 Streptomyces sp. NPDC032091 | reverse complement strand
GACAGACCGTCCCGCCACGGAAAAACGAAGACTGCCGGGAAACCCCCAAAGAAACGGGACGGATGTTCATGGCAGATGCGGCCGGATCAGGGACCAGGCGAGGTCGTCGGGGGTCGGCAGACCAGGCATCCTGCCCCCGACAGTCGCATTCGGGGACGACCTACGCGTCAGATCGCTACGCGCTCCTCTTTGCTTAGCGTCCGGCGGCCGTCTGGGCTCGCTGCCTGCACGAAAGGACGACGGGATCGTCATCCTGGGCCGGTGGGCGCCCCAGATCGCTACGCGCTCCTCATTCCTCGGCGTCCGGCGGCCGTCTGGGCTCGCTGCCCCTACCAAAGGACGATCAGGGACGCATCCGGGACTGGCGGCCGCCACAGATCGCTACGCGCTGCCCAGGTCTTGGCGTCTGCGCTCCGTCTGGGGCTGGTCGTAGGCGGGCTGGACGTTGGCGACGGCGATCGTGAATTCGCGGCCGGAGGCGTTGCGGATGTACGCGAGCTCCACCTAGCGCTCGATACCTCCGTGGCCACTGACGCTGCCCGTCAAGGCGACCGAGAGCGCCTGGGGTCCGGATGCCCGTGTTGTTGGATGGCACCGAGCCCTCGACCAGAGCGCGTCGCGAGCTCGAAGGCATTCGGTACGCGATCCGCCTCGGCGAGGCATGAGAAGGAGACAGACGTGGCTGATGACCTGTCCGCGGTGGCCCACTTCCTCTACGAGGCCGGCACGCTCAAGAACGCACGCCGCACGGGCTGGTGGATGGCCGGCGTCAACAACCCCGAGAGCGTGGCGGAGCACTCCTGGCGCACATCTCTGATCGCTTCCGTGATCGCCAAACTGGAGGGAGCCGACCCGGCACGCGCAGCCTTCCTTGCCGTGTGGCACGACACGCAGGAATCGCGCAGTGGCGATGTGAACCACCTGGGCAAGAAGTACTCCCCATCCGCCGACCCCGCCGCGATCACAGCCGACCAGACGGCCGGCATGCCCGACCTCCTCGCCGCGACCATCCAGGACCTCGTCGCGGAGTACGAGGCCAAGGAGACACCCGAATCGATCTGCGCCCGGGACGCCGACAAGCTGGAGTGCATGCTCCAAGGCATCGAATACAAGGCCCAGGGCTACGCGAGCGCACAACGCTGGATCGACAACAGCCGTGGCCGACTGACCACCGAAACCGCCCAGCGCCTCGCCGATGAACTCCTCGCCCAGGGCACCCTGGACTGGCTCCACCAAGCCATGGGCGAGCAATCATGATCCCCTGACGATCTGATCAGCCCCGGACGGCCGTCGGCCGCCGAGACGAGCGGAGCCCGTAGCGATCTGACGCGCCCACCGGCCCCGGATGACGATTCTGTCGTTCCCGGGCGACGGCAGCGACCCCAGACGGACGGCGGACGCCAAGCCGGGAGGAGCGCGTAGCGATCTGACGCGTGGGTTGTCGCCGATTGCGGCTGTCGGGGCCGGATGCCCTGTCTGCCGGCCCCCGACGACCTCGCCTGGTCCCTGACACGGCCGCATCTGCCATGTACATCCGTCCCGTTTCTTTGGGGGTTTCCCGGCAGTCTTCGTTTTTCCGTGGCGGGACGGTCTGTCAAGGGTGGCCGAAGGCCATCGCGC
>NZ_JBVILR010000054.1:0-2525 GCF_055580265.1 Streptomyces sp. NPDC032091 | reverse complement strand
CTCGGGCTTTCCTCCGGGCTTTCGTTCTGTTCAGAGTCTATCAGATCTTTTCGGACCCGATTTCCTCTGCGCTTTCCAGGTTCTTCGCTTTCGCGTTTTCCCTTTCCGGCGGTTCCGACTCTATCAGAAGTTTTCCACCGGATTTCCCGGCTTCAGTTTCCTGATTTAGAGCTGGATGTGCCCCAACGGAATGCAATTCCTTGGATTCTGGGGGCGAAGAAGACTTTAAACCATCGCTGCCGAACTTGTCCAGTTCGAGGCAACCGTTCGAATCTACCTCCCCGCTCCAGGTGTGTCAACACCCTTTGCGGGACGACGAGGAGACTAGCAGCTGAACGGCCTGCTCCGCACATCACGCCGCTGTCGGCAGCGCCGCCGTCTGGTCGGCCTCCTCCACGTCGCCCGCCTCCCCGGCGCGCGACGCGCGGCCGCCCAGGACGAAGACGTACGCGAGGAAAGCGGCCTCCGCGGCGACACCGATGGTGATGCGCGCCCAGGTCGGGAGGCCCGACGGGGTCACGAAGCCCTCGATCAGGCCCGACACGAAGAGGACCACCGCCAGGCCGATGGCCATGCCGAGGGCGGCGCGGCCCTGTTCCGCCAGGGCCGCGCGGCGGGTGCGGGGGCCGGGGTCGACGACCGTCCAGCCCAGCCGCAGGCCCGTGCCGGCGGCGACGAAGACCGCCGTCAGTTCGAGCAGGCCGTGCGGGAGGACCAGGCCGAGGAAGACGTCGAGGCGGCCCGCCGAGGCCATCAGGCCCAGGCCCACCCCGAGGTTGGCCATGTTCAGGAAGAGGATCCAGAGGACCGGGAGGCCGAGGAAGGCGCCCAGGACCAGGCAGACCGCGGCGGCCTGCGCGTTGTTCGTCCACACCTTCGCGGCGAAGGAGGCCGCCGGGTGGCTGGAGTAGTACGTCTCGTACTCGCCGCCCGGCCGCGTCAGCTGCTTGAGCTGTTCCGGGGCGGCGACGGCGCCCTGCACCTCCGGGTGGGTGGCTATCCACCAGCCGATGAGTACGCCGAGGGCCGTGGAGAGGAGGGCCGTGGGTATCCACCAGCGGCGGCTGCGGTAGACGGCCGCCGGGAAACCCGCGGTGAAGAAGCGGGCAGCGTCGCGCCAGCTCGCCCGGCGGGTGCCGGTGACGGTGGAGCGGGCCCGGGCCACGAGCTGGGTGAGGCGGCCCGTGAGCAGCGGGTCGGGGGCGCTCGACTGGATCAGGGAGAGGTGGGTGGCGGTGCGCTGGTAGAGGGCGACGAGTTCGTCGGCCTCCGCGCCGGTGAGCCGGCGGCCACGGCCGAGGAGCTGTTCCAGGCGGGCCCACTGCGCCTGGTGGGCGGCTACGAAGACGTCGAGATCCATCCGGTTGTCGCTCCCCTGCCCCTGGCCCCGCCCGATACGGCTGCTTCTCCTGCGGCCAGCTTGGCAGACTGGGGTGCACAGGGGCGGGTCAGGTCGGTGAAAGGTGCATCCGGTGAGCGGTCTGGTGACGGGGGACGCGGTCGTCCTGGGGCTGAGGCCGGCACGGCTGCCGAGCCGGGCGCTGGCGGTGCTGCTCGATCTGGTCGTGTACTTCACCGGGTACGTGCTGGTGTCCTTCGCGCTGCTCCTCGCGACCGCCGGGCTCGACGATGCCGCGCAGGCGGCCGTCGCGGTGGCGACCCTGCTGCTGGTGCTGGTCGGGGTGCCGATCGCGGTGGAGACGCTGAGCCACGGGCGTTCGCTGGGGAAGCTGGCGTGCGGGCTGCGGGTGGTGCGCGAGGACGGCGGCCCGATCCGGTTCCGGCACGCGCTGGTGCGCGGGGCGATGGGGGTCGTGGAGCTGTTGATGACCTTCGGGACGGTCGCCTGCGTCGCGTCGCTGGTGTCGGAGCGGGGGCGGCGGCTCGGGGACGTGTTCGCGGGGACGCTCGTGGTGCGGGAGCGGGTGCCGGGGGCGCGGGTGATGCCCGTGCCCCCGCCGCCGCCGTGGCTGGCCGGTCGGTTCACGGGGCTGGACCTGTCGGCCGTGCCGGACGGGCTGTGGCTGGCGATCCGGCAGTACCTGACGCGGATGAACCAGTTGGATCCGCACACGGGCGCGGTGATGGCGGCGCGGCTGGCGGACGACGTGGTGGCCCGGACGGGGGCGCCGGCTCCGGCCGGGGTGCCGGCGGTCGCGTTCCTGATGGCCGTGGTGCACGAGCGGCAGTCGCGGGACGCCGCCCGGGCCTTCGCCTCCGGTGGGGTGGCGGGGCAGGTGCCGGTGGGCGGGGCCGCTCCCGCGCCCGTGGCGTACGGGGGGATGCCGGGGGTGGCCTCCGGTGTGCCGGTTCCGCCGGTGGCGGCGCCCGTTCAGCCCGGGCAGCCGGCTCAGCCCGCTCAGCCGGTTCAGCCCGTGCGGGCCGAGGTGCCCGTCGAGCCCGCGCCGCGTGCCACCGGGTTCGCGCCGCCGGCCTAGACGAGTAATTCCGAAGTCTTCGGGCGCATGAAGCGAGGGTCTCGTTGGTTCGTTTGTGACGACAAACCTGGAGACCCTCGCGACTGC
>NZ_JBVILR010000053.1:0-4156 GCF_055580265.1 Streptomyces sp. NPDC032091 | reverse complement strand
CCCTGAGCGCTGCGCGCTCAGGAGCGAACCGCCTCGCTGCGCTCGGTGGGGCTCGGCTTCGCCGAGCCAGGGCCGGCCCTTCGGGCCGGGGTCCTTCGCTTCGCTTCGGACTGGTGGGGTTCCGCTTCGCTTCACCCCACGGGCCCGGCTTCGCCAGGCCCGGACCTCCCATGCTCCGCGCGGAAGGTGACCTCGTTTCACGAGGTTGAGGCCTTCGGCCTGTTGGGTGGGTCCGCTTCGCTCCCCCACCCGGTCCTTCCGGCTTCGCCTTCAGGACAAGCCCGCTCCGCGGGCGGCTGGCTGCGGCGATCGGGTGCTGAGCCGGGATCTCGTCTGGAGGATGTATCTGGGGGCTGGTCGTCTACAGCGTGCCATCAGCGATGCGTTCGGCCGCCTCCTGCGCGACCTCGTTGGCCATGCGCACGCCGCACCTCTCGCCAGCGGCCAGGAGGGCCGTCTTCACCTCCGGCGGCGGTCTGCCGGCATGCGTCACGCGGATCTCCGTCAAGGCCTTCTCGTACCGCGTCACCTGTTCCTGGACCCAGGGCATGGACTTCTCTAGTCGGCAGCGTCAGCCATACGGACAACCTACCCCGCTCACCTAATGCTTCATTCTAGGTTCAGGATGAACTCTGGAACCGCTGGGTTGCACCGGTCGCCCTGCTGTCGCGATCCGTAGAACCGCGTGGAGAGTCAGCTGCCCAGCTTGTTGAAGGCCCAGCGGAGCACTTCCTGGTCGGGGTGGTCCCGTCCTGTCCGTTCGAGTGCGGTCAGGGTGTGAGTGGTCAGGCGGGCCCAGTTTCGGAAGTTGCCGTGCGCCGCATGACGGTCGGCGAAGGTGATGTCTGCAGGATCGGTCCGGGCCCAGATCGGGTGGTAGAGCGGGATGACCTGCTGAACTTCGGCCAGAGTGAGCTTGGTGATGTGCTGCCAGATAAAGATGCGGGAGGAGAGCATCGGTTCCTTCCGCAGCACCGTGTGTGCTCCCTCGCCGCTGGCGAAGACGATCGCGATCTGCGAGTACGGGAGGTCCCACGTGTATCGGAAGTATTCGAACGTCTCGCGATTGAGCCATTGGGCTTCGTCCACAACCAGCGTACGCGGCTGGGCCGCCAGCGAGTCCAGGAGCAGCCGAGCGAACTCGGACGGGTGACGCGCAGGTTCGCCCGGCAGACCGAGAGCAGCGAAGAGCTCGTGGCGCACCGCTCGGGCCGTGGGGCGGGCGCGGAAGGCGATGCGGCAAGCCTCCTCGCCACGGGTCCGCTCCAGCTCGCGCAGGCAGACGTTCGCGGCGGGCGTCTTGCCGACACCGGCCGGACCGTGGAGGCACATCATTGCCCTGGCCTCGATCCTGTCGGTGATGTTCTCGCGGGCCGCCAGGAGCGCCCGGGTCGTGACGACTGCGGCGTCCGCGAGCTGGGTGTAGTGGTCGGTCTCTCGTGGCGGCAGCTGGCTCGTCATCGCTTCTCCTTACGGGCGCAGGGGTGCAGGGAGGCCGGGGTGTTCCAGTCGTCGGGCGGTGGGGCGGGCGGGATGAGGTCGGGAAGGGCCGAGGCGGCCATGCCGCTACCGGCCCACGTCGCCAGTTCTGCATCGGCTTCGGCGGCTGTGAGGGCGCCCAGGCGCTGGGCGGGCGCGGGAGTGGTGGCCGGGGCGGAGCGCTGGCGGCGCAGGGCCTGGGCCTTCTTCGCGTCCTCGCGCAGGTGGCGGGCCCGCACGGTGCGGGTGCGGCGCAGCTCGTCGAGCTGTTGTGGGGTGGCGGCGTCGGCGAGGTGGGCGGTGCCCAGATAGGGGCCGGCCGTCCGCCGTCCCTACTGCGCGGGGTCGGCGGGCGGGCGGCTGGCGAAGGCTTCGGTGAGGGCCTGCGCGAGAGCTTCGGCCCGGGGGTCGGGCACGGTGGCGCGGCGGGCGGTGACGATGCGGCTCGCTGCGTGGCCGTCGACCGGGACGAAGGCGATGCCGGGGCGGGCGTGCCGCCGTGCCGCGCCGGCTGGGAGCAGGCCGACCGTGCCCTCCCAGAGGACGGCGTGCAGGCACTCCTCGGGGGAGGAGACCACCGGACCCGGTACATCGTCCGGGGCGCCGAGCCAGTACGCCCGCCACTGTGCGTCCGTACCCGGCGGCAGCCGAAAGCGCGGTCTGCCTGCGAGCTCGGCGACGTGCAGCCGCGGGCGGCCCGCCAGCGGGTCGTCCGCCGGCAGGACGGCCACGAGCGGCTCCTCGCCGAGCAGGCGGACCGTCAGGCCGGAGGTGTCGAAAGGCAGGCGGGTCAGCGCCAGGTCCACCCGGCCCTCGCGCAGGCCCGCGCTCGGATCGGTGATCGGCGCCTCGCGCAGCCTCACCCGGAACCCCGACCGCTCCCGTCGCAGCGCGGCCAGCGCCACCGCGCCGACGTCCAGCCCGGTGCCCGCGACCGTACCGAGGACCAGGACCCGCTCGGACTCGGCGCCCCGGACCCGTTCACGGGCGCGCTCAGCGCGCTCCAGCAGCTCCCGCGCCTCCACGAGCAGCACCTCGCCGGCCGGGGTGAGCCGTGCGCCGGTCGGGATCCGCTCGAACAGCCGGCACCCGAGGTCTGCCTCCAGCTCCCGTATCCGGCGGCTCAACGGCGGCTGTGCCAAATGCAGGCGTGCCGCGGCCCGGCCGAAGTGGCCCTCCTCGGCCACGGCGACGAAGCAGCGTAGTGCCCGCAGGTCCATGACCGGCCACGATACCGAGTTCGAACCCGTCCCTGCGAAACCGGTCTTGGACACGGCCGCCCCCGCCGCGGTGAGGTGGATCCACCAACGGATCCACCTCACCGCTCAAGGAGCCCCGCCGTGTACACAGACCCCGACGACCTCAAGCGCGCCCGTTCGGTCGGCGCCAACGCCCCCGTGGAGTTCACGGCATGGCGCGCCTTCCAGGACGCCGTCGACCGGGAGGACGGTACGGTCCCGCGCCGCTACCGCGAGCTGATCTCCGTGGCGGTGGCGCTGGTGACCCAGTGCGCGTACTGCCTCGACGTGCACACCGCCGCCGCCCGCCGGCACGGCGTCACCGCCGAAGAACTGGCCGAGACCGCCTTCGTCACCGCCGCGGTCCGCGCGGGCGGAACCATGGCCCACGCACTGATGGCCGACCGCCTGTACGAGCGGCACGGCCACTAGGTATAAAACTGCCGGACGTTGGTTACACATGGGTCTCCGACCGTGACGGAGATTTGCCATGCCCCCTTCGCCGCAACAGAAGCAGGACCGCCAGGCCCAGCGGCGCCTGGCGGTCCTGCGACACGCCGAGGAGGTCACTGGGAATGTCTCCCTGACCTGCCGGTACTACGGGATCAGCCGCAACTGCTTCTACAAGTGGCAGCGGCGCTACGAGGAGCAAGGCATCGAAGGGCTGCGCGACCGCTCCAGCGCGCCGCACAACAGCCCAAACGCCACCGACGCCGACATCGTGAACAAGATCGTCTACCTTCGGCAGAACTACCACTTCGGCCCAATGAAGATCAAGATGTACCTCAAGCGGTACCACGACATCGACATCGCCTGTTCCGCCGTTTACCGCATCCTCAAACGGCTGGGCCTGAACCGGCTGCCCGCCTCCCAGCGCTACAAGCGCCATGACCGGCGCCACACCCGCTACGAGAAGCAGCTGCCCGGCAACCGCGTCCAGATCGACGTCAAGTTCATCGAGCCCATCGGCGCCCCAGCCGCGGCCAAGAGCCCGGCCCCGGTCACCGGCGAAGCCCCCACGATCCGGCGGCGGGCCAAGTACTACCAGTTCACCGCGATCGACGACTGCACCCGGCTGCGGGTCCTGCGGATCTACCCACGGTGCGACCAGAAGACCGCCGTCCAGTTCCTCGACTACGTCCTGGAACGACTGCCGTTCCGCGTCGAGGTCATCCAGACGGACAACGGCGCGGAGTTCCAGTCCGCCTTCCACTGGCACGTGCTCGACAAGGGCATCGCGCATACGTACATCAAGCCGGCGTCCCCGCACCTCAACGGCAAGGTCGAACGCTCACACCGCATCGACGCGGAGGAGTTCTACCGCATGCTCGCCGGTGTCGTCATCGACGACACCGGCGTCCTGAACGAAAAGCTCCGAGAATGGGAGGACTACTACAACTACCACCGCCCACACGGCGCTCTCGACGGCCAGACACCCT
>NZ_JBVILR010000052.1:0-4353 GCF_055580265.1 Streptomyces sp. NPDC032091 | reverse complement strand
GGGGTGGTGTGGTGGTGGGTGTGGGGGTGTGGCGGGGTGTGTGGGTGGGGTTGGTGCGGTTTTCCCGGGCGCGGGTTGGTGTGGCCGGGGTGGTTGGGGGGCGGGGTGTCGGGGGGTGTGGGGTGTCGCTGGTTGGGGTGGTGTCGGGGTGTGTGGGCCGGTTTCGCGGTGGCCTGGGTGCGGGCTGCTGGGAGGATTTTTCATGCATTAGAAATTGGCAGCCAGTTAGTGCGTACTGGAACAGTACGGGCTGACTGACCCCCTTTTCGGTCCGGTCGTATTCGCCGGGTCCGTCGGGTGTTTTGGGAGCGTGTTTCGGTGGGTGTCGAGGGGATGGGTGAGGGGGTGCGGCGGCGTGAGCGGCTGACGTCCGCGCCGCGGGGGCGGCGGGTGAATCTGTCGTTCAACGACGCGGAGCTGGAGGTGGTCCGGCAGGCGGCCGGTCGGGAGGGGATGTCGCCGGCGTCGTGGGCGGGCCGTGCGGTGATGGCGGTCGCGCAGGAGGTGTTGGTGCCGGTCTCCAGGGATGCCGGGGATGTGCTGCGGGAGCTGGTCGCGGCGCGGGTGCATCTGCGGGAGACGGTCGCCGCGCTCCGGGCCCTGACCCCCCAGGCGCCGTCCGGCGCCGGCGTGCCCGGTGCGGTCGAAGGCGTGCTCCAGGAGGTGTTGGCGGCGGTCGCGCGGGTGGACGCCGCGACGTGCGCGGTGATGCGGGAGAGGCGTCCGCGCGCGTGATGCCGAAGAAGGCGGAGAGCGGTTCGACGACGATCGATCTCCTGGACTACCTCTTCGGTCCGGGCGAGCGTGACGAGCACGTCGACCCACATCTCGTCGGGGGCTGGGATCCGGATCTGTCGTGCCCGGCCCGCGAGCCCGGGCGGATGACGCTCGCGGATCTGGCGCTGCTCCTGGACGCCCCTGTGGAGGCCCTGCGCGGCGAGCGGCCGGGCGAGCACGTGTGGCACGTCTCGGTCCGCAACCACCCCGACGACCGGCTCCTGTCGGACGCCGAATGGGCGGAGGTCGCCGCCGCCATGGTGGCCGCGGCCGGGATCGCCGGAAGGGGGGACGAGCGGGCCTGCCGGTGGATCGCGGTGCGGCACGCCACCGACCACATCCACATCGTCGCGACCCTCGCCCGCCAGGACGGCCGGCATCCGCGCATGCGCGGGGACATCCTCGCCATGCACACCGCCGCCCGCGCCTTCGAGGCCCGTTGGGGGCTTACGCCGATGTCGCCGTTGGACCGCACCGCGCGCCGACGGCCGGTGACCGGGGAGGCGGAGAAAGCGGCCCGGCGCGGCCTTCAGGAGACCGCGCGGGAGTCGTTGCAGCGCACCGTCCGCCAGGTCGCCGCGCTCGCCCGCACCGACGCGGACTTCCTGGAGCGGCTGCGGGATGCGGGGCTGCGGGTGCGCGAGCGCCGGGACGATGCCGGTGTCCTCGTCGGGTATGCGGTGGCGCTGCCCGGTGACCGGGCGGACGGCGGCATGCGCCCGGTCTGGTTCCCGGGTTCGAAGCTCGCCTACGACCTGTCCCTGCCCAGGGTCCGCGACCGCTACGAACCCGATGTCGCTCCGGCCGACTGGGCGCTGGCCGAGGCGCGGATCCGGGAGGCGTCCGCACTGCTGGGCCGCGCGGGGCAGACGGAGGGCGCGGGCGATGTCGCCGCCCTGGGCGACCTCCTGGCGGTGGCCGCCGCGCACGCCCCGGCCCTGGTCCGTGACCGGGTGAGGGCGGCGGCGGACGCCTTCGAGCAGGCCGCCCGCGCCCCGGGGGCCCGCTCGCTGGAGGGCCGGGCGCGGGCCGGCTGGCGGGCGTCGGCGCGCGCGTTGGAGCGGGCGCCGCGCGCCGGGCGGGGCGGAGGCGCCCAGGTGGTGCTCACGCTGCTGCTCGCGCTCGTGGAGGCCGTGGAGGCCGCCGCCTCCTGGCACCGCGCGCAGGAGTACCGGGCGCAGGCGAAGGCCGCCGCCGACGCGGCCGTCCTGCTGCGGGAGGCGGCCCACCTGGCCGGGGCCCCGGCACCGGGGCCGACGTCGCGCACCGCGCGCATGACGGCCAGGCCGCACCGTGGCCTGCCGCCCGTCCCGCCCGTTACCGGTGTGCCACCCCGCCCGCGCCCGGGGCAGGGCCCGGACCGCCCGGGCCCCTCCCGTACGCGCTGAGCCCCACCGAGGGAGACCCCGCTCATGACGTCCGGATACCCGCCCCTGCCCGAACCGTTCTCCGAGGCCCTCGGCGAGGCGGCACAGACCGCCGCGACAGCCTTCCGGCTGCTGCTGACGATCTCCGACGCGGTGCGCCGCGCCGCTCAGAAACTGCGCCAAGGCCAGGAGGAAGAACTCACCGAAGCGGAGGAGAAGCTCGCCCCGGGCTGGGCCGCCGACACGCTGCGCCCGCTCCTCGACCGGGGCGTGCTGGAAGGGCTGACGGCGGATCCGGGCTGGCCCGCGATGGCCGGCCAGCTGGTGCTGCTGCAGAAAGCCGGAGTCGACCTGAGCACGTTCCTCCCGCAGGTCGGGCAGGTCACCCAGACCGTCTACCGGGCGGTCGAGGCCAACCAGGCCCGGATCAGCGCGGAAGGCACCGACCGGTGGGCGGAGCTGCTGCGCAAGACGATGCCCGAGGGCCTGGTCCGCGACGCGATCCTCGCCTCCCCGGCCTGGCCGGACATGGCCGCCAAGATGGCCCTCCTCGACCGGCAAGGCATCGACGTCGCCGGGTTCCTGACGGCCGCGCACGGCCAGGGCACCGGCGTCGACCGGGCGGTGGCCGCCCTCCTGGCCCAGCCCGGAGCCGCCGCCCCGGCAGCCGCAGATGCGGCCGCGGCCGGGGTGCCCGCCGCACGGCCCGCCCCCGCCCCTGCTGTTCCCGACCCCGTCCCGGCCCGGGAGCCGGTGGCGGTGAGCGCGGACGCCCGCGCGATGTGGGGGCCGCTGACCGAAGGCCTCGCCGTACCGAACGACCTGGACCTGTCCGACCGGGGCGCCGCCCTTGAACGACTCGGTGTCGGCGCGGCGGCCAACAGCCGGCTGGTGGCCATCACCACCGAGCACATCGGCTCCGAACGGGAGACGGCCCTGCTGGTCTCCACCCGGGCCTGGCCCCTCCTCGCGGCCCGCATGGCCCACGTCGCCCGCGGCCCGGAAGGCGAGCAAGGCCTACGCGAGCGGTTGAAGGCCGGCCTGGTGGACACCACGACCTGGCAACAGGGCCCGCCCGCCGAACTCACGGGCCGCATGGTCGGCCAGGTCCTGCGCGCCCTGACCACCCCGCCCGGCGTCCCGGTCCCCGACGGCCCCCGCGTCTCCGCCGCCGCCGCCCGTTCCCGCTCCACCACCACCCCCACCGGCGCCGCCCCCGGCCAGGCCGCGCCCGCCGAGCCGGCCGTCGCCGCGCACCGTCGGCAGGCCGCGCCCGCCACCGGCAAGAGCCGCGCGCGGTGACGGCGGCGCAGGCCGCCGTGTCGGCCCTCTCGTGGACGTGATCCCGTCCTCCAGGTCCCTTCAGTCCCGCTGGACCGGGTCACCTCCCGCGCGAAGCCCGAGAGGCCCAGGCGGATCGCTTTCACCCGTGGATACGGGAGTGCTCCCACCGTAAGAGCGGTTCCCTATGTGGAAGCGGCCCCCGGACCCGGTAACGGATAGCCGACCGGCTTGTGGACGCTGACCTGCCGGTTCCCGCGCCCACTCCACTCCCGCCGCCGGGCCGGACGCCGTCGACCCCGGCGCTGCTGCGCCCGGGCGGGGTTCCCGGATGCGGGAACCGTGCTGCCCCCGGTGATCGACGTGTCCCATATATGGGAACGCCCCAGGTGAGTTCGTAGACGCCGGGCGCGACCCGTACCCCCTTCACACGGCGGAGCCGCTGCCTAGGGGGTCGGGCCCTGGGGCTGCCTGCGCAGGTAGGTTTGCCGGTCGCGCTTCATCTGGCGCCGGTAATAGATGCGCTCGGCCCACTTCGGGGTGAGCGCCTCGATCATGCCGTCGGCGCGCATGGTGACCACGCGGAAGACAGCCAGGCCTACCCAGGCCGTGAACACGCCGACCAGTCCCGTCTGTGCCCAGGCCCAGTTCATGAGGACTCCCTTGTGTGTCGTCGGCGGCACAGTAGCGGCTGGGGCAGACAGCGAGTCCCCGTTCCCCAGACGGGTAGTCCATACGGGTCTGCCTGAGGTGTTCGAGTGTGAGCCGGGCACCGTCGACACGGCGTGGCTGTGCGCCCGGGCGGCTTGTGGTCAGTGAGCGGGCAGGTGGCGGGGGGGGGGGGAGGGGGGGGGGGGGGGGGGGGGGGGGGGACCCCGGGGCAAAGAAGAGAAGGGAGGGGCAAGAGGGGGGGGGGGGACCCCTTTGG
>NZ_JBVILR010000051.1:0-4399 GCF_055580265.1 Streptomyces sp. NPDC032091 | reverse complement strand
GTTCCTTGGCGAGGAGGCCTTCCTGGAGGCCGACCAGCGCGGTGGCGTGGGTCAGGTTCGGGAAGTAGCCGATCCGGACCTCGGACGCGGAGAGCTTGGTGGCGTTCTCGGCGGTGGCGCCGGCCGCCTTCGGCTCCTCCTCCTTCTTCGCCTCGGAGCCGTAGCCGCAGGCGGTGAGCAGCAGGGGGAGCGCGGCGGTGACGGCGATGGCGCGAAGGGCGGTGAGCGATCTTGCGGCAGACACGGAGGTGTCCTTTCACGGGATGGGTTCGCGGGGAACCGCGGGAACTGGGGGGACTGCGGGGACGGTCACGGGAAGGCGTCGGCGCACACGGCATCCGCTCCCGGCCGTCCGTGGCGGACGGGGGAGGGGGAGGGGTGGGCCGTCAGGCGGTCCGCAGGGCGGTGTCCACCCGGTACGGCGAGCGGGTGGCGTACTGCCCGGCCGGAGCCGTGCGCGGGGAGGCGGGTCCGGCGAGCGGTGTCAGGAAGGCCGACAGATGGCGCTGGACGTGCGGACCAGATCGATGTGCCGACGGGAGATCAGGGACGGGGTCCGGCCACCACGGTGCGGTGCGCGCATGGTCGCCTCCCTTGGATTCCTGGTTTTCCCACCTGGTTGGTAGGCATAGTGGCAGAACGGCGCACCGGCCCCAAGAGGCTGACCAAATGGTGGACGCAGTCGTCTCGTAGCCTGAGAAGACGCAGGTGGGTCAGGGTGTCAGGGGTTGGTCCAGGCGCCCGGGGTGTGGGCCAGTGCGGACACCTCGGCGGGCAGGTCGGCGGAGGCGACGTCGGCGAGGGAGACTCCGTCGAGGATCTCGCGCACGTTGGCCCGCAGGGCGATCCACAGCGGGAGCAGCGATGCGGCGGGGCCGGTGTAGGAGAGGTCCGGCGGGCGGACCCCGCGCACCGAGACGAGCGGTCCGTCCACGACGCGGATGATGTCCGCGATGCTGATGGAGTCGGCCGGCCTGGCCAGCCGGTAGCCGCCGTTGCCGCCGCGCCGGCTGAGCACGAGGCCGCCCCGGCGCATGTCGCCGAGGATGCCTTCCAGGAACTTGTGCGGGATGTCCTGCGCCTCGGCGATGGCCTCGGCCTTCAGCGGCCCGTCCTCCTGGGACGCGGCGAGCTGCAGTGCGGCACGTACCGCGTAGTCCGCCCTGGCTGAGATCCGCATGCGGACATTATCCCGTACGGCTCCGGCCGCCGTCCCCCGCGGGTGGGGCCCCCGCCGCCGGGCGGCTGCTCCTCCCCGGCGGCCGGGAGGCCCGGACCCGCGGGCCCCCCGGCCGGGGGCGGCTTCAGCGCAGGGCCGCCGCCAGCGCGCGGTGCGAGCCGTTGAGGAAGTGCTCGCCGATGGAGCGCAGGCGGTGCGCGACCGGGCGCTGTGAGGTGAGGACGCGGGCGTTGCGCCAGAACCGGTCCAGGCCGGGGGCGTCGGCGAACTCCAGTACCCGGGCGGTGATGTGCAGGGCGGCCTTCGAGGTGACGGTCTCGGCGGTGGCGACCAGGGCGGCGACGCCCGCGGCCTCCTCCGTGTCCAGCCGCGGGCCGGCGTCGAGGGCCTGGGCCATCACCTCGGTCGCCCGGTCGGCCACGGCGGTGGCCGTCTGGGCGGCGGAGGCGAGTTCCCCGTACGTCAGGAAGAGGTCCGGGTCCTCGCCGGGCAGCCGGCGGCCGCGACCGCTCCGGCTGAGGTCGCGCGTCTCGGCGAGGGCGCCCTCCGCGATGCCGAGGCCCACGTGGCAGAGGGCGAGCCGCAGCGCGGGTTCGGCGAGGGCGGTGAAGGGCGCGGTCGACTCCTCGTCGCGCGGCCGGCGGCCCAGCACCTGCTCGGGCGCGACGGCGACGCGTTCGAGGACGGCCGTGCCCGCGCCGGCGACGCGCTGGCCCAGGCGGTCACGGGCGGGTTCGACGGTGAGGCCGCGGGCACCGGGCGGGACGCGTACGACCAGGACGTCGCCGGTCACCGCGCACACGGCGTCCACCACGAGCTGGTCGGCCGTGGTGGCGGCCGTGTCCACGGGCCGGCGCCCGTCCAGCACGTAGCCGGCGGTGCGCGGTCTCAGCGTGAGGTCCGGCCGGTCGGTGTCCTCGTGGGGTGCCGGTGCGTGCACCGCGCCGGTCCACAGCCACTGCTCGCGCACCGACTCCTCTTCGAGTGCGGCGGCGCGCTGGTCGGTGGTGTAGAAGCGCCCGCTCCACGCGTGCACGTAGTGGCGCGCGAGCAGCTCGCCGATCGCGCTGTCCGCCGCGGAGACCTCCCGTATGACGGAGCATCCGGTGCGCCAGTCCGTCCCGCGGTCGGAGCGGGGCGGGGTGAGGGCGGCCGGCAGGCCGGCCTCGCGCAGCCGGGCCGTCTCGTCGGCCGGGGGTTCGCCCGCCTGGTCGCGGGCTATGGCGTCGGCGGCGAGGTCGTCCGCGACGTCGCGGGCGGTGCGCAGGAGCGCGCGCCGCCGCGCGGTGGCGGCCGGGTGGGCGGCGGTGTTCGGGATCGTCGGCACGGGCGTCACCGGCAGGACCCGGCGCCGCGGCGCGGTGCGGAGGCCCGGGAGGGGGTGCGGTCGGGTGGGACGACGGTGGTCATATCGGCTGCTCCGGGACGTTGTCGGGTGGCGCCGGCCGGTTGCCGGAAGGCGTGGGAGGTGTGGGGGACGGGGGGACCGAGGGCGATCCCCACCTTTCCCATCGGATTGATAGGGATAGGAATACTTCCCCGGTCCGGCCGCCCCGGCAAGAGCGTGCCCGGATGATGGACAGCGCGGTCCCGCCATACGGACGCCCCGTCAGCGGGACCGGTTGCCGGGGGAGTTCACCGGCCGCACGGTCCCGCGCCGTGGCCGAGCCGTCGGGCCCGTCGATCCGGCCATCCGGTCCGGCCGGGGAGATGCGGTCCTTCCGCTTCCGCTTCCGGTGGAGTGCCCGCCCGCGGACTCGGCCGTCGGGAAAACAGACCAACTCCGCTCTTCCTGTCGCGCCGCGGCCCGGCGCCGGGCAGTCTCGGCCAGTCTCCCCGGCACCCCTTGCGCCGTCGGGGAGGCGGCGTGGTCCACTGGTCGAGCCGTAACCGATCAGGTATGTGAGCATCGCCGCGGGTCCGGGCCAGGGTTGAACGGCACCGCCGTACCGTGCGCACCCGCCGGGTGCGAGCCGGCCGGCGGCCGCGCCCCGGGCGACCCCCGGCCCCTGTCCGCCCGTGCCTGCCCTCCCCTCGCCTCGAACCGTGAACGGAGCGATCGTGCACCACGGCACCGAAACCCCCGAATCACCCCAAACCCCCTACGAGGACGTGGCCGTCACCGGCGGAGCCGGATTCGTCGGCCGGCACCTCGTCACGGCCCTCGCCCTTCTCTCCCGGACGGTCACCGTCGTCGACCACGCCCCCCTGCCCCCCGCCCTCGCCGCCCTGCCGGGCGTCCGCCGCGTCCGCGCCGACCTGCGCGACTACGGTGAGACCCTGCTCGCGCTCCAGAACGCCGACGCCGTGTTCCACCTGGCGGGGAACGCCAGCGGCACCGAGTCGGTGGCCGACCCCCGCCGCGACTTCCAGCTCAACGCCCTCGGGACCTGCAACGTCGGCAACGCCTGCCTGGAACTGGGCGTGCGCCGCCTGGTCTACCTCTCCTCCGCCATCGTCTACGGCACCCCGCGCCACAGCCCGATCCGCGAGGACCACCCCACCCGGCCCTTCCTGCCGTACGGCGCCTCCAAGCTCTCCGGCGAGCTGACCCTGCGCAGCCTGTACGCGACGGCCGGCCTGCCCGTCGTCATCGGCCGCTCCTTCGTCGTCTACGGTCCCGGCGAGGACCCGCGCCGGGCGGGCGGCGAGGTCTCGCAGTTCCTGCGCTGGCACCTCAACGAGCAGCCCATCCCGGTCGTCGGGGACATCGACCGCAAGCGCCGCGACTTCATCCACGTCGAGGACCTGTGCCGGGCCCTGATCACCCTCGCCGCCCGCGGAGCCGACGGCGAGACCTACAACCTGGGCACCGGCACCGCCGTGTCCATGCGCGAACTCGCCGACGCGGTCGGTGCGGCGACCGGCCGCCCCGCGCTGCTGGCCGCCGACGCCTCCAGCCTGGCGGACAGCTTCACCCTCCTCGCCGACGTCGGCCGGCTGCGCGGGCTGGGCTTCACCCCGCGCGTCACCCTCGCCGAGGGCCTCACCGGCCTCGCCGGCCTGCTCGGACCCTTCCCCGAGGTCCCCTCCGCCCGGGCCGTGTTCCGCCGTGAGGCCCCGCCCCGCCGGAGGCTGACGCCGGCCGCCGCCGTCGCGACCCGTGAGGAGGCCCGGACGTGCCAGGGGGTGTCCGCAAAGTCCCGCCTGCCCCGCGACGCCCGGCACGCACTCTCGCCGCACCGGGCGCAAGACCGAGTACGTCCAGTACGAGGTCTC
>NZ_JBVILR010000050.1:0-4738 GCF_055580265.1 Streptomyces sp. NPDC032091 | reverse complement strand
CCGACGCCCCCATCATCACCACCGACGCCCGCCACCGCGGCGACGCCAAGAGCGCACTCATCACCCTCGTCGAACACGCACTCATGGCACGGCTCAAGTAACGGGCGTTCCCCTGCGATACGCGGAGGCGGGCTGTGTCATGGAACACGGCCCGCCTCTGGCGTTCATAACGTTTCGACAGAGAATTGCCCCGCGGCCGGACACGGCGCGCGTTCGCCCGGTGCCGCTGTGCGCACAACTGGCCCCGTTTTTGCCGCAGCTCGCTCTTTATGTCCGTTTTATGTGGGACGTAAGGCTCTGGGAACGGCCGATTCCAACTGTTTGGAACACGGCGCTTCATCGTGCTGGAATTCAACGAACTAGCTAGTAGCACCGCCGAGAGGTTGTTGGTCGAGTGAGGCGAAGCAACTCAAGCCCCGCGGATGAACCCGCGCGCGGCAACTTCACCCCGCCGCCGCGCGCGGCCACGTCGCCCGTCGACGTGCCCGTGGAACCGCCGGCCGGCGGTGGCAGCACCAGCAAGCTCTCCCCGCGCAACTGGCGGGTGCCGACGCGTCTGAACGCCATCCTGCTCGTACCCGTCCTCGTCGGACTGGTCATGGGCGGCTTCCAGGTGAAGGGCTCGATCGACACCTGGAACGAGGCGAAGGACGCCGAGAAGACGGTCCGCATCGTCCAGGCGGCGGCCGAATACGGCCAGGCCCTCCTCAACGAACGCGACCTCAGCGCGGAGCCGCTCCTCAAGGGCGACCGCACCAACGAGGCGGTCGTCAAGGCGTACGCGGCCACCGACGCGGCCAAGGCCAAGTTCGCGGCGGCTGTGAAGGACATGCCCAAGAAGCAGGGCCTGGAGCGCCGCCTGGAACTCTTCCGCCAGGAGGAGCCCAAGCTGGAGCAGGTCCGCAAGACGGCCTACGCCGTCCCGGAGACCACCAAGAAGAACCCCCCTTCCCAGCTCGGCCCGGTGCCGACCGAAGAGGGCTACGTGCTGGTCCAGCACTACCTGATGCAGTTCTCCAACGAACTGGGCCTGGGCACCGGCAACGTCACCAGCTACGGCCGCATGGTCTACGCGGTCGAACTGGCCAAGGCGGCCAACTCGCTCCAGCGCTCCATCGGCACGCACCTGCTGGTCCGCCCGAACGAGGACGAGAGCGTCCGCAAGGCCCAGCTCGTCGCGTTCTCCTCCTACGCCTACCTCGAAGAGATCGCCGCCGGCGAGTACGTCGCCGCCGGCACCGAGGAGGACACCAAGCGCCTCCAGGAGGTCATGGGCAAGAAGTCCCAGGAGGGCGCCGCCAAGCTCGCCCAGGCCAAGCAGGCCGCCGAGCAGGCCGGTACGCCCTTCAAGACCCCGCCCCTGGTCAACGGCTCCGCCCTCACGGGAATGACCGAGGCGATAGCCGGCGGCGAGAAGCCGGCCAAGCTCGCCCTCATCGGTGTCACCCCGCAGGCCTGGCAGCAGGCCGCCACCGCCAAGTTCGACGGCTACGCCGAGGTCGAGCAGGAGCTCCTGGAGAAGGCCGTCCAGGACACCGTCGCGGTGTCCGACAAGGCCCAGAGCGACGCCATCCTGACCGGCGCCATCGTGGTCGTGGCCCTCCTCGCCGCCTTCATCCTGGCCGCGCTGATGGCCCGCCAGATGAGCCGCTCGATGCTCCGTCTGCGCACCTCCGCCTTCGACGTCGCCGAGCAGCGCCTGCCGATGCTCGTCGACCAGCTCTCGCGCACCGACCCGGGCAAGGTCGACACCCGTGTGGAGCCGATCCCGATCAACTCCAGGGACGAGATCGGCGAGGTCGCCCGCGCCTTCGACCAGGTCCACCGGGAAGCGGTCCGGCTCGCCGCCGAGCAGGCCCTCCTGCGGGGCAACGTCAACGCGATCTTCACGAACCTCTCCATGCGCAACCAGTCGCTGATCGAGGGCCAGCTGACCCTCATCACCGACCTGGAGAACAACGAGGCCGACCCGGACCAGCTGGAGAACCTCTTCCGCCTGGACCACCTGGCCACCCGTATGCGTCGCAACGGCGAGAACCTCCTCATCCTCGCGGGTGAGAACCCGGGCCGCCGCTGGGACCAGCCGGTCCCCCTCGTCGACGTGCTGCGCGCCGCCTCCTCCGAGGTGGAGCAGTACGAGCGCATCGAACTCTCGGGCGTCTCCGAGGCCGAGATCCACGGCCAGGCCGTGACCGACCTCGTGCACCTGCTCGCCGAGCTGCTGGAGAACGCCACCACGTTCTCCTCTCCCCAGACCAAGGTCCGGGTCAACGCCACGCGTCTGCCCGACGGCCGCGTGATGATCGAGATCCACGACAAGGGCATCGGTCTCACCGCCGAGGACTTCGCGGACATCAACCACAAGCTGGCCAACCCGCCGACCGTGGACGCCGCGATCTCCCAGCGCATGGGCCTCTTCGTGGTCGGCCGGCTGGCGGACCGCCACAGCATCCGCGTCCAGCTGCGCCCCTCGGGCGAGCAGGCCGGCACCACCTCGCTGGTCATGCTCCCCGACGCCATCACCCACGGTGGCGGTGGCGAGGGCATCCCGGACGACGACTTCACCGTCTCCTCGATCATCCCCGAGCAGCAGGCCGAGCAGGCCGCCCCGCTGCGCACCGCCGCCGAGCTCGGCTTCGACGACTCCCGCTACGAGGCCCAGGGCGGCCAGGGCGGCGAGGAGAAGCAGGTCGACCCGGTCGTGCGCTCCCTGGGCCGCGAGGAGCGCCGGGCCGCGCTGGAGGCGCAGCTCAACTTCGGGCAGGAGCAGGGCGGCCAGCCCGAGCAGCAGCAGTACGCCGCCGAGGGCTATCCGGAACCTCAGCCGGAACACGGGTACCAGCCGTACCAGGAGTACGAACAGCCGTCCGCGCAGGGCTACGAGGCCCCGTACGGGGAGCAGGCCCAGCAGCAGTCCTACGAGGCGTTCCCGGAGCAGGGCTATGCCTATCCGGAAGTCGGCTATCAGGACCAGCAGCAGCCCGCACAGGCGTACGAGGGCGGCTACGCAGAGCAGTCCCCGCAGGCCGCATGGCCCGAGCAGAACACCTACTCGGAGCCCTACCAGCAGGACTACGGGACCGAATCGGAACCCCCGGCCGCTCCCGAACCGGCCGTGGACCGCGTAGGCTTCGACCGTCCGGGCGCCGCTGCCGACACCGGTCACGCGTTGACCGGAGCGGGCCTGCCGCGACGTGGCAGCCAGCAGCAGTGGGGTTCGGGCCGGAAGGAAGCGGAGCCCACCGGTTCCCTCTTCGACCAGCGGCCGCAGCGACAGCAGCAGCCCGCGGAGCCGAAGGAGGCCCCGGCGGACGATGCGGCCGGCGGGGGCTGGCGTTCGACGAACGACGAGCGCTGGCAGCAGGCCGGCAAGCTCCGTGAGCCGAAGGCGGGCGGGGTCACCCCGTCCGGTCTCCCTCGGCGGGTGCCCAAGGCCAACCTGGTCGAGGGTGCTGCGGAGACGACCCCGCAGGGCGGCCCCCAGGTCTCCCGCGCCCCGGAGGACGTGCGCGGCAGGTTGAGCAACCTGCGCCGCGGTGTCCAGCAGGGACGCAGCGCGGGTTCCGAGCAGTCAAGTAACAGCTATGACCAGGAGCGTTAGTGTGAGCGCGATGAGCCAGGCGGCGCAGAACCTGAACTGGTTGATCACCAACTTCGTGGACAACACCCCCGGGGTGTCCCACACGGTGGTGGTCTCCGCCGACGGCCTTCTGCTGGCGATGTCCGACGGATTCCCGCGCGACCGCGCCGATCAGCTGGCGGCCGTGGCCTCCGGTCTGACCTCGCTGACCGCCGGAGCGTCCCGCATCTTCGAGGGTGGCGCCGTCAACCAGACCGTGGTGGAGATGGACCGTGGGTTCCTCTTCCTCATGTCGGTCTCCGACGGGTCCTCGCTCGCGGTGCTCGCGCACCCCGAGTGCGACATCGGCCTCGTCGGCTACGAGATGGCCCTCCTCGTGGACCGCGCCGGCAACGTCCTCACCCCGGACCTGCGCGCGGAGCTCCAGGGAAGCCTTCTCAACTAGCAAACAAGCAGTGCGTTTCGCGTCACCGCACCGTAGGGTGCGGTGGCGCGGTTCCACAGGGAGTACTGCGTTCTTGGAGTCGGAGGAGGAAACGTGACAACACCCGGAGGACATCCTTATGGCGGCCAGCAGCCGCAGGGTGGACACGACCAGAACCGCTTCAACTTCCCCTCCGCTCCCAGCCGGCCCATGCCGGAGCAGACTCCCTACGCCCAGCAACCGTACGGCCAGCCCCAGCAGCCCCAGCAGCCCCAGGCGCCCCACCGGCTTCCGCAGCAGCCCCCTCGGGCCGCGCAGCCGCAGGCTCCGAAGGCGCACAACCCGCTGGTGCGCCCGTACGCGATGACCGGCGGCCGGACCCGGCCGCGCTACCAGCTCGCCATCGAGGCGCTGGTCAGTACCACGGCGGATCCCGCGCGTCTGCAAGGGCAGTTGCCCGAGCACCAGCGGATCTGCCGCCTGTGCCAGGAGATCAAATCCGTCGCGGAGATCTCGGCACTTCTCTCCATTCCTCTTGGTGTCGCCCGCATCCTCGTAGCCGACCTGGCGGAGGCGGGCCTTGTCGCCATTCACCAGCCCGGCGGCGACGAGTCTGCCGGCGGCCAGCCAGATGTGACACTGCTCGAAAGGGTGCTCAGTGGACTTCGCAAGCTCTAACGGCGGAGCGGCTCGCTCCACCACCTCCGCGAAGATCGTGGTGGCGGGCGGCTTCG
>NZ_JBVILR010000049.1:0-5865 GCF_055580265.1 Streptomyces sp. NPDC032091 | reverse complement strand
TTCTGGCGTTGATTTTTGGCACGCTGTTGAGTTCTCAAGGAACGGACGCTTCCTTTGTACTCACCCTCTCGGGCTTTCCTCCGGGCTTTCGTTCTGTTCAGAGTCTATCAGATCTTTTCGGACCCGATTTCCTCTGCGCTTTCCAGGTTCTTCGCTTTCGCGCTTTCCCTTTCCGGCGGTTCCGACTCTATCAGAAGTTTTCCACCGGATTTCCCGGCTTCGACGTTCCGAATGAGGAGTCGAGTGCACCCCACACGGAATTCGATTCCCTGCGGAGTGGGTGTCGCCGAACCTGTCCGGTTCGAGGCAACCGTTTGACTCTACATCCGGCCCCTGGGGGTGTCAAAACGAGGAGGGGGCGTCGTGGACGCGCCTCAACAGCTCCAGCAGCACGCGCTGTTCCTCCTCCGTCAGCGGCGCCAGGAGCTGCTCGTTCGCGGCCTCCGCGAGGGTGGCGCAGCGCGCGAGGGCCGCCTCTCCCTCCGGGGTGACCGTCACCGCGTTCTTGCGGCGGTCCGCCGGGTCGGGGGCGCGCAGGACCAGTCCCGCCTCCTGGAGGTGGTTCAGGATCCCGACCATGTCCTTCGGGTCCACCGCGAGCCGGCGTCCCAGGTCGGCCTGGGCGAGCGGTCCGTATTCGGCGGTCGCGGCCAGCACGGCGTGGTGCATCAGCTTCAGCCCCTCCGGTGCGATCGCCTCCGCCACCAGGCCCCGGCCGCGGGCCGCGACCCGGCCGACGAGCCAGCTCGGCAGGGACTGGATGTGCGCGAGGGGGGAGGGAGAGGGAGAGGGAGAGGTCATGTGCCCAGCCTAGCCAGGAATCGTTGGACATCCCTACGACTATCGACCTATCGTTGGGCTTCCCAACGAATACACCCGGATCAGGGAGGTCCTGTGCTGCGCATCCGCCATGAGGTCAACGGCGGGCCCGGAGTCCTGCTCGCCGAGCAGGTCGACGTCCCCGAGGCGGGCCCCGGGGAGTTGGTGGTCCGCGCCGAGGCCATCGGGGTCACCCTGCCCACCGTCCGCAAGGTGCGCGAGGGCAGCGGGCCCGTCACGTTCGGCGGGGAGGTCGCCGGGGTCGTCGTCTCCACCGGTGCGGAGGTCACCGGCTTCGCCGTCGGGGACCGCGTCACCGGGCTCTGCTTCGCCCACGCCTACGCCGAGTACGCCGTCCTCACCGCCGCCCTCGCCACCACCATCCCGGACGGTGCGACCGCCGTGGAGGCCGTCGCCCTGGTGCGCAGCGGGCTCGTGGCGCGCGGGGCGTACGAGGCGGGGCGCGTGCGGCCCGGCGAATCGGTGCTCGTCACGGCGGCGGCCAGTGCGGTGGGCACCCTCGCCCTCCAGCTCGCGAAGGCGGGCGGGGCGGGGCGCGTCGTCGCGGCGGTCGGCAGTGCCGACAAGGCCGGGTTCGTCCGCGGCCTGGGCGCCGACGAGGTCGTCCTGTACGGGGACGCCGACTGGGGAGCCCCGTACGACGTCGTCCTCGACGGCGTCGGCGGCGACCTGCTGGGGCCGGCCGTGAAGGCCCTGGCCATGGGCGGCCGCCTGGTGGCCTACAGCTCCGGCGGCGGCACGGTGGACGCGTACGAGCTCCTGGTGCGCGGCGCCTCGGTCATCGGCTTCCAGATGCGGGCCATCGCCATGGGCCGGCCCGACCTGTACGCCCGCTGGGAGCGCGAGCTCTGGGAGCAGCGCGCCGCCGGCTCCCTGCGCACGACCGTCCACGAGGAGATCCCCCTCGCGGAGGCGGCCCGCGCCCACACCGTCATCGAGCAGCGCCGCAACCTCGGCAAGGTCGTCCTCGTGCCGTAGGCCCTGTCGGGCGGCTCTCGAGCCCGTCTGCTCTCGGATCGTCAGGCCAGGCACGGGGCGGAGTGGCCGACCTGTTCCGGGTGCGGACAGCGGTCCCCTGGCGCGACCTTCCCAAGCGATACGGCGGCTGCAAGACGATCTACGAACGTCCCGGCGCGGTTCCGCCGATGGGCGCAGGGTCCGGACGCCGCGGGCGGTCCAGGCCCACACGTACCTGCCGGGCCGGCCCGAACAGGATCGGGCGGGCGTCGACTCGACCACCCACCGGGCCACCAGCCCGCGGCCCCGAAAGGGCACGATCCCGCGAAACGGCCGCCCCACCGAGGGACTCGGCCGTTCCCGGGGCGGCCCCCACCCACAAGCCACCCCGCGGGCGAGGGCGGCTGTCGCCCCCTGGCCAGGCTGGTCACACCAGGACCCCGGGCAACACACCTCGGTTGACCGGGCCCGCACACATCGGCATGGCCGACCCGGTGGCCCCCGGCCGCCGGCCACCTACCGGCGCCACAAGGGCCTCGACCACACCTGGGCCGCCTTGGGCTCCGTCCGCGCCGCCCATCCTTCGCCACCCCGATCTACGCGATCCTCGCCAGCCTCTGCGCCAACCCGATCGAGGCCCGTCAGACCGCTGCGCTCCAGCCGGTCGAGCCGGCCAGCTGCCCGGGGGCGGGACGACGCCGGGCATGCTCGTCGCCCCGGAGAACGGCCCTCCCCTCTCCGCGCTGCTTCCAGCGGACGCTGGAGGTGCGGGCGAGCTCCGAGAACTGCCCGGAGTGCGGCTGGGAGGACGACGGGCAGAGCGACGCCGACGCGGAGCGCCGCGAGTCGGTGACACGCGGGGGTGAAGGTCGGTGGGCCGCGGTCGTGCGGCGCCCGGCGCCGGCGCAGGCGTCTTCGCGTCAGCGGCCCGGCCCCGCACCCTCGGCCCCGTGAAACGCTGCCGGTCGCACCGCTAGGGTGCGTGCCCGTGGACGCTGCTGAACTCGACGGCCGGTTCCGGTCGTACTCCCGCCGCATTCCCCCGCGCCTGGTCTCCCGGCTGTTCGACCTCGGCCACGCCGAGGAGGTGGCGTTCCAGGCCGGCCGCGGGGAGTGGTTCTGCGCGCTGGAGCTGGCGCGGCGGCTCGACGGGCAGGGCCGGCGGGCGGAGGCCTGGGAGGTGGTCGCCCCCTACGTGGCGACGGGGTGGTGGACGGCGGCCGAGGCCGCGGCCGCACTGCTGGAGCGGTGGGGGCGGGCCGACGAGGCCATCGCCCTGGCCCGCCCGTACGCCGAGAGCGGGGATCCCCCGGCCCTGGCGGCCTTCGCGCGCCTGCTGGCCCGGCACGGCCGGAGCGGAGAGGCGTTCGCCCTGCTGCTCCCGCACCTCGGGGACGAGTTCCTCGCGACCGCCCTGGTCGACGTGGCCGGGGTCGCGGGCCGG
This sequence comes from Streptomyces sp. NPDC032091, assembly GCF_055580265.1. Lineage (NCBI taxonomy): Bacteria > Bacillati > Actinomycetota > Actinomycetes > Kitasatosporales > Streptomycetaceae > Streptomyces > Streptomyces sp. NPDC032091. The sequence continues at coordinate 2,624 of NZ_JBVILR010000049.1, read as the reverse complement.
GACGAGGAGGCCGCCGCGCTGCTGGCCGCCCGGATCGAGGCGGCACGCCGCGACGCGGACCCGACGGGCCACCGGACCGGGCCGGCGCCCGCCAACGCCGTACACCTCCTGGCCGCGATCCGCGAACGCCAGGGCCGCGTCGACGAGGCCATCGCCCTCCTGAGCCCGGACCCCGCCGCGGCGTCGGCCCACGGCCACCAGGCGCTCGCCGATCTCCTGGCCCGCCACGGCCGGACCGAGGAGCTGCGCGCGTACGCCGGGGAACTCGAAGCCGCCGCGGAACGTCTCGCCGAACTACTGGAGGAACGCGGGGACGTGGAGGGCGCCATCGCCGTGTACCGGAACGCGCGGGCTGCGCAGGGCCTCCGGCGGTTCGCTGCCGTACGGCTCGCGGCCCTCCTGGAGCGACACGGCCGGCGGGCCGAGGCGATCGGGGTGCTGCGCCCGCTCGTGGACGCGGCCCCCGGGGCGGAGGACTGGCTCGTCCGGCGGCTGTGCACCCTTTACGCCGATCACGGCCGCCCCGAGCAGGGCCTGGCCTACCTGGACGGCCTGAAGTCCCGTACGGGTGAAGAGGAGTGGGAGTTCTTCGCGATGCGCCTCCCCCTGCTGGTGGCCTGCGGCCGGCGGGAGGAGGCGATCGCACTGGTACGGGCCCACCCGGAGGGCGACACCTGGTACGGGGCGTCGGCCCTCGCCCGGCTCCTCGCCGAGGCCGGCCGCACCGAGGAGGCCGTGGCACTCCTCGGCGCACACCCCTCGTGCGGCACCGCCGACCTGGCCGGGCACCTCGTCACCCTCGGCCGCGTCAAGGAAGCCGTATCGGTCCTCCAGGAGGAGGCCGGGGCCGTGTAACGCCACCCGTACGGGTGCGGCGTTCAGTGGTTGACGAAGGTCAGGCTCGTCGCGTCGTAGCGGGCGCCCGCGATGCCGTCGCGGGGGGCCGCGGCCTCGATGGCGGCCAGGTCCTCCGGAGTCAGCTCCACGGTCAGCGCCGCGAGGTTCTCCTCCAGGTACCGGCGGCGCCGGGTGCCGGGGATCGGTACGACGTCCTCGCCGCGGTGCTGGACCCAGGCCAGGGCGAGCTGGCCGGCCGTGATGCCCTTGGCGGCGGCCAGTTCCTCCAGCTTGGCGACGATCGCCAGGTTCCGGTCGAGGTTGCCGTCGGCGAACCTCGGCTGGGTGCGGCGTACGTCGTTCTCCGCGAGGCCTTCGACCGAGGAGTAGCGGCCGGTCAGGAAGCCGCGTCCGAGCGGCGAGAACGGGACCAGCCCGATGCCGAGTTCGCGGCAGACCTGGGCGACGCCGCCCTCCAGGTCCCGGGTCCAGAGGGACCACTCGCTCTGCAGTGCGGCGATCGGGTGGACCGCGTGGGCCCGCCGGATCGTTTCCTCGCCGGCCTCCGACAGTCCGAGGTGGCGGACCTTGCCGGCCTGGACCAGCTCGGCCATGGCGCCGACGGTCTCCTCGATCGGGACCTGCGGGTCGACCCGGTGCTGGTAGTAGAGGTCGATGTGGTCGACCCCGAGCCGCCGCAGCGAGGCCTCGCACGCCTGGCGTACGTAGGCGGCGTCACCGCGGATGACGGTGGGTTCGCCGAGGCGGTTGGCGAAGCCGAACTTCGTGGCGATCACCGCTTCGTCGCGGCGCCCGGCGATGGCCCGGCCGATGAGTTCCTCGTTGTGGCCGGCGCCGTAGAAGTCGGCGGTGTCCAGGAGCGTCACCCCGAGGTCGAGGGCGTGGTGGAGCGTGTCGATGGACTGGGCGTCGTCCGAGTCGCCGTAGCCGTGGCTCATCCCCATGCAGCCCAACCCCTGTGCGGAGACCGCGAGTTCGCCCAAGTGCCGGATGCGTGCGTCGATCATTCTGGTGCCTCCCGAGCTCGAAACCGTCTGACCACGACGCTAGGTCTTGGAGTGCACTCCATGTCAAACGATCACCTCCCCGCAGCTGCTTTCCGGCGCGAGCCGGCGTGGCGGAAAGCAGCCGCCGCCTCTTCGAGCCGGACAGTTCGCCCTGGCCGCGCTCACGGCGATCCGGGACGCGACGAGTCCGGCGCCCGGGTAGCCGCCGCCGGCGCCCGAGAGGAACGTCCCGACGCCCGCCTCCGCTCGGCGACGGCGTGCTCGCACCCGGGCCCGTCAAAAGGGGCCCCGGTAGGCGAGCCGCCTGACCATGCCCTCGGACGCTCCCGCGCCGGACTGACCACAAGGATCCACCCCGCTGCTGGCGACGACTCGCCCTCGGCATCACGCCCGGTCAAGCCGGCGAGGCCCCCGCGTCCGCCCAGGTCATGGACCGCTTACGAGTACCCAGGCCGATCGGCCGGCCGAAGACCACGCCGGATGCCGTCCTGGCGAACAAGGCCTACTCGTCCTGCGCGATCCGCCTCCATCTGCGACGGCGTGAGATCCGGGCGGTGATCCCGCAGCCCGCCGACCAGGCCGCGAACCGCAAGCAGTTGGGCCGCCTCGGATGCCACCCGCCTTCGACCGCGAGACCTACAACAGCGCAACACCGTCGTGGACGCTAAACGCAGAAAAGCCCCGCACCATGACTGGTGCGGGGCTTTCCCACAATGATTGTTCGGCGGCGTCCTACTCTCCCACAGGGTCCCCCCTGCA
>NZ_JBVILR010000048.1:0-7038 GCF_055580265.1 Streptomyces sp. NPDC032091 | reverse complement strand
GTCCGCCACAAGCACCACTGCCGTGTTGTCCATCCCATCCCCCGCCCTGTTCTGCTAGAACCGGCCCCAACCCCCCCACACCCGCCGCGCCGGGGCCCGGCCGGGCCCCGGCGCAGCGGTTCACCGGGTCTGCGTGGACAGGCTCACGCCGCTGAAGTCCTGTGCGGCGGCGAGGCTGAAGTGGACCCAGCCGGACGGCGGGTTGTCGATCGTCAGGGTCTCGCCGTTGCCGGGGCCGGCGGACTTCGCCTGGTGGCCGGTGGTGGTGGCCCAGCTGCCGCCGCCGTAGTACAGGTCGGCGTTCCCGGTGCCGCCGCTGCTGGTGATGGTCAGCTGCCTGACCCCGGCCGGCAGGTACACGAAGTGGTGGCTGTAGTTGCCGGCGGTGGCCGCGAGACCCTCTCGGCGGCAGTTCAGGTCGAACTGGCGCGGGTCGGCGGCGGTGCAGAGCGGGGTGGACGGGGCGTCCGGCAGCGGGCCGCAGCCGTCGGTCGCGCAGGTGGTCGTCAGCCAGGTGGTGAAACCGGCGTCGTAGCGGGTGCCGATGGTCTGCTTCAGGAAGGCGCGGGCACCGTTCCAGTCGCCCGCGCGGTACTTGCCGAGGAGGGTCTCCATGTCCTCGCGGTGCGCCTGGAGCATGTAGCGGACGGCGAGGAAGCCCCAGCGGTAGATCCGGTTCGAGTTGACGGCGGGGTCCGCGTCCTGGCCGTAGACGGTGTCGAACAGCTCGCTCAGCCGGTACGTCTTCTTTCCGGCCTCGGCGATCGCGTCGGCGTTGCGCTCGCCCCGGTAGCCGTAGGAGACGTTCTCGGCGATGCCCTCGACCCACCAGACGGTCGGCGTGGTCATACCGGCCTCGAAGTCGCCCGCCATGTCGAAGCGGCCGTCGAGGTAGTGGGTGTACTCGTGGTTGAGGTTCCAGATCTGGAAGGAGGGCCGCAGCCAGTCGGCCTCGTGGGCGATGAAGCGGGCCTGGTTGCCGGCGACGGCCGGGTTGCCCTCCTCGTACATGCCGCCGTTGTCGACGTCGATGTCGTAGAGGGCCCAGGCGTACAGCGAGTACTGGCCGTAGTCGTCGAAGACCACGACTTCCAGGCTGGTGTTCAGGTCGCCGGGGATCGCGCCCTTGTCGCCGATGACCCGGTGGAAGTAGGCGTCCTCGTTGACCAGGCTGGTGCAAGTGCTCGCCAGCTGGCCGGGGGACATGTCCTGGGCGCGGATCTTCAGGCCGGGGGTGCAGGTGTGCTGGATCGGCAGGACGGCCGGGAGGACGCGGGCGCCCAGGTCGCAGAGGGCGTAGGCCGCGCAGTTGCCCTTGTCGTACTGGCGCGTGTACCAGCCGAGGTTCATGGTGATCGGTCCGGTCGGGCCGACGTTCGGGTAGCGGTTGATCAGGTCCTTCAGCAGCGGCCGGACCCGGTCCTTGAGCTCGGGGACGTCGAGGGCGTAGCCGAGGTAGCGGCCGACGTTGCTGACGACGTCCAGCCGGTTGAGCTGCGCGCCGTTGCGGGTGATGAAGCCGGCCCAGGTGTCCAGGATCGCGGGGTCGGCCTTGAGGGCGGCCCGCCAGCCGCGGTCGTCGTTCTTGGCCTTGAAGCCGTTCTGGACGACCCATTCGACGTGCTGCATGGCGAGGTCCATCGGGGCGGGCCAGGTGCCGTCGTAGTGGCCGAGCATCCACGTGACCACCCCGGCGTACCGGCCGGCCGTGTGGGTGCTGTCGATCAGGGTGACGACCTCGTTGAAGATCTCGCCGTTGGCGTCGGTGACGTCCTTGCTGCGCGGGGAGGCGAAGAAGGCGTCCAGCGCGCCGCGGGCCGCGCCGTCCAGGGCCGTGCCGTAGTCGCCGACGGCGTCGGCGTGGTTGTCCTGCACGTAGTAGCCGGCGCGCAGGAACAGCACGAGCTGGCCGACGGCGGCGCTGTTGTCGCCCGTGTAGCCGGCGGAGGCGTCGCGCAGGGCGTTGGCGACGGTCACCATCTGGGGTTCGCGGAAGGCCTTGCGCGCGTCCTCCCCGGTGAGGTTGAACAGCGGGTACGTACAGGTGATCCGGGGGAGGGCGGTCAGCTGCCGGACGAGCGCGGCGCCGGTGGCGTCGATCACGCCGGAGAGGTCCCCGCACGCGTCCCCGGCGGCGGCCGCGGACTGCCGTTCGGCCTTGCCCTTCTCGTCGGCCCGGCCCGTCCGGGCGACGGGAGCGGCGGCGGGGGCCGGGGCCGTTTCCTCGGGGCTGTCCTGCGAGGAGATCCGGAAGCGGCCGCCGCCCCGTACCGCGTCGGGGGAGCGGGGGACCGGGATCGAGCGCGGCGCCGGCGCCGCGGTTCTCGCCGGGCGCGGGCCGGCCTTGGCGGCGGCGCCGGCCGGGGCGGCCTGGCTCGGTGGTGCGAACAGGCCGAGCGCGATGAAGACGGCCGCGCCGAGAGCGGGCAGTCGGCGCGCGCCGGCCTTCGTTATCCGGAAGGGATGCATCTGCGGGGGCCTCCGGGGCCGTGGGACCCCGTGCTGACAGACACGAGGTGTTGACATGTGACATGTAAAATTGCACATGTCGCAACGCTCCGGAAGTCTTCGCGCAGGATTGGTTCACTCGCCCAGGCGGACGGCGAGGGCGGCGATGTCGTCGTCGAGGGCGCCCCTGCTGTGCCGCAGCAGGTCGTGGTGCAGGGCCGTGAGCAGTTCGCGGGGCGGCGTCGGGGGTTGTCGGCGCATCCAGGCCGTGAGCGGGAAGAACTCCCCGTCGCGGGCCCGGGTCTCGGCGATCCCGTCGGTGTAGAGGAGCAGCAGGTCGCCGGGGGAGAAGGCGAAGGTGTCGACGGTGTAGTGGTCCCCGATCAGTTCCGCGAGGCTGAGCAGCGGTGAGGGGGAGGCCGGGTCGAGGACGCGGACCCCGCCGTGGCCGAGCAGCAGGGGTGGGGGGTGGCCGCAGTTGAGGATGTCGATGCGCCGCCCGCCGGGCGGGATCTCGGCGACGAGCGCGGTCGCGAACCGCTCCGTCGGCCCGTCGGATGGGAAGGACGCGTTGTAGCGGGTGCTGCTGGCGTCCAGCCTGCGCGCGATCTCCACCAGGCCCGGTTCGTCGTACGCCGCCTCGCGGAAGGCGTTGACGATCGCCGCGGCGGCCCCCACCGCGGGCAGGCCCTTGCCCCGGACGTCGCCGATGAGCAGCCTGACCCCGGACGGCGTGTCGACGACCTCGTAGAAGTCCCCGCCGATGCGGGCCTCCGCCGCGGCCGCCAGGTACAGGGACTCGATCTCGACGTTCCGGAAGCGGCGGGGCAGCGGGCTCAGCACGACCTGCTGCGCCGCCTCGGCGACGAGCCGCACCTGGAACAGGGTCCGCTCGCGCTGGAGCCGCAGGTGGCTGCCGTACGCGGCGGCCACGGTGACCGCGATGATCCCCGCGGCCGTCCACCACGTCCCCAGGTCGGGGAAGACCAGGCTGAGGCCGATCATCAGGCCGAGGCAGACCGTGCCGAGCAGGACGGTGGGGAGGACCGGCCACATGGCGGCCGCCAGGGCCGGCGCCGCGGGCAGGAGGCGGCTGAAGGCCAGCTCCGGCGGAGTGGCGTAGGCCAGGGCGGCGATCACGGCGGTCAGGATGACCGGCGACAGCCGCACCAGGCTCCCCCGACCGTGACTCCGGCGGAGCCGCGGCCGTCCAGACTCGATCACACCCCACAGAATATCCGGGCAAGAGGGACATAGCGCTCCGGCGACCGGCGTCGGCGGCACCGCGCACACCCCGCGCGTCCAGCGGCACACCGGCCCTCCGGACTCCGGAAAAGTGCGAATTTCCGCAAGGCCGCCTCCGGTCCGTGACGCGGTCGCGGTGCGATATCGCTCCCGCCGCCCGGGGCGGAATACGGAATTCGGCCAATTCCCGAAAAAGGTCCCCAGGGGGGTGATCCGGCGCGCGTGCCGGGATGAATTCCAGGCCCTTGATCATCGGATCATCCGGCGACTACCTGGTTCGAGTGAAGGGGATCGGCGATTTCCTTTACCGCCTCGTGACCGCTGCTACTAATTTCCCTGCGCCCGGATCCGGGACGCGTCAACCCCTTTTTTCCAGGCCGTGCGCCCCGCGCTCCGGCCTGCCTCGGGAATGGAATTCGCATGATGCACACGGCCTTCCGCAAGACGCTCGCCCTCGCCGCGCTCGCGCTGACCGCCACCCTCCTGCCCGCCGGTCAGGCCGGGGCGGCGGGCGCCGCCCAGCAGGCCGCGCGGGTCCCCGGCCGGTACTGTCTGGCCAACGCCTGGGGGACCCCGAACATCTCCACCAAGCCCTGCGACCCCGCCGACCAGGGGCAGCACTGGACCGTCTCGGGGCACCAGATCTCCCTGACCAACGCCCGCGCCTACTGCCTGGCCAACACCTGGAACGCCACGACCGTCTCGGTGAAGCCCTGCAACCCCAACGACCAGGGCCAGTACTGGAACGTCGCGGGCCAGCAGATCGCCCTCACCTTCGCGCCGGCCTACTGCTTCGCCAACGCCTGGGGGACCCCGAACGTCTCCACGAAGCCGTGCGACAACACCGACCCGGGCCAGCACTGGGTGGTCTTCAACGACCAGATCAGCCTGGCGCTCGTCTGATCCCCCCGCCGTGCCCGGGGCGGCCGGCCGTGGCCGTCCCGGGCACGGCGACGGGCCGGCCGTGGCGACGGGTTCAGCCGCCGACGCGGGGCACCCGGAGCTTCGCCCAGGACGTGGGCCCGGGCGTGCCGTCGGCGTCGTCCCCCTCGTAGCCCAGGCTGCGCTGCCAGGCCCGGTACGAGGCGACGTCTCCGGAGCCCCAGACGTCGGCGTCGGCCGTGCTCCGGTAGTGGTCGCAGCCGACGGCGACCAGCCGGTCGTGCACGGCGGCGATGACGGGGCTGCGCCGGCCGGCGGTGAAGAACCCGGCGCCCGGGAACGGCTCGAAGGCGGACGGGGGCGGCGTCCACCGCCAGGCGGCCACGGCCGGGCCGCCGCGGGGGTCGTGGGGGTCGGCGGTGGGCGGACACTGCCCGTCCGGGAAGCGGGGGGCGAAGTAGCCGGTGACGTAGCTGCTGCGGCGGGGGTTGGAATGCGACCAGACGCCGTTGCCCTGGCCGTGGTCGGCCGATCCGGCCCGGATGCTGTTGCCGCCCTTGGTGTAGAGGGTGTCGGCGTCGAAGCCGGTGACGATCTCGGTGTGGGCGCCGTCGCCGAAATCGACCCAGGCGCCGACGGAGGGGTACTCGGACCACTGGTCGCGCTCCCGGGCCCACGCCGCGAAGGCGCTCACGTTGTCGACCTTGGGGACGATCGCGTCGAGTCCGACGTCGTGGTACATGCACCAGTCGAAGATCACGCACCAGGCGACGCCGTTCTCGCCGAACTCCTCCCCCCAGCGCGTGTAGTTGTCCCAGCCGTCGCGGCTGTTCCAGCCTTCGTAGACCTGCTCGGGGACGGACATGAGGTGGTCGGTGAGCTGCCGCCACCGGGGTGTGCTCATGGGGTGCCTCCAGGCGTGACGGTGCCGCGCGTATCCGGAGCCGTCAATTCCCGTGGAGGCTTCCCAGGAGGGGGCGGGCCGATGCCGCCCTGAGCTGGAGAAAGGATTCAGCCGACCGTCCTCAGGCCGCCCGGCGCCCGCCCGCGGCCAGGGCCTCCTTGACCGCCCGCGCCACGCGGGCCGCGTCCTCGGGGTGGTTCACCACGTCCGTGTGGTTCATGTCGATGACGAGGACCTCGCTGGCCGAGTAGTGCTTGTGCACCCAGTCGTCGTAGCCGGACCACAGCGTCCGGTAGTACTCCACGAGGCTCTCGTCCTGCTCGAAGTCGCGGCCCCGCAGCCCGATGCGGTGCAGCACCGTCTCGAAGTCCGCCTTCAGGTAGACCATGAGATCGGGCGCCTTGCGGTACGGCAGGCCGTCGATCTCGCGCATCATCTCGTCCAGCAGCCCCTCGTACACCTGCATCTCGAGGGAGCTGATGCGGCCCAGGTCGTGGTTGACCTTGGCGAAGTACCAGTCCTCGTAGATGGACCGGTCGAGGACGTTGTCCCCCTTCTTGTACGCCTCCTTGATCGAGGCGAACCGCGTCTGCAGGAAGTAGAGCTGGAGCAGGAAGGGGTAACGCTTCGCCTGGATCTCCTCGGGGCTCGCCGTGTAGAAGAGCGGCAGGATCGGATTGTCGTCCACGCTCTCGTAGAAGACCTCGCTGCCCAGCTCCTTGGCGATCAGCTCGGCCACGGTCGTCTTGCCGATGCCGATCATGCCTCCGACGCAGATCACTGGCATACCTCACTTCTCCCTGGGGGTCTTTTCTTCGCGGGGCGGCCCGGCCGGGCGCCCCGGGTCCGGGGCGCCCGTCGGCGGCCGCTCGTTTCCCCAGGATCTTCATGATCAGTGCCATGTGGTCCCCGTCGGGACCAAGGCCCCGACGCAGGTCGCTCTCCCCGACCTGCCGGACTGACCGTTCCGCAGTTGCCGTATTCAGCGACGAGCCACCGCCCCGTGGCCGCTCAGAAGCATAAGTCATGGTCCGCCCGGGTGCTGGCGCGTGCGCCGGATGGCGGCGCGGGCCGGCGGTCCGGGTGGCGGTCCGGCGGCGCGGGCCCGAGGCTCGTGGACGGGGGAGACGACGAGGGAAGGGCGGTCGTCCATGCCGCAGGCCGACGAAGAGGGCCTCGCCGTGCGCCCGGCGGGGGCGGCCGCCCCGCGTCCCACCGGGGCGGGGCGCCTGAGGGCCTTGGCCGTGCGCACCGGTCTCGTTCCCGCGTTCCTGGTGCTCACGGTGATGATGGTGGCCCTGTGGCTCACGGGCATGCCGTTCCTTCAGGCCCTGACGGTGTCCACCGGGGTGAAGATCGCGCTCGTCCTCCTCGAACTCCGCCGCCCGGCGCGGCCGGGGCCCCGGGCGTGAGCGTCACGCCGTTCCCCGGACCTCACCGCCCACCCGATGTCGTACGGATGTTCTAGGGCCTGTCGTCAAACTCCCGTCTGCCCCGCGACGCCTGGCACGCGCTCTCGCCGCACCGGGCGAAAGCCAAGTACGTCCAGTACGCGGGCT
>NZ_JBVILR010000047.1:0-7839 GCF_055580265.1 Streptomyces sp. NPDC032091 | reverse complement strand
CCCCCCCCCCCCCCCCCCCCCCCCCCCCCCCCCCCCCCCCCCCCCCCCCCCCCCCCCCCCCCCCCCCCCCCCCCCCCCCCCCCCCCCCCCCACCCGGGCGGCGGCCGGCCGGACGGGGGGAGGGATGGAGGGGTGCGCTGACGCCTGGGTCGAAATGGGACAGGGCCGGCCCCGGGGGTGGGGCCGGCCCTGCGTGTGCGGTACGCGCGCTGCAACGCGGTGCCGCTGTGTCCCTGTCTGCGACGTCAGCAGCATTCGAGGGGTCCCGCCGGTTCCCCGGCCGGTTCTGCACCCCACGGTGCCTGGTCGCCGTCACGGGAAGCAAGTCGCGCTTGGACGGACTCGGACGAATGGGCCGGGGACGTAGCGAGACTGCGGGGAACCGTAGGCGTTCTGCAGGGTTGTGAGGCGTGGGTGGAACCGCCGACGGACCTCGACCTGAGGATCATGGCAGGTCAGAGGCCTTCTGAGTCGGATGCGCGAAGGATTGGCGGGCCTTGGACGCCAGCGGACGAATCAACGGACATTCCACGCATTCGGGATGGGGTGGGCCGGGTACGGCTTAGGCCGTGCGGGCGGGGGCTGCCATCCTGGTGTTCCCGGGACCGGCGACTGCAATCGCCCCCCGGGATGCGCCACTTGGCGTGATGTCAGCAGCAGGAGGGGGGCACACCCGTGTGCCCCCTCCCCACCCGATGAGAGCCGGGCTTCCCCCGTGCTCGCAGACGAGGAGGTCCGTATGGAACTGGAGAAAGGCCGTCCGCAGGGACGGCGCGCGGGCACGGGTCCCCGGCCCGGCACGGTGGCCGCGATGACGATGCCGCAGGCGGCGGTCGTGTGCGTGGTCCTGGTCCTCGCCGTGGTGCTGCGCCTGTACGGGAAGATGCCGATGGCGGAGATCTTCCAGCTCCTGGGCGGCGCGGCCGGGATCGGCATGCTGACCGTCTTCACCCTCACCCCGAGCGGGCGCGGCGTCGTGGCCGCCGCCGTCCGCGGCGCCCTCCAGGCCGGCCGATAAGAGGGGGCGCGGACATGGGACGCCGTGAACTCCCCGTCGACCGCACCGTGCCGGCCTTCGCCACCCTGGCCACCGCGCTGCGCGAACTGCGCGCCGAGGCAGGGCTGACCTACGACGAGCTCGCGGTGAAGACCGGGCTCTCGCCGACCGCCCTCAAACGCGCCCTGTCGGGCAGGACCCTGCCGTCCCGGGAGAGCGTCACCGCGATCAGCGAGGCCTGCGGCGGATCCGACGGACCTGCCGAGCTGTGGAGGCAGGCACGGATCGCCGAGCGCGGACGCCTGCCGAGGCTCCGCCCGCCGGCTGCGCCCGAGCTCATCACCGCCCCGGGCGACTTGAGCGAGGCGCTGCAGTTCTTCTACGAAAAGGCCGGCGCACCGTCCCTGCGCCGGCTCCAGGCCCTGGCGGGCGGCGCGCACCTGCTGCCGGTCAGCTCGGCGGCCAGGATCATCAACCGGCAGGCGCTGCCTGCCAGCCGCCAGCAGTGCGTGGCCTTCCTGACCGCCTGCGAGGTCGGACCCCGTCTGCTGCGGCGCTGGGCTGACACCTTCACCCGGATCACCAGTCGGCGGCCCCGGATGTCGGCGGACCTGGAGGCCGCACTCGCCGTCACGTGGTCGGATCTTGAGTACCGCGGTAGCGGATGGCGGGCCAAGGACCCCTCCAGCGGGGGGGCGGCCCTTGTTGTCCGGGCCGCCCAGGCCGTCCAGGCTGGCCGGGACAGAAGGTTTGATGGTGAGTTGTTCGGCCGGGGCATTTGGCGGTTCGCCGAGAAGCTGGAGCAGGACGTGCTGTTCGGGTTGAGCGACGACAGCGGGTTGGCCGCCTGAGGGGCGCCTTGGCTCCGGCCGGGTTCCGGCCGCCATCCGGTGACGCCGGCTAGCCCATGAACTCGGCCGTGCCCAGTGCCGCCGGTCTCCCGCCTGACCTGTTCGGGCGACGGCCGGTTCGGCAGGAGCGGGCCGGCCGCGATCGGATGGCAGGGTCGGCCGGGGTGAGGTTCAGGGGCGGTGGAGGATGTCGTGGCTGCCGATGCGGCGCCAGATGATGTGGTGGCCGTGGTGGCGTGTGCGGCCGTAGGTGAAGGTGGCGCGGCCGTCGGGGGCCCAGGTGAGTTCGTAGACGCCGGGGGCGACCCGTACGCCCTTCACGCGGAGCCCGGGACGGAATGGGCCGCGGAGGTCGGGGACGAAGGCCTCGCGTACGACGCGGGTGAACCCGGCGGTGCTGGGCGGGGGCGAGTTGCCCCAGGTGGGCGGTGAAGCGGGTGAGGGTCTCGTAGGTGGGCACGCAGGCGGGCAGCACGGCGGAGCCCCCGGCGGCTGCCGGGGGCTTGATGGGAGTTCGGGTTCGTCTCGTGGGGGTGCGTCAGGGTCGTGGTCTCGTGGCGCCGGCAGGGGCGCCGGGCACGACGGCCTCGCGCTCGCGGGGCCCGGCGGGAGACCGCTTTCGTGTCAGCGGCCGCTCACCTCGGCGACAGTGACTGTCCCCGCTGCGGTGATGACGACCAGCGGCGGCCGATCTCCCGGAAATGGGAATTCCTGCCTTAATTCCAGCCCGGCGCGCATTTCCCATCAGGGTCGGGAATTCCTCTTTCCGGAAAGTCCTCGGGTCGGTTGCCGGGGTGGCTCCGTGTTCTCTTTCCGAGGTGTCGGCGCGCGATATCAGGGCTCGTGCCGGTGGCGCTGCGCGCCGGCTGCCGGGACTGGCGGGGCGGGTCTGACGGGCCCGGGGCGTGCCTCTTCCGCCCGCCCCGCCGACTATCTCCAGCGGGCGTCTTCGGCGGCGGCCGCAGGGTCGGGTGGGCGTTTCAGTGGGTCCGCCGTCGTCCGGACGGGTCCCGGACAGGATTGCAAGAAGTTGAGAAAGCGCAGGTCAAAAATATTGTTCCGGCAAGCAGCGTCCGGACAAGGGCTTGCCGGAGGGCCCCTGACAGGCCCACGATGTGGCTTCACGCCCCGCGCGGGACGTCCGGCCGAAAGGACCGGCGCCGTCTCGCGTGCGGGTCCCATGGCATCTGTTGGCCCAGACCGCCCAGGGAGCCCACCGCCGACCGTTGGCAGACGGACAAGGCGGAATCAGTAATTCCACTCAGCCAAGCCCTTCGCATCCTTGTGCGAAGGGCTTTGGTGTTTTCCGGTGCCTCTTGTCAGGTCGGTTATTCGTGTGCGCTAATCGTGGAAGCTGAAGAGGGTCTGCCAACTCTCCGACGCCTGATTTCGAGAAAAGGTCTGGGCCGTCAACAGAAAAGCGATGGGACAAGGAGCCAACTATGAGGAGCTGGTTGCCGCGCCGTTTCGGGCGTGGGAGTTCGGGGTGCGTGACGCCCGCCGGGATGCCGGGCCGGTGGCGGCTGAGGCCGCCGAAGGCGTTCGTGATCGTGATCGTGCTCGCACTCCTCGCCGAGCTGGCGCTGGTGGCGTGCGGGGTCGAGCCGGCCACCGGCGTCCAGGTGGTCGCTGCGGTCCTCGGCGCCGTCGAGGCCATCCGCCGCCTTACCGCGAAGGGCCCGGCCACCACGCCGCCCACCGCGCCGGGCGCGGTAGCGCTGTAGCGGATGGGTGAGACCTACCCCGGGGCGGCGGAGCTCGTGGAAGCGCTCCGCCGCCTTCGGGCCGACAGCGGGAACCCCACCCTGGAGAGGGTCAGCCACGCGCTGGGAGGCCGGGTCTCCGCAGCCACCGTCTCCCGCTTCTTCTCCGGCCGCACGCTTCCCTCCGAGCGCGCCGCGCGGGACGTGGTCGGGGCCCTGCTGGATATGACCTCGCGCACGCCCAGCCGCAAGAGCCGGGACCTGAGGGAGTTCGAGGGGCTGTACGCGAAGGCGAAGCGCGCCCGGACGGCCGCGCGGACCCCGCGGCCGGCACCGGGCAAGCCGGCGGAGGGCACGGCCGTGGACGCGGCCCGCCTGCACGCGCAGCTGCGGGGGCTGCTCCGCGAGCAGGGGATCACCCTGACCCGCCTCTCCCGCCGCCTGGGCATGCCCACGAGCACGCTCTCCGACGTCCTTCGCCACCGTCTGCCGAGCGCGCACGTGGTGAAAACCATTGCCGAGGCCTGCAAGGTGCCGCCCGGGCCGCTGCTGGAGACGCTCGCCGTCCTCGAACGGGCCCGCGACGACGCGGCTCGGGCCACGGCCCCCGCCCCGGTGCCGGCCGCGCGCCCGGCACCGGCGCCGGGGCCCTTTCCGCAGCCGCGGGCCCCGCTGCCGGAGGAGGCGGCCTCGCCCGTGGACGTCCTCGTGCGGACGGCCGTGACCCGGCCGCCCGCCGAGATCGCCGCCCTCGTGGCCGGCCTTCAGGCCAGCGGGCAGGCCGCGTTCGCCGCCCGGATCGTCGAAGAGGCCGTCCGCACCCGCAGCGTCGCCGACGTCACCGCCCTCGCCCTGGCCCTCCTGGCCATCGATCCCGCCCAGCCCGCCGGGCCGCCCTAGGCGCGGGGCCGGGCGGGAGAGAGCCGGGGCCGGGGGACCGTCCCGTGCGCGGGTGGGCCTCCGGCGCGAATCGCTCCTGAGCCTCCGTCTACTCTGGGTAGTCACCCGCCCGTTGCCGGGACCGTACACAGCATCCGGCGGGACCGGCGACGGTCGGCCCGAGGCTGCCGGAGTCCGCCGAGGTCCGCGCGCACGCGGACCGGCAGCCTCCGGCTCCGGGCCGCCAGCCGGGGCGACCACCCGGACCGGCGGTCCCTCGGCCGGTCCGAGGACGGCACGGCGATCACGAGTCGGCCCACTGCACCCCGAGCCCGGCGAGGGCTTCGAGCTGGCTGGTGTCGAGCCGGTCGCGGCGCTGGCGCTGGTTGGCCAGCCACACCCCGGTGCGGTGGGCGGTCCCGTCGGGGAGGTGCTCGACGTGCGCCCTGCCGGGCACGCCGCCGCCTTCCCGGGCGAGGTACTGCGCGAGGGCTTGGACGCCCTTGTGGAAGGCTTCCGAGCCCCGGCCGGACGTGGAGGTCGCGCTTGTCTTCGAGAGCGCGCTGCGGGCGCGTACGACCCGCGCCGGGGTGACACCGAGCTTGCCGAGCCGGGTCTGCTGCTCGGTGTTCAGCCGCGCCCAGTCCCGTCGTTGGGTGGCCAGCCAGCGGCCGATGTCCTCGCCGTGCCGGGTCGCCCCGGGCTTGATGGCGGTGAGGCGGGCGCCTTCGTCCAGGAGTTGGGCGAGGTAGGCGTAGTGGCGTTGCCAGTCCACCGTCCACCCCAGCGTCGCGGGGTTCCAGTCCGCATCGATCGCGGCCAGGGCCGCCGCCCGCCGCTTCGCGCGCACCGGGTCCTTCCCGAGCCCGTCAGGCCGGCGCACGTTGGTGAGCCACTGCCCGATCTGGATGTCGAGGATCGCCGCGCCCCGCGGGGCGGCCAGGGTGCCGTGCAGCCGGTGGTACGCCCGCGCGGCGGCGAGGTTCTCCTCGAAGGCGGCGTCGGCGGTGTCCCAGACGATCCCCAGCTCCTCCAGCTCGGCGGCTCGCTCCCCGGTCATGGTTCCGGCACGGAACGCCCTGCGCTGGTCGGAGAGCCACCGCCCGAGCGGGTAGGGGCCCTCGGTGTGGTCGTAGGGCACCTGGAGGTCGCCCTCGCGTTCGCGGTACCGGAAGGCCGCCTCGACGCCCCGACGCCAGTCCTGCCGCTCGGTGTTGAAGACCGCGTACGTGATCCACTTCGCGATCAGCGCCGGATCCCGGGGGGCCGCGAACCGGAGCAGCAGCCGGTCCTCCTCCTCGCCCTCGGCGGGCGCCTTGCCGACCAGAGGCGACGGCTGCACGATGCGCTTCTGGTTCTCCTGCGGAATTGCGAGCATTTCCACGGCACGCTCATCGTGCGCCCGAAGCCCATTCAACACCCGAATAAGGGGGCCATACGATTTCGAGGTAAGAATGTCCTCGGGCTTTTCGTCCTCCCTCAAGAAAACGGGAACGATCAGGGTGGCCATCTTCCCCTGTCCGGGCTTTTGCCGCAGCGCCCTGCCGATGGCCTGGACGATGTCGACAGCGGATCCCTTGGGGTCGATCAGGGCCACCGAGTCCACCGCCCGGATATCCACACCCTCACCGAGAACGCGGCAGTTCGCGAGGACGGCGCGGCCGGCCCGGCGGCCGAAGTCGGCGAGCACGGCAGCCCGGTGCTCCGGCTCGTGCTGCCCGCGCAGCCACCCCGCCCACACCTTGGCGGGGTGCCGGACCGGGTCGACGGCGTGCAGCCGGGCGGCGACGCGGTCGAGGCCTTCGGCGAAGGCCTGCGCCTCGACGGTGCGGTGGTGGAAGGTGATGGTGGTCTTCAGGTCGTGCTCGGCCATGGTCTCCAGCAGCGTCGTCTGCACCGCGGCCAGCCGCTGCCCGCGCAGCCGCTCCTCCCACCGCTCCTCGCTGTAGAGCCTGGCCGGTGTGACGACCGGGTCGACCAGTTCGGCGACGACGACCTGATACCTCGCCAAAAGCCCGCGGGCGATGGCGTCGGCGAGGGACAGCTCGTACACGACGGGCCCGAACACGCGCACGTCGTCCATCGAACACGCCATCTCCTTGGGCAGCCGGTCCCACCGCGACCGCGGCACGTACCTCCGCCCCTCGGCCTCCGCCTCCCTCCGCCGCTCCTCCTCTTCCCGGCGCCGCTCCTCCCGCTGCTCCAGCTCCTGCGCCCGCGTCCGGGGCGGGCGCTCGGCCCAGATCCTCGGCGTGGCGGTCATGTAGAGCCGGCGGCGGGCGGGGATGACCTCCTGGCGGTGCACGTCCGCCCACGCCTTCCCGGCCGACCCCGACGTGCGGTGCGCCTCGTCCACGACCACCAGGTCGAACGGCTCCATCGGCAGCCCGTACTCGCCCCGGTGCGCCTCGGCGATCACGGGCAGGGAGGCGTAGGTGGCGTAGACGGTGACCGGGCCCCGGCCATGCCACAGCCCGAGCTGCGGCGCTGACGTCGTGCTGCGCACCTGGAGCCCGTAGAGCTCGGCGTTGTCCTCCAGCGAACACACCGCGACCGCCGGCCCGTCGTGACCGGCCGTACGCCACTCCCGCGCGGTCTGGGTCAGCAGGTCCAGGGTCGGCAGCAGCACCAGGACCCGCCCGCCCCGAGCAAGCCGGAGCGCGGCCGCGGCCGCCATGAACGTCTTCCCGGTCCCGCACGCGGCCACGACCGTGGCCCGAAGTCCCGCCTTCGGCACCCGCTTTCCAGGCGGAACGTCGAGGCCCCTCACGATCGCCTCGACCGCTTCTTCCTGGTGAGGGCGGAGGGCGATTCCACCGGCCTTCTGCATTCGCTTTCTCCATCGAGTAGAGGAATTCCAAGACGTCTCGGACCCCGAGGGAGCGGTAATTCTCGGGATGGTACACAGCATCCGATTCCCGGGACGTCGGATGCGAAGAATCAGAGCGCACTAGCTCCACCGGGATGGAGTGCCTGGTTTCTCGTGATGCTACACACCTGCATCTGTGATTGATGTACAGTCGACTCTACCCGCACGATGCACCCGAAGGGGCGGGATCCCCGATCCTGTTCCCCTTCCGGGGGACTTGCCGAGCGTGAGCCGCACGAGGCCTCCACCCTCTCCACTGCCGCCAGCCGGGCCCGCTTGCGGGCCCTACGGACTGGAGGCGAAGCCGGAAGACCGGGGGTGGGAGCGAAGCGGACACCCCAACAGGCCGAAGGCCTGGACCCCGTGAAACGGGGTCAGCCCCCGCGCGAAGCGCGGGGGCTTCAGGGCCCGCGCAGCGGGCCCCGTCCGTGTGGAGCGCAGCGGAACACGGACAGTCCGAAGCGCAGCGCAGGACCCCGGCCGAAGGCCGGCCCTGGCTCGGCGAAGCCGAGCCCGACCGAGCGCAGCGAGGCGGTTCGC
>NZ_JBVILR010000046.1:0-12985 GCF_055580265.1 Streptomyces sp. NPDC032091 | reverse complement strand
AGCGCCCTTGACAGGCCGGCCCGACACGGAAGGACGATGAGACTGACGGGAAAGCCCCAACCCCTCCCTGAGACCGCCCCGCTCGGGTCCCGCCCACCCCCAACCCCGCCTCACCCGCCCCCACCCGGGTGACCCCCGCTCCCCCTCCGTGCCGCCTCGGCGGCCCCCGTGCGCCCCCGTGGCAACATCAGCCAGCGGAGGTGATTACATGACAAACCGACTACTCGGATGCGGTATCAGCTGCCTCGCCGCCGCCGTTCTCCTCGTCACCGCGCCGCCCCCGACCCCCGCCCGGGCCGAGCCCGTCGGGGAGTTGCTCACGCGGCTGCAGGGCCTGTACCAGCAGGCCGAGGAGGCCGCCGAGGCCTACAACACCGCCGAGGTCGCCCTCAAGGCCCGCCAGGCGGAGGAGGAGCGGCTCAGCTCCGCCCTCGGCAAGGCGCGCTCCGCCCTGGACTACGAGCGGGCCACCGCCGGGCGGCTGGCCCGGGAGCAGTACCAGGGCGCCCAGGGCGGCGGCCTCTCCCCGTACCTGAGGATGCTGCTCTCCGGTGACCCCCAGCAGGCCCTCGACCAGCGTCGCCTCGCCGCGCGCGAGGGCGCCCGGCGGGCCGGGGTGGTGGCGCGGCTGGAGCGGGACCAGCGGCAGGCGGGTACGCTCGCCGACGCCGCGCGCAAGGCCCTCGACGCGCAGCAGGGCCTCGCCGCACGGCAGAGGGACGCCCAGCGGCAGGTCACCGGCCGGCTCAAGGAGGTCGAGCGGCTCCTCGCCTCCCTCACCCCCGCCGAGCTCGCCGGGCTCGGCGCGCGGGAGGCGGCCGTCACCGCCGGGGCGCAGCGGCAGCTGCTCGACTCGGGCCGGCTGCCCGCCCGTACGACCCCGCCCACCGCCCAGGGCGACGCCGCCCTGCGCTACGCGACGGCCCAGATCGGCAAGCCGTACGTGTGGGGCGCCGAGGGGCCGGCCTCGTTCGACTGCTCCGGGCTGACCTCGCAGGCCTGGGAGCACGCCGGGCGGTCCATCCCCCGCACCAGCCAGGAGCAGTGGGCGCAGCTGCCCCGGATCCCGCTGGACCGGCTGCGCCCCGGGGACCTGGTGGTCTACTTCCCGAAGGCCACCCACGTGGCCCTCTACATCGGCGACGGCAAGGTGATCCAGGCCCCCCGCCCGGGGGCGAAGGTCAAGGTCTCACCGATCGCGGCCAACCCGCTCCTGGGCGCGGTCCGCCCCGACCCGGACGGGGCACCGCTGGCGCGCTTCACGCAGCCGCCGCTGCCGGAGGCCGCGACGACGGGGGACGACGCCGGCTACGACGCGGAGGAGGTCCCGGCCGCCTCCGCGGCCTCCGTGACCTCCGCCAGGTAGTCCTCCGTGTCCTGCGCGTCGTAGAAGTAGGCGTCGAAGTCGGCCGGGTTGTCGAAGCCGTTGGCGAATCGATCCGCCACCCGCTGGTACTGCCCGGCCGCCCCGATCAGGTTCAGCACGTGCTCCGGCGGCACGCCCAGCATGGCGTTGCTCCACTGGGTGACAGGCTTGCCCGTCGTGAACCAGTACTTGTCGAAGGTCGCCTTCATCCACGCCTCGTCGAACGGCTTGTCGCCGTGCATGAGGATCGACGAGAGGTACGAGGCCGCGCACTTCGCCGCGGCGTTCGAACCCTGCCCGGTGATGGGGTCGTTGGCGACGACCACGTCCGCGACGCCCAGCACCAGCCCGCCGCCCGGCAGCCGCCCGACGGGCTTGCGGACCACGGGCGCGTAGCGGCCGGCCAGGGTGGCGCCGGAGTCGGTGAGTTCGACCTTCGTGGCGCGGGCGTACTCCCACGGGACGTACTTCTCCATGAGCTCCAGGGTGAGCTCCAGGTGCTCGCCCGGGTCGTTGACGCCCCGGAAGACGTCCAGCGGGCCGCCCGGCAGGCCTTCCCAGAACAGGATGTCCGCCCGCCCCGACGTCGTCAGCGTCGGCATGACGAACAGCTCGCCCACGCCGGGCACGAGGTTGCACCGCACGGCGTCGGTGTCCGGGTGCTCGGGGCGCGGGGCGAGCCCGTGCACGTAGGCGACGGCCAGCGCGCGCTGGGGGCTGTCGTACGGGGAGCGTGCCGCGTCCCGCCCGAACATGGAGACGAGTTCGCCCTTGCCGGCGGCGACCAGGACCAGCTCGTAGGCGCGCGAGAAGTAGTCGAGGTCGGCGACGGACGCCCCGTGGATGACCAGCTGTCCGCCGCGCTGCACGAACACGTCGAGCCAGCCGGCCATCTTGACGCGCTGGTCCACGGACTGCGCGTAGCCCTTGAGCCGGCCGAGCCAGTCGATGGCGCGGCCGCCGTCGGGGGCGGCGACGGAGACGCCGAGGCCTTCGATCCTGGGGGCCTGGCGCTCCCAGAAGTTCAGCTGGAGGTCGCGCTCGTGCCGGAGGGCGGAGTCGAACATGCACTGCGTGGACATGACCCGGCCGGTGCGGATCTCGTCCGCCGTCCGGTTGGACATGAGGGTGACCTCGTAGCCCTTCGCCTGGAGGCCGAGGGCGAGCTGGAGGCCGGACTGCCCGGCCCCCACGACAAGTATCCTGCGCATCTCACGTTCTCAATCTGAGCAGTACGGGCGGTACGGGGGTACTTCGGGCACGGCGGGCCGGGCCGGCTACGCGGGGGTGGCGTCCAGCGCGTGGCCCACCAGGGTCAGCAGGGACTCGACGACGGTGGCCCGGCGCCGGGCGTCCATGATCACGACGGGAACGTCCGGCGGGATCGTGAGCGCCTCCCGGACGTCCTCCGGCTCGTACGGCTTGGAGCCCTCGAAGTGGTTGACGGCGACGGCGTACGGCAGCCCGCAGCTCTCGAAGTAGTCGAGGGCGGGGAAGCAGTCGCGCAGCCGGCGCGTGTCGGCGAGCACCAGGCCGCCGATCGCACCGCGCACCAGGTCGTCCCACATGAACCAGAACCGCTCCTGGCCCGGGGTCCCGTACACGTACAGCACGAGGTCGTCGGCGAGGGTGATGCGGCCGAAGTCCATGGCGACGGTGGTCGTGCTCTTGTCCGGGGTCCCGGTCAGGTCGTCGGTGGGGACGCTGGCCTGGGTCATCACCGCTTCGGTGCGCAGCGGGGTGATCTCGGAGACGGAGGACACGAAGGTGGTCTTGCCGACGCCGAAGCCGCCCGCGACGAGCACCTTGACGGCGACGGGCGCGCGCGAGCGGTCGTACTGCCACGGCTGGACGGGCTCGTCGTCCGGCAGGAGCGCGGCGTCCGGACCCGGGACGGCTTCAGAGACGGCGAAGGCCATCGAGCACCCTTTCCAGCAGCGCGCGTTCGGGGCGGCCGGTGCCGTGCCCCGTGCCGTAGACGCGGATCCGGCCCTGGTCGGCGAGGTCGCTGACCAGGACCCGGACCACGCCGAGCGGCAGCTTCAGCAGCGCGGATATCTCGGCGATGGTCCGCATCCGCCGGCAGACCTCGACGATGGCCCGCATCTCGGGCATCCGGTCGGGCGTCTTGGCCGGTCCGGCGTCCAGGGTGGCGACGAACGTCTCCACCAGCAGCACCTGGGTGAAGCGGGTGCGGCCGCCCGTCAGGGAGTACGGGCGGACGCGGGCGGGGCGGCGGTCGGCTCCGCGTATCGGCAGCCGGTCGGAGGCCGGACTCCTCACGGGGTGTTCTCCATCGACTGGCGCAGCTCGCTGCGGACTTCGGGGGTCAGGACGTGGCCGGCGCGGCCGACGAACAGGGCCATGTGGTAGGCGACGACGCCCATGTCGCAGTCGGGCGTGGCGTGCACGCCCAGCAGGGAGCCATCGCTGATCGACATGACGAAGACGGAGCCGTTCTCCATCGCCACCATCGTCTGCTTGACCGAGCCGAACTCCATCAGGGCGGCGGCGCCGGTGGTGAGGCTGCCGAGCCCGGACACGATGGTGGCGAGGTCGGCCGAGGCCCCGCGGGGGCCCTTGGGCCGGGCGGCCTTGCCGGATTCCGGGGCGGCCTCGGAGGAGAGCAGCAGCAGACCGTCCGAGGAGACGACGGCCACGGAGTTGACCCCGGGCACCTCCTCCACCAGGTCGGTCAGCAGCCACTGCAGGTTGCGGGCCTGGCTGCTCAGTCCGTACGTACTGGGCGCGGTCATGTGCGTGCCTCCTGTGCGGTGTCCCCCTGGTCGGTGTGTCCCTGTCCGTGGGCCTCCTGGGCCCCCGGACCCCCCGGGGTCTGCCGCTGGTCCTGCGCCAGTTCGGCGGCGACGACCCGGCGCCCGTCCTGGGCGCCCTGGTAGAAACCGCCGAGACGGCGGCGCAGTTCCTCGGCGTCGACCCGGCGCGGCTCGGGGCGGGCCGCGGCGGGGCGTCCGGCGCCGCCGCCGGGGGCGGCCACGGCGCGCGGGGTGCGCTTGGGGAGGCCCTTCGCGGTGACGGCCTCGGCGACGGGGTCGGGGTGGCTGCCCTGGCGGGGGACGAAGCCGTCCTTCGCGTCGGGTGCCCGTCGGTGCCCGCCCTGGTCGGTGTCGTTCCGTTCCCGGCGCGGCAGTCCTGCCTTGCGTACGGGGCCACCGGGCGCGGTGCCCGGTTCCCCGGCGGCGTCCCCCTGCGCGGGGTCGGCCGCGGCGAAGGCGGCCGTGTCGGCGTCGGCCACGACCCGCGCGAGGAGTTCCTCCTCGGGACCGGCCCCGCCCGGCGCCTCCGCCGCGGGGGCGGGCACCGGGAAGACCTGGTCGGCGGAGGGTGCCGCGTCCTCGAAGCCGGCCGGCGTCCCGGCGGCGGGCGCCTCCTCGCCGGACGTCTCCTCGGCCGGCGTCTCGGCGCCGGCCGTGAAGACCTGGTCGGCCGGGGGCAGCTGGCCGTCCTCGAAGGCCTCGGCGAGGGGGACGACCCGGGCGGGCCGCTCCTCGTCACGGGCGTCCGCGTCGGCGTCGGCGGCCTTCTTCGTGAAGGCGCCGGTCCCGAAGGCCTCGGCCACCAGGTCCGCGGCGCCGAAGTCCTCGGACGTGTCGTGGTCGGCGGGGTCGGCGTCGTCCGCCTCGGTCCCGGCCTCCCCGGCCCCGTCCGTGGCGGCGCCTATCCCGGCGCCCTCGTGCGCGGCGTCCGTGTACCCGGGGTCCACGTCCGCGCCCTCGTACCCGGGGTCCGCGTCCGCGTCCTCCGCGGCGGCGTCCCGGGCGCCTTCGCGCTTGGGGTCGGCGGGCTCGGCTTCGGGCGCCTCCGCCTCGAACGCCTCCGCCAGCGTGACCACCTTGGCGGTCTCGTCCGGAGCCGGAACCGGGGTCTCCGCCGGCTGCGGGCGCAGCCGGGGCGGGAGGGTGTGCTCGTTGGCCTCGGCGATCACGCCGGGCAACTGGTAGGCGGGCGCGCCGGAGGAGCCCAGGCTGTGGACCGGGGAGGCGGGCGGGGCGTCCGGCAGCAGCGCGGCCGGGATGACGACGACGGCCTCCGTGCCGCCGTGGGCGGCGGGGCGCAGCTCGGCGGTGACGCCGTGGCGGGCGGCGAGCCGGCCGGCGACGTACAGGCCGAGGCCCAGGCCGTGTTCGGCCTCGGGCTCCTCGTCGTACGCCTCGGGGCTGGAGAGACGGGAGTTGAGGGAGTCGAGCCGGTCCCCGGTGACGCCGATGCCCTCGTCGACGACGGACAGCACCACGTCGCCGGCGTCGGTGATCAGTCCGGAGACCTTCACCTTGGCTTCCGGCGGGGAGAAGGTGGTGGCGTTCTCCAGGAGCTCGGCGACGACGTGCGAGATGTCGTCGGCGGCGTGCCCGACGACCTGCGTGTAGGACGGCAGGGCGGTCAGGTCGACGCGCTCGTAGCGTTCGATCTCGCTGACGGCGGCGCGCATGACGTCGACCAGCGGCACCGGCAGGCTCTGGCCGTGGCCGTGCTCCTGCCCGGCGAGGACCAGGAGGTTCTCGTTGTGGCGGCGCATGACCGTGGCGAGGTGGTCGAGCTTGAAGAGGGTGGCGAGCCGGTCGGGGTCGCCTTCCTTGGACTCCAGCTCCTCGATGACGGCGAGCTGGCGCTCGACGAGGCCGAGGGTGCGCAGGGAGAGGGAGACCGAGGTGGTCGACATGACGCGGCGGTGCTCTTCGAGCCCGGCGCGCAGTTCCGCCAGTTCCGCTTCCAGGGACTTGCGGGTGGAGGCCAGCTCCTTCTCGCGGGCTTCGCGGCTGGCGGCGAGGGCCTCGTTGCGGCCGATGAGGCGGCGCCGGTCGGCGTCGAGGCCGGCGATCTTCGTGTGGAGGGCGACGGTCTGCTCGCGCACGGCGTTCAGGTGGCGGACGACCTCGGCGAACTCGTCGTTGCGGCCGGTGAAGCGGACCGGTTCCTGGGAGCCCTCGGGGGTGGCCAGCCGCTCGGCGCCGCGGCGCAGGACGGACAGGGGGCGGGTCAGGGAGCGGGCGACGCCGGTGGAGAAGCCGATGACGAAGAGGAAGAGGACGCCGAGTCCGGCGACCATCAGCTCCATCCGGGTCACGTCGTCGTCGCGCAGGGTGGCGAGGGCGGTGGCCCGCTGGCCGGCGAGGGTGGCCTCGACGGAGCGCATGCGGTCGAGGCGGGCGGTCAGCGCGGCGGCGAGGGCGCCGGGGTCGGTGGCCTTGCGTTCGGCGGCGGTCAGGGTGGGCCGCTCGGTGAGCCGCTTGAGCTGGTCCTCGGCGCTCTTGACCTCGGGGCCGGTGACGGTGGCGGCGAGGGTCTGGCGCACGTCGGGGCGCGCGGCGCGCGTGAAGTCGTCGAGCGCGGCCTGTTCGCGGACGCGGGAGCGCTGCGCGGCGGCGCTGAGCTCGTCGGCGAGGGCGTTGTTCGGGGCCTGTTCGGCGCGCGGGACGGCCAGCGCGGCGAGCAGCAGCCCGCGGGTGGCGGAGGCCTGGTCCACGGCCTGGCCCAGGGGGGCCAGGGGACGGGTGACGGCGAGGGCGGCCTCGGCGCGCGGCGGGGTGAGCTCGGCGAGCCGGTCGCCGGGCGCGAGGAGTTCGGTGATGACGCCGGCGTAGGCCTGCTGGGCGGCCACGGCGGTGCCCTTGCCGTCGACGGCCTCGGTGCGGGCGGCCTTGATGTGGCCGAGGGCGCGGGCGAGGTCCTCGTCGGCCTCCGGGCGGAGTTCGGCGAGCTGGCGGTCGGTGCGCGCGGTGCGCTCGTCGACGGGTGCCTTGGCGTTGCCGGGCCGGCCCTTGGCCACGTACTCGACGACGGCGTCGCGCTCGTCGCCGAGGAGGTGGACGAGGGTGAGGGCGTGCTGTGTCTGCTCGGCGAGGGTGACGAGTCGCTGGGAGTCGTCCAGTTCCCTGGTGGCGGAGACGACGGCGGGGGTGCCGGCCGCGAGGACGGTGAGTCCGGCGACTGCTACTCCGACGACCAGCCTGCTGCGGACGCGCACACGGCGTCCTGCCTTGGCGGGTCCGTCGGCGCTGGCGGTGCCGTTCTTCCGAGACCGCTTCTTCTGCACCGGTGCTCGCAATCCTGTTACGTGGGGTCGTGCTCGTCTACTCGTGTGGCCGAGGTAACGGCCGGTCAACAAGTAAACGCCCCCTGCCCCCTCGTACCGCCTCAGACCTTCGCAGTGTGTTGGGAGGAGAGCCGCACATCGCCCACCCGGCCACTCGAAGGAGTGAACATCACGGAGGAGTGGCCGACCAACTCGGGCACGGCGTGCCAGAGGCCGTCCGTGGACGGGCGGTTGAAAGATCGAGGCGGGCTTTGGCAATATGCCCGCCCACACTTACCGGCAGTACCCCTTCCGGTATTGGTACGTACCTGGTCGGCGCCCAAGGGCTCCGGTGGGCAGAATGTCCGCATGCGCATCGACCTCGCTTCGGCCCCCGGCAGTGCGGAACGCCCCAACGAGGACTGGGTGTCGGCGTCGACACCTGCGGCGGGAGGGGGTGTTGTGGTCGTCCTGGACGGGGTCACTCCGCCGCGCGGCGACGACGGCTGCGCGCACGGAGTGCCCTGGTTCGCCACCCGATTGGGTGGCCGATTGACCGAACTGTCCGGATCGCGGCGGGACATGCCCCTGGACCGGATCCTGGCACGGGCCATCGGGGACACGGCCGACGCACACCGGGGCACCTGTGACCTTTCTCACGTCCGCACGCCGCAGGCGACGGTGGTGATGGCGCGCTGGGACGAGACCTGCGTGGAGCACCTCGTGCTCTCGGACTCCGTGCTCCTGCTGCGGGCACCCGACGGCGGGGTCACGGCCGTCCTCGACGACCGGCTGGACCGGATCCCGCACGGGGTGCGCGGCTCGGTGGCGGCGACGGACGCGCTGCGCAACGCCGAGGGCGGCTTCTTCACCGCCGCCGCCGACCCGTCGGTGGCGGCCCGGGCGGTCACCGGGCGCAGCCCGCGCGGGCGGGTGGGCGCGCTGGCCGCGCTGACGGACGGGGCGAGCCGGTGGACGGACACGTTCGGGCAGGGCGACTGGGCGGCCTGCCTGGAGGTGCTGCGCGCGGAGGGGGCCCGGGGGCTGATCGGGCGGGTCCGGGCCATCGAGTCCGATCCGCTGCGCCCGCCGGCCCGGTACAAGCGCCACGACGACGCCTCGGCGGTGTACGCGGAGCTTTGAGGCCGCGCCTTCCCGGCGGTCCTACTCCTCGCCGGAGTTCAGCTGTCTGAGCAGCCGGGCCAGCTCGGCGACCTCGCCGCGGTCCCAGTCGGCCAGCTTGCGCATGTACTGCTCGCGCCGGGCGCCCCGGACGCGCAGGAACCGGTCCCGGCCCTCTTCGGTCAGGCCGACGAGGAAGGCGCGGCCGTCGGCGGGGTCCGGCTCGCGGGCGACCAGGCCCAGCAGCTCCAGGGCGCGCAGCTGGCGGCTCATGGTGGCCTTGCCGACGCCGAAGTACGCCGCCAGCTCGGTGGCCCGCTGACGGCCGGCGGCCTCCAGCCGGACGAGCAGCCCGTACGCGGCGGGCTCCAGCTCCGGGTGCAGGGCGCGGGCCATCTCGCCCGAGGAGGCCCGGGCCCGCCGCAGGAAGACGGACAGCTCCCGCTCCAGCGCGAGGAACTCCTGGTCTTCACTGCCGTGCACGTGCCGCTCCCATCCGTGGAGGGGTGCGAGCCTGGCACCCCTGTACGGGTCCAGTATTTCGCAGGCGGTGCGCCGCGGGCCCGGGGCCCCGCCGGACGGAGTCCGAGGGAGGGTCCCGGGCCTGCGGTGACGCCGCGCCGCCGGTCAGGCGGCCTTGGTGAAGGAGACCACCGCCGGAGCCAGGGCCAGCTCCAGCACCTGGCGCACGTCGGTCACCGGGTGCACCTCCAGCCCCTCCAGCACCTCGCTGGGGACGTCGTCCAGGTCGGCCTCGTTCCTCTTCGGGATGATCACGGTGGTCAGGCCGGCCCGGTGCGCGGCGAGCAGCTTCTGCTTGACGCCGCCGATGGGCAGCACCCGGCCGGTCAGCGAGACCTCGCCGGTCATGGCCACGTCCGTGCGGACCTGGCGGCCGGAGAGCAGGGAGGCCAGCGCGGTGGTCATGGTGATGCCCGCGCTCGGCCCGTCCTTGGGGACGGCGCCCGCCGGGAAGTGGATGTGCACGCCCCGGTCCTTCAGGTCGGCGACGGGGAGCTCCAGCTCGGCGCCGTGCGAGCGCAGGAAGCTGAGCGCGATCTGCGCCGACTCCTTCATCACGTCACCCAGCTGCCCGGTCAGGGTCAGCCCGGCGGCGCCCGTCTCCGGGTCGGCCAGGGAGGCCTCGACGAAGAGCACGTCGCCGCCGGCGCCCGTCACGGCCAGGCCGGTGGCCACGCCCGGGACCGCCGTGCGCCGCTCCGCCGGATCCTGGGCGGACTCCGGCACGTGGTGCGGGCGGCCGATCAGGCCGCGCAGCTCACCGGCGCCGATGGAGAACGGGAACTCCCGCTCGCCCAGCTCGTGCTGCGAGGCGACCTTGCGCAGCAGCCGCGCGATGGACCGCTCCAAGGTGCGCACGCCCGCCTCGCGGGTGTACTCCCCGGCGAGCTTGCGCAGGGCGTCCTCCTCCAGGACCACTTCCTCGGCGGTCAGCCCGGCGCGCTCCAGCTGGCGGGGCAGCAGGTGGTCACGGGCGATGACGACCTTCTCGTCCTCGGTGTACCCGTCGAGGCGGACCAGCTCCATCCGGTCGGCCAGGGCCTCGGGGATGGCCTCCAGCACGTTGGCCGTGGCCAGGAAGACCACGTCGCTCAGGTCGAGCTCGACCTCCAGGTAGTGGTCGCGGAAGGTGTGGTTCTGCGCCGGGTCCAGGACCTCCAGCAGGGCCGCCGCCGGGTCGCCGCGGAAGTCGGAGCCGACCTTGTCGATCTCGTCGAGGAGCACGACCGGGTTCATCGACCCGGCCTCCTTGATGGCCCGCACGATCCGGCCCGGCAGGGCGCCGACGTACGTCCGGCGGTGGCCGCGGATCTCCGCCTCGTCCCGTACGCCGCCGAGGGCGACGCGGACGAACTTGCGGCCCATGGCGTGGGCCACGGACTCGCCGAGCGAGGTCTTGCCGACGCCGGGAGGCCCGACCAGCGCGAGCACCGCGCCGCCGCGCCGCCCGCCGATGACGCCCATGCCGCGCTCACCGCGCCGCTTGCGCACCGCGAGGTACTCGGTGATGCGGTCCTTCACGTCGTTCAGCCCGGCGTGCTCGGCGTCCAGGACGGCCCGCGCGCCCTGGACGTCGTACCGGTCCTCGCTGCGCTCGTTCCAGGGCAGCTCCAGCACGGTGTCCAGCCAGGTGCGGATCCAGGAGCCCTCGGGGCTCTGGTCGCTGGAGCGCTCCAGCTTGTCGACCTCCTTGAGGGCGGCCTCACGGACCTTCTCGGGCAGGTCGGCGGCCTCGACGCGGGCCCGGTAGTCGTCGGACTCCTCACCCTCCTTCTCCCCGCCGAGCTCGCGCAGCTCCTTGCGGACGGCCTCCAGCTGGCGGCGCAGCAGGAACTCCCGCTGCTGCTTCTCGACGCCGTCCTGGACGTCCTTGGCGATGGACTCGGCGACGTCCTGCTCGGCGAGGTGGTCGCTGAGCGCCTTGACGGCGATCCGCAGGCGGGCGACCGGGTCGACGGTCTCCAGCAGTTCGACCTTCTGCGCCACGGTCAGGAACGGCGAGTACCCGGAGTTGTCGGCCAGCGCCGACACGCCCTCGATCTGCTGCACCCGGTCCACGACCTGCCAGGCGCCGCGCTTCTTGAGCCAGCTGGTGGCGAGGGCCTTGTACTCCTTGACGAGCTCGGCGACCGCCCCGGGCAGCGGGTCGGGCACCTGCTCCTCCACGGTCTCCCCCTCGACCCAGAGCGCCGCCCCGGGCCCGGTGGTCCCGGCGCCGATCCGGACGCGGCCGCGCCCGCGGATCAGCGCCCCGGGATCGCCGTCGGAGAGCCGCCCGACCTGTTCGACGGTCCCCAGCACACCGATCCCGGCGTACTTCCCGTCGACCCGCGGCACGAGCAGCACCCGGGGCTTCCCGCTGCCCCGCGCCGCCTGCGCGGCCTCGACGGCGGCGCGCACCTCGGCGTCGGACAGGTCCAGCGGGACGACCATCCCGGGCAGCACGACCTCGTCGTCGAGCGGCAGCACGGGCAGGGTGAGCGTTACGGACGTCGAAGCCATGATCTTCCCTCCGGCAGTGAAGTTGAGCTATGCCGACTCAATGCTTCTGCGCCCGGCGATGTTCCCCAACTGGCGTTCGCCGGGGGCGAACACCTCCCGCGGCCCTCCCGTAGCACCATGGCGCCATGGCAGACATACGACGAACCGTCAGCTCGGGCTCCCCGCTGGAACCCCGGATCGGCTTCTCGCGGGCGGTGCGCGTGGGACGGCACGTGGCCGTCGCGGCCACGGCGCCCCTCGGCGACGACGGCTCCACCGTCGGCCCGGGCGACGTCCACGCCCAGACGGTGCGCTGCCTCGACATCGCCCAGCGGGCCCTGGAGGAGGTGGGCGCCTCCCTGGAGCACACGGTGCGGACGCGGATCATGCTGACCGACATCACCCGCTGGGAGGAGGCCGCCCGCGCCCACGGCGACCGCTTCGCCGGCATCCGCCCGGCGGCCACCTTCGTGGAGGTGTCCCGCTTCATCGACCCCGCCTGGCTGGTCGAGGTGGAACTCGACGCGATCCTCGACGAGGAGGACCAGGCCGGGTGACCGGGGCCAGGAATCCCGCAGCGGCTACCCCGTACACGCCAAGGGAGGCAAACGGCTCCACGTATCGGATCCTGCGTCATCTGGGGGTGGTGGCGGCGCTGTGCGGGTGCCTGTCCGCCGTGACGTCCTGCGCACGGGAAGGCGGGCCGGCGGAGTTCCGCACCGCGCCTTTGGCCGAGGGCGCCTTGAGGGCCACGCTGCCGACGGAGCGCCAGCTCCCCGGCTACGTCGTCCGGCCCGGGCCGTCCCGGCAGCAGGGCCGGTCCGACGCCACGCTCGCACCGGGAAGCCCCGCCGCCTGCCGGACGTTCGTCGACTTCATGTGGCGCCACGAGACGCACCGGCCGACGGCCGCGGTGGCGGCCGACGTGAGACGGGCGAAGGACCCCTCGGGAAGGCTCGACCTCAAGGACTTCCACCACATCGAGCTGTCCGGCTACACGCTCGACGAGGCGTCGGCGGTCATGGACGAACTCAAACACGCCCTGCCCCTGTGCGACCACTTCGTCGCCTACACCCTGATGTTCGGGGACCAGGACGTCGGGGTCGTGGTGAAACCCGCACCGGCGATCGACGCCGGGGACGACAGCATCACCTTCACCTGGCAGACCCCGGGCATCCCCATGAACGAGGTCTCGCCCATGACGGTCGTGCGCACCCGCGGCGTGCTCACCACCTACCAGGGCGCCGTACCCGCCTCCCTCCCGAGGGAGCAGCACAGGAGACTGCTGACCGCCTCCCGCGGCCGCCCGGGCGACGACCCGCCTCCCCCCGGTCCGTCGCCCGATCCATCGCCCGATCCGCCCCTGGGCCTAGACGAGTAAGTCCGAAGTCCTGGTCAGTGGTCGTAGGCGATCAGTGATCGTGTGATCGGTGTTCCGGTGGCCCGGTTGTGCCAGATCG
>NZ_JBVILR010000045.1:0-14192 GCF_055580265.1 Streptomyces sp. NPDC032091 | reverse complement strand
ACGCGACGAAGGAGCGCCCTTGACAGGCCGGCCCGACACGGAAGGACGATGAGACTGACGGGAAAGCCCCAACCCCTCCCTGAGACCGCTCAAGGAGACCCCGCCCCCCACCCCCGCCCCGCCGGCCGGTTCCGGCCTGCGGGAGCCGGCCGCCGGCCCGCCGGCCCGCACTCGGGGAGGCGGGTGGGCAGCCACCGCCCGGGTCCGGCCCCTCGCGGGGGAGAGGGCGGGCCCGCGCCGCGAGCCCCGTACCCCCGCCCCCCTCAGAACGCCGGGCGTTCCGGGTCCAGGGTGGCGCGGCCCTCCGTGGGGGACGAGGGCTCGGCGAAGCGGCGTGGGGGGATGCGGCCCGCTCTGCGGGCCAGGCGGCCCGCCGTGACGGCGTCGCGCATGGCCGCCGCCATCAGGGCCGGCTCCTGGGCGCGGGTCACCGCCGACGCCAGCATCACCGCCGCGCAGCCCAGTTCCATCGCCAGGGCGGCGTCGGACGCCGTGCCCGCCCCGGCGTCCAGGATCACCGGCACCCCCGCCCGCTCCACGATCAGCTCGAAGTTGTGCGGGTTGCGGATGCCCATCCCGGAGCCGATCGGGGAGCCCAGCGGCATGATCGCCGCGCAGCCCACGTCCTCCAGCTTGCGGGCCAGGACCGGGTCGTCGTTGGTGTACGGGAGCACCGTGAAGCCCTCGTCGACCAGGACCTCCGCCGCGTCCAGCAGCTCGACGCCGTCCGGCAGCAGGGTCCGCTCGTCCGCGACCACCTCCAGCTTGATCCAGTCCGTGCCCAGTGCCTCCCGCGCCAGCCGGGCGGTCAGGACGGCCTCGCCGGCGGTGAAGCAGCCCGCCGTGTTGGGCAGGACCGCGATGCCGAGCCTGGACAGCACGGACAGGACCGAGCCCTGCACCGTCGGGTCCAGGCGGCGCATCGCGACCGTGGTCAGCTCGGTGCCGGAGGCGACCAGGGCGCGTTCCAGGATCTCCAGGCTCGGGGCTCCGCCCGTGCCCATGATCAGGCGGGAGGAGAAGGTCCGGCCGCCCAGGGTGAACAGGTCGTCGGCCATCGTGCTCAGCCTCCCTGGACCGCGGTGAGGACCTCGACCCGGTCGCCGTCCCCGACGGCGGTCAGGGGCCACTGGCCGCGCGGGACCACGGTCTCGTTGAGGGCGGCGGCGACGCCGGACGGAGCCGTGGTGAGGCTGGCGACCACCGCGTCGAGGGTGGTGCCCGCCGCGACCTCGCGCGGCTCGCCGTTGACGGAGATGGTCATGCGTACGACTCCTGACGTGCGGGGGCGAAGCGGCGGGGGCTGAAGGGGCGGGCGATGTCCGGCACGGCGCCGGTGGTCAGCAGTTCCGCCATCACGTCGCCGGTGAGCGGGGTCAGCAGCACCCCGTTGCGGTAGTGGCCGGTGGCCAGGTGCAGGCCGGGCAGGTCGGTCGGGCCGAGCAGCGGCGCGTTGTCGGGGGAGCACGGGCGCAGCCCGGCCCGGGTCTCGACCAGGGGCAGCTCGGTGATGCCGGGGACCAGTTCGTGGGCGTCGCGCAGCAGCTCGTAGACCCCGCCGGCGGTGACGGTGGTGTCCCAGCCGAGCTCCTCGCTGGTGGCGCCGACGACGAGCTCGCCGTTCTCGCGCGGTACGAGGTAGACGTGGCTGCCGCGCACCACGGCCCGTACGGTCCGGGACAGGAACGGCGCGTAGGCGGGCGGGACGGCCAGCCGCAGCACCTGTCCCTTGACGGGCCGCACGGGTGGGGCCACCTCGGCCGGTACGCCCTCCAGCCGGCCGCTGAGCGAGCCCGCGGCCAGGACCACCTGGTCGGCGAGCAGCTCGGTGCCGTCGTCGAGGAGCGCGCCGCGGGCCCGGTCGGCGGTGACGAGCAGCCGGCGCGCGGCCGCCCGGTGGACCCGTACGCCGGCCCGTTCGCAGGCGGTGAGCAGGGCGGCGGCGAGGCGGCGGGGGTCCACCTGGTGGTCCCCGTCGACCCGCAGCCCGCCGCGTACGCCCGGGGCGAGCATGGGCTCCAGGCGGCGGCACTCGCGGCCGGTGAGCCACTCGGACTCCAGACCGCAGCGCCGCTGGAGGGCGTGCAGTTCCCGCAGGTGGAGGCGGTCGTCGGCGTCGAGGGCGACGGCGAGGGTGCCGCAGGCGCGGTAGCCGAGGTCCATGCCGCCGCTGGCCTCGGTGAGTTCGGCGGCGAACTCCGGGTAGCGGGCGGCGGAGGCGAGGTTGAGCCCCAGCAGGGTCTCCTCGCCGTAGTGGAGCTCGGTGACGGCGGCGAGCATGCCGGCCGCGACCCGGGCGGCGCCGCCGCCGGGGTCGGGGTCGGCGAGCGCGGTGCGCAGGCCGCTGCGGGCCGCCCGCCAGGCGGTGACCAGGCCGATGATCCCGCCACCGATGACGAGGACGTCGCCGCCCCGGTGGTCGGATCCCTTGTCGGATGCGTGCATGGGCGTCCAGCCCCTCCCTTCGCCGGCATGACCCGGATCAGGTTCGTACGGTCGGAGGCCGGCCAGCCTCCCTCTCAGCCCGGTGCGCCCGGACTCCCGCGATAGGTACGGTGGCCAGCCTAACCCCGGGGCCGGTGGCGGGTAAGGCTGCCTCCCCGGGCCGGCCCGCCCCCGCTTTCCTGACGGGCCGTCAGCTGGCTAGGCTGACCGCGTGAGTGAGCAGACGGAACAGACGAAGCCCGGTGCCGTGATCGTCGGCGCCGGAATGGCCGGCGTGCAGACCGCCGTGGCCCTGCGGGAACAGGGCTGGACCGGCCCCGTGACCCTGCTGGGCGCCGAACCCCACCAGCCCTACGACCGCCCCCCGCTGTCCAAGGCGGTGCTCCTCGGCAAGGCCGAGGACTCGGCCTTCGACGTCGACTTCGAGGGCCTCGGCATCGAGCTGCGCCTCGGGACCGAGGTCACCGGCCTGCGGGCCGCCGACCGCATGCTGGACACCGAGACGGGCCCCGTCCCGTACGAGGTCCTCGTCCTGGCCACCGGAGCCGTCCCCCTGACCCTGCCCGCCACCGACCGCGTCCCCGGCGTGCACCTGCTGCGCACCCTCGACGACGCCGCCCGGCTGCGCCCCGTGCTGGCCGCCGCCCCCGAGGTCGTCGTGGTCGGCGCCGGCTGGATCGGCGCCGAGTTCGCCACCGCCGCCCGCGAGGCCGGCTGCGCCGTCACCGTCGTCGAGGCCGCCGACCGGGTCCTGGCCGGGGCCCTGCCCGCCGAGGTCGCCGCCCCCATGGCCCGCTGGTACGCCGGAGCCGGAGCCACCCTGCTCACCGGCGCGAAGGTCGCCGGGATCGAGGAGGGCCGGGTGCTCCTCGCCGACGGCCGCGCGCTGCCCGCCGGGGCCGTCGTCGTCGGCATCGGGGCCAGGCCCGCCACCGACTGGCTCGACGGCAGCGGGGTCGAACGGGGCCCCGACGGCTCCGTCACCGCCGACGCCCACCTGCGCACCTCCCTGCCCGGGGTGTACGCCGTCGGTGACTGCTCCTCCTTCCCGTCGGCCCGCTACGGGACCCGGCTGCTGGTCCACCACTGGGACAACGCCCTCCAGGGCCCCCGCGCGGTCGCGGCCAACATCGTCGCCGGGGAGGCCGTCCGGACCTACGACCCGGTGCCGTACTTCTGGTCCGAGCAGTTCGGCCGCTTCGTGCAGTACGCGGGCCACCACGGCGGCGCCGACACCCTGCTGTGGCGCGGCGACCCGGACGGCGACGCCTGGTCGGTGTGCTGGCTGCGCGGGGACGCCCTCGTCGCCGTCCTGGCCGTCGGCCGGCCCCGGGACCTGGCCCAGGGGCGGAAGCTGATCGAGTCGGGCGCCCCCGTCGACCCGGCCCGGGTCGCGGACCCGGCCGTCCCGCTGAAGTCGGCCACGGCCTGACGGCCCCCGTACCCGGACGCCTCCCCCCGATCCGGGCGGATCCGCGCCCAGGCGGACGGACCCGGACGGACGGGGCCGGGTACCGACCGCCCCGCGGAGGTGGCAGGCTTGGGTCCGTGACCGAGATTGACGCAAAGATCGAAGCCCTCGTCCCCTCCTGGCTGTACCTCCCCGACATCGCGGAGATGCTCGACATCGAGGTGACCCGGGTCCGCCAGATGGTCAAGGAAGGGCAGCTGATCGCCGTACGCCGGGGCGAGAACCGCGCCCTGCAGGTTCCGGCCCAGTTCATCGACGGCGACAAGGTCGTCAAGGGACTCGTCGGCCTGCTGACCGTCCTGCGCGACGACCGCTTCTCCGACGAGGAGATGCTGGAATGGCTCTTCACCGAGGACCCCTCCCTGCCCGGCACCCCCGTGCAGGCGCTGCGCGAGAACCGCGGCACGGAGGTGAAGCGCCGCGCCCAGGCGCTCGCCCTCTGAGCGGCTGATCCACGGATGGGGGCGGGCCGGGTACCCTCGGCCCGCCCGCACTCCACCACCACCAGGGGGTACTCCCATGCAGCAGCTTTCCGACGCCCGGCTCTACCTGTGCACGGACGCCCGCAAGCGGCAGGGAGACCTTCCCGAGTTCCTCGACGCCGTCCTGGCCGGCGGGGTGGACATCGTCCAGCTCCGCGACAAGGGCATGGAAGCCGGTGAGGAACTCGAACACCTCCGGGTCTTCGCCGACGCCGCCCGCCGCCACGGCAAGCTCCTCGCGGTGAACGACCGCGCCGACGTCGCCCACGCCATCGGCTCCGACGTCCTGCACCTCGGCCAGGGCGACATCCCGGTCCCCGCCGCCCGCGCCATCCTCGGCCGGGAGGTCCTGGTCGGACGCTCCTGCCACGCCGAGTCCGAGGTCGCCGCCGCCGTCGCCGAACCCGGCGTGGACTACTTCTGCACCGGCCCCTGCTGGCCCACCCCCACCAAGCCCGGCCGCCACGCCCCCGGCCTCGGCCTCGTCCGCTACACGGCCTCCCTGGCGCAGGACCGCCCCTGGTTCGCCATCGGCGGCATCGACGCCGGCAACCTCGACGAGGTCCTCGACGCCGGCGCCACCCGCGTGGTGGTCGTCCGCGCCGTCACCGAGGCCACCGACCCCGGCGCGGCCGCCGCCGACCTGGCCAAGCGCGTCCGCGCCCGCCTCGGCTAGCGGATCCCCGCGCGGCCGGCCTCGTACGGCACTCGCGCGGCCCTCGTGCCGGGCTCGGGCACGCGCCGAAGTGTCCAAAAATCTGTCCAATGGATGGACAACGCTTCGGCGTCCGCCGGGGCGCGTCTAACCTGCCGGTATGGCCCTTGGTACCGCTTCCACCTGGTCGGACCGTGCACACACGGTCCGCGACCTCCTCGCGTCCGGAGCCTCGTATTCCTTCGAGTTCTGGGCTCCCAAGACCGAGAAGGGCGAGCGCAACCTCTGGAACGCGCTCCGCCGGATCGAGGCGGTCTCCCCGAGCTTCGTCTCCGTCACGTACGGAGCCGGCGGCTCCACCCGGGGCGGCACCGTCCGCGCCACCCAGCAGATCGCGGCCGACACCACCCTGACCCCCGTCGCGCACCTCACCGCCGTGGACCACTCCATCGCCGAGCTGCGCCACGTGATCGGCCAGTTCGCCGACGCCGGCATCCGCAACATGCTCGCGCTGCGCGGCGACCCGCCGGGCGACCCCATGGGCGCCTGGGTCAAGCACCCCGAGGGCGTGGACTACGCGGCCGATCTCGTGCGCCTGCTCAAGGAGTCCGGTGACTTCTGCGTCGGCGTCGCCGCCTTCCCCGAGATGCACCCCCGCTCCGCGGACTGGGATACGGACATCCGGCACTTCGTGGACAAGTGTCGCGCCGGCGCGGACTACGCCATCACCCAGATGTTCTTCGACCCGGAGAATTATCTGAGGCTCCGCGACAGCGTTCAGAAAGCGGGCTGCGAGACCCCGATCATCCCCGAGGTCATGCCTGTTGTGGGCATCAAGCAGCTCGACCGCCTGCCTCAGCTGAGCAACGCCGCCTTCCCTGACGCCGTGAAAGACCGCATGCTCGCCGTCAAGGACGATCCGGCCGCTGTACGCTCCATTGGCATCGAGTTCGCCACGGAGTTCTGCGCGCGGCTGCTGTCCGAAGGTGTTCCGGGACTGCACTTCATCACGCTGAACAATTCCACGGCGACCCTCGAAATCTACGAGAACCTGGGCCTGCACCAGCGGGCCTGACCGGCCGTCTCCCCGTCTCCCGCGCGGTACGGCCGTACCGAGAGGGGCCTTGCATGGGAATGACGGTCCTCTACATCGCGTTCGCATTCGTCGCGCTGTGGCTGCTTGCCGAGGTCCTGATGCAGTACAAGGCCCGGCTGCGCTGGCGCCTGCTCGCCTTCGCCGGGTTCCTCGGCGTCGTGGCCGGGGTCGTGCTGCCGTCGGTGCTCGTCATCGCCGTCGGCGCGACGGCCTTCGCCGTCGGCCAGACCCTGGTCACGCTCTCCTTCCGCAAGGGCTTCGTCGCCGGCTGGGCCCTGCGCAAGGGCAAGGGCGACGAGCCCGCCCGCAAGGAGGGACGCAGCAGACGCCGCCGCTCCGGGGGCGCCGCGCCGCGACCGGAGCCCGCGCTGGAGGTCACCGGGCTGGAGTACGGCCCCCAGGACCCGGGCGCCGCCCGCGCCGCCGACGACGACCGGGACGACCGCGACGTCTTCACCCCGCAGCCGGTGCCCGAGGAGACCGGCTCGTACGGGATACAGAGCTTCGCCCCCCAGCAGCCGGACGCCACCGCGGCCTTCGCCTCGCCGTTCGCCGCGGACGGCCAGGACGGCGGGCAGCACGCCGCCTATTACGACCCCCACCAGGGCCAGAACGGCTACGACTACGGCGGCTACCCGGCGGGCGGCCAGCAGGTCTACGCCGCCTACTCGGACCCGTACATCGGCACCGGCGGCGCCGTGGCCCCCGGCCAGCAGTACGACTACCCGCAGTACGACCCCGCGCAGCAGCAGTACTCCATGGACACCCCGCCCGGCGGCGTCTGGGTCCCGCAGCAGCGCGCCACCGACGCGGCCCCCCAGCCCCACCCGGAGCAGGACCCGCAGCAGCAGCCGCCGCAGGGCTACCCGTACCAGGGCAACGGAGAATACGGCCAGTACCGCTACTGAGGCGGGAGCGGTCGAGGCGACGGGGAGGGCCCGGCACCCGGGTGCCGGGCCCTCCCCGTCGCCTCGACCGCTCCCGCCTCAGTAGCGGTACTGGCCGTATTCTCCGTTGCCCTGGTACGGGTAGCCCTGCGGCGGCTGCTGCTGCGGGTCCTGCTCCGGGTGGGGCTGGGGGGCCGCGTCGGTGGCGCGCTGCTGCGGGACCCAGACGCCGCCGGGCGGGGTGTCCATGGAGTACTGCTGCTGCGCGGGGTCGTACTGCGGGTAGTCGTACTGCTGGCCGGGGGCCACGGCGCCGCCGGTGCCGATGTACGGGTCCGAGTAGGCGGCGTAGACCTGCTGGCCGCCCGCCGGGTAGCCGCCGTAGTCGTAGCCGTTCTGGCCCTGGTGGGGGTCGTAATAGGCGGCGTGCTGCCCGCCGTCCTGGCCGTCCGCGGCGAACGGCGAGGCGAAGGCCGCGGTGGCGTCCGGCTGCTGGGGGGCGAAGCTCTGTATCCCGTACGAGCCGGTCTCCTCGGGCACCGGCTGCGGGGTGAAGACGTCGCGGTCGTCCCGGTCGTCGTCGGCGGCGCGGGCGGCGCCCGGGTCCTGGGGGCCGTACTCCAGCCCGGTGACCTCCAGCGCGGGCTCCGGTCGCGGCGCGGCGCCCCCGGAGCGGCGGCGTCTGCTGCGTCCCTCCTTGCGGGCGGGCTCGTCGCCCTTGCCCTTGCGCAGGGCCCAGCCGGCGACGAAGCCCTTGCGGAAGGAGAGCGTGACCAGGGTCTGGCCGACGGCGAAGGCCGTCGCGCCGACGGCGATGACGAGCACCGACGGCAGCACGACCCCGGCCACGACGCCGAGGAACCCGGCGAAGGCGAGCAGGCGCCAGCGCAGCCGGGCCTTGTACTGCATCAGGACCTCGGCAAGCAGCCACAGCGCGACGAATGCGAACGCGATGTAGAGGACCGTCATTCCCATGCAAGGCCCCTCTCGGTACGGCCGTACCGCGCGGGAGACGGGGAGACGGCCGGTCAGGCCCGCTGGTGCAGGCCCAGGTTCTCGTAGATTTCGAGGGTCGCCGTGGAATTGTTCAGCGTGATGAAGTGCAGTCCCGGAACACCTTCGGACAGCAGCCGCGCGCAGAACTCCGTGGCGAACTCGATGCCAATGGAGCGTACAGCGGCCGGATCGTCCTTGACGGCGAGCATGCGGTCTTTCACGGCGTCAGGGAAGGCGGCGTTGCTCAGCTGAGGCAGGCGGTCGAGCTGCTTGATGCCCACAACAGGCATGACCTCGGGGATGATCGGGGTCTCGCAGCCCGCTTTCTGAACGCTGTCGCGGAGCCTCAGATAATTCTCCGGGTCGAAGAACATCTGGGTGATGGCGTAGTCCGCGCCGGCGCGACACTTGTCCACGAAGTGCCGGATGTCCGTATCCCAGTCCGCGGAGCGGGGGTGCATCTCGGGGAAGGCGGCGACGCCGACGCAGAAGTCACCGGACTCCTTGAGCAGGCGCACGAGATCGGCCGCGTAGTCCACGCCCTCGGGGTGCTTGACCCAGGCGCCCATGGGGTCGCCCGGCGGGTCGCCGCGCAGCGCGAGCATGTTGCGGATGCCGGCGTCGGCGAACTGGCCGATCACGTGGCGCAGCTCGGCGATGGAGTG
This sequence comes from Streptomyces sp. NPDC032091, assembly GCF_055580265.1. NCBI lineage: Bacteria > Bacillati > Actinomycetota > Actinomycetes > Kitasatosporales > Streptomycetaceae > Streptomyces > Streptomyces sp. NPDC032091. The sequence continues at coordinate 5,495 of NZ_JBVILR010000045.1, read as the reverse complement.
GTCCACGGCGGTGAGGTGCGCGACGGGGGTCAGGGTGGTGTCGGCCGCGATCTGCTGGGTGGCGCGGACGGTGCCGCCCCGGGTGGAGCCGCCGGCTCCGTACGTGACGGAGACGAAGCTCGGGGAGACCGCCTCGATCCGGCGGAGCGCGTTCCAGAGGTTGCGCTCGCCCTTCTCGGTCTTGGGAGCCCAGAACTCGAAGGAATACGAGGCTCCGGACGCGAGGAGGTCGCGGACCGTGTGTGCACGGTCCGACCAGGTGGAAGCGGTACCAAGGGCCATACCGGCAGGTTAGACGCGCCCCGGCGGACGCCGAAGCGTTGTCCATCCATTGGACAGATTTTTGGACACTTCGGCGCGTGCCCGAGCCCGGCACGAGGGCCGCGCGAGTGCCGTACGAGGCCGGCCGCGCGGGGATCCGCTAGCCGAGGCGGGCGCGGACGCGCTTGGCCAGGTCGGCGGCGGCCGCGCCGGGGTCGGTGGCCTCGGTGACGGCGCGGACGACCACCACGCGGGTGGCGCCGGCGTCGAGGACCTCGTCGAGGTTGCCGGCGTCGATGCCGCCGATGGCGAACCAGGGGCGGTCCTGCGCCAGGGAGGCCGTGTAGCGGACGAGGCCGAGGCCGGGGGCGTGGCGGCCGGGCTTGGTGGGGGTGGGCCAGCAGGGGCCGGTGCAGAAGTAGTCCACGCCGGGTTCGGCGACGGCGGCGGCGACCTCGGACTCGGCGTGGCAGGAGCGTCCGACCAGGACCTCCCGGCCGAGGATGGCGCGGGCGGCGGGGACCGGGATGTCGCCCTGGCCGAGGTGCAGGACGTCGGAGCCGATGGCGTGGGCGACGTCGGCGCGGTCGTTCACCGCGAGGAGCTTGCCGTGGCGGCGGGCGGCGTCGGCGAAGACCCGGAGGTGTTCGAGTTCCTCACCGGCTTCCATGCCCTTGTCGCGGAGCTGGACGATGTCCACCCCGCCGGCCAGGACGGCGTCGAGGAACTCGGGAAGGTCTCCCTGCCGCTTGCGGGCGTCCGTGCACAGGTAGAGCCGGGCGTCGGAAAGCTGCTGCATGGGAGTACCCCCTGGTGGTGGTGGAGTGCGGGCGGGCCGAGGGTACCCGGCCCGCCCCCATCCGTGGATCAGCCGCTCAGAGGGCGAGCGCCTGGGCGCGGCGCTTCACCTCCGTGCCGCGGTTCTCGCGCAGCGCCTGCACGGGGGTGCCGGGCAGGGAGGGGTCCTCGGTGAAGAGCCATTCCAGCATCTCCTCGTCGGAGAAGCGGTCGTCGCGCAGGACGGTCAGCAGGCCGACGAGTCCCTTGACGACCTTGTCGCCGTCGATGAACTGGGCCGGAACCTGCAGGGCGCGGTTCTCGCCCCGGCGTACGGCGATCAGCTGCCCTTCCTTGACCATCTGGCGGACCCGGGTCACCTCGATGTCGAGCATCTCCGCGATGTCGGGGAGGTACAGCCAGGAGGGGACGAGGGCTTCGATCTTTGCGTCAATCTCGGTCACGGACCCAAGCCTGCCACCTCCGCGGGGCGGTCGGTACCCGGCCCCGTCCGTCCGGGTCCGTCCGCCTGGGCGCGGATCCGCCCGGATCGGGGGGAGGCGTCCGGGTACGGGGGCCGTCAGGCCGTGGCCGACTTCAGCGGGACGGCCGGGTCCGCGACCCGGGCCGGGTCGACGGGGGCGCCCGACTCGATCAGCTTCCGCCCCTGGGCCAGGTCCCGGGGCCGGCCGACGGCCAGGACGGCGACGAGGGCGTCCCCGCGCAGCCAGCACACCGACCAGGCGTCGCCGTCCGGGTCGCCGCGCCACAGCAGGGTGTCGGCGCCGCCGTGGTGGCCCGCGTACTGCACGAAGCGGCCGAACTGCTCGGACCAGAAGTACGGCACCGGGTCGTAGGTCCGGACGGCCTCCCCGGCGACGATGTTGGCCGCGACCGCGCGGGGGCCCTGGAGGGCGTTGTCCCAGTGGTGGACCAGCAGCCGGGTCCCGTAGCGGGCCGACGGGAAGGAGGAGCAGTCACCGACGGCGTACACCCCGGGCAGGGAGGTGCGCAGGTGGGCGTCGGCGGTGACGGAGCCGTCGGGGCCCCGTTCGACCCCGCTGCCGTCGAGCCAGTCGGTGGCGGGCCTGGCCCCGATGCCGACGACGACGGCCCCGGCGGGCAGCGCGCGGCCGTCGGCGAGGAGCACCCGGCCCTCCTCGATCCCGGCGACCTTCGCGCCGGTGAGCAGGGTGGCTCCGGCTCCGGCGTACCAGCGGGCCATGGGGGCGGCGACCTCGGCGGGCAGGGCCCCGGCCAGGACCCGGTCGGCGGCCTCGACGACGGTGACGGCGCAGCCGGCCTCGCGGGCGGCGGTGGCGAACTCGGCGCCGATCCAGCCGGCGCCGACCACGACGACCTCGGGGGCGGCGGCCAGCACGGGGCGCAGCCGGGCGGCGTCGTCGAGGGTGCGCAGCAGGTGCACGCCGGGGACGCGGTCGGTGGCGGGCAGGGTCAGGGGGACGGCTCCGGTGGCCAGGACGAGGACCTCGTACGGGACGGGGCCCGTCTCGGTGTCCAGCATGCGGTCGGCGGCCCGCAGGCCGGTGACCTCGGTCCCGAGGCGCAGCTCGATGCCGAGGCCCTCGAAGTCGACGTCGAAGGCCGAGTCCTCGGCCTTGCCGAGGAGCACCGCCTTGGACAGCGGGGGGCGGTCGTAGGGCTGGTGGGGTTCGGCGCCCAGCAGGGTCACGGGGCCGGTCCAGCCCTGTTCCCGCAGGGCCACGGCGGTCTGCACGCCGGCCATTCCGGCGCCGACGATCACGGCACCGGGCTTCGTCTGTTCCGTCTGCTCACTCACGCGGTCAGCCTAGCCAGCTGACGGCCCGTCAGGAAAGCGGGGGCGGGCCGGCCCGGGGAGGCAGCCTTACCCGCCACCGGCCCCGGGGTTAGGCTGGCCACCGTACCTATCGCGGGAGTCCGGGCGCACCGGGCTGAGAGGGAGGCTGGCCGGCCTCCGACCGTACGAACCTGATCCGGGTCATGCCGGCGAAGGGAGGGGCTGGACGCCCATGCACGCATCCGACAAGGGATCCGACCACCGGGGCGGCGACGTCCTCGTCATCGGTGGCGGGATCATCGGCCTGGTCACCGCCTGGCGGGCGGCCCGCAGCGGCCTGCGCACCGCGCTCGCCGACCCCGACCCCGGCGGCGGCGCCGCCCGGGTCGCGGCCGGCATGCTCGCCGCCGTCACCGAGCTCCACTACGGCGAGGAGACCCTGCTGGGGCTCAACCTCGCCTCCGCCGCCCGCTACCCGGAGTTCGCCGCCGAACTCACCGAGGCCAGCGGCGGCATGGACCTCGGCTACCGCGCCTGCGGCACCCTCGCCGTCGCCCTCGACGCCGACGACCGCCTCCACCTGCGGGAACTGCACGCCCTCCAGCGGCGCTGCGGTCTGGAGTCCGAGTGGCTCACCGGCCGCGAGTGCCGCCGCCTGGAGCCCATGCTCGCCCCGGGCGTACGCGGCGGGCTGCGGGTCGACGGGGACCACCAGGTGGACCCCCGCCGCCTCGCCGCCGCCCTGCTCACCGCCTGCGAACGGGCCGGCGTACGGGTCCACCGGGCGGCCGCGCGCCGGCTGCTCGTCACCGCCGACCGGGCCCGCGGCGCGCTCCTCGACGACGGCACCGAGCTGCTCGCCGACCAGGTGGTCCTGGCCGCGGGCTCGCTCAGCGGCCGGCTGGAGGGCGTACCGGCCGAGGTGGCCCCACCCGTGCGGCCCGTCAAGGGACAGGTGCTGCGGCTGGCCGTCCCGCCCGCCTACGCGCCGTTCCTGTCCCGGACCGTACGGGCCGTGGTGCGCGGCAGCCACGTCTACCTCGTACCGCGCGAGAACGGCGAGCTCGTCGTCGGCGCCACCAGCGAGGAGCTCGGCTGGGACACCACCGTCACCGCCGGCGGGGTCTACGAGCTGCTGCGCGACGCCCACGAACTGGTCCCCGGCATCACCGAGCTGCCCCTGGTCGAGACCCGGGCCGGGCTGCGCCCGTGCTCCCCCGACAACGCGCCGCTGCTCGGCCCGACCGACCTGCCCGGCCTGCACCTGGCCACCGGCCACTACCGCAACGGGGTGCTGCTGACCCCGCTCACCGGCGACGTGATGGCGGAACTGCTGACCACCGGCGCCGTGCCGGACATCGCCCGCCCCTTCAGCCCCCGCCGCTTCGCCCCCGCACGTCAGGAGTCGTACGCATGACCATCTCCGTCAACGGCGAGCCGCGCGAGGTCGCGGCGGGCACCACCCTCGACGCGGTGGTCGCCAGCCTCACCACGGCTCCGTCCGGCGTCGCCGCCGCCCTCAACGAGACCGTGGTCCCGCGCGGCCAGTGGCCCCTGACCGCCGTCGGGGACGGCGACCGGGTCGAGGTCCTCACCGCGGTCCAGGGAGGCTGAGCACGATGGCCGACGACCTGTTCACCCTGGGCGGCCGGACCTTCTCCTCCCGCCTGATCATGGGCACGGGCGGAGCCCCGAGCCTGGAGATCCTGGAACGCGCCCTGGTCGCCTCCGGCACCGAGCTGACCACGGTCGCGATGCGCCGCCTGGACCCGACGGTGCAGGGCTCGGTCCTGTCCGTGCTGTCCAGGCTCGGCATCGCGGTCCTGCCCAACACGGCGGGCTGCTTCACCGCCGGCGAGGCCGTCCTGACCGCCCGGCTGGCGCGGGAGGCACTGGGCACGGACTGGATCAAGCTGGAGGTGGTCGCGGACGAGCGGACCCTGCTGCCGGACGGCGTCGAGCTGCTGGACGCGGCGGAGGTCCTGGTCGACGAGGGCTTCACGGTGCTCCCGTACACCAACGACGACCCGGTCCTGGCCCGCAAGCTGGAGGACGTGGGCTGCGCGGCGATCATGCCGCTGGGCTCCCCGATCGGCTCCGGGATGGGCATCCGCAACCCGCACAACTTCGAGCTGATCGTGGAGCGGGCGGGGGTGCCGGTGATCCTGGACGCCGGGGCGGGCACGGCGTCCGACGCCGCCCTGGCGATGGAACTGGGCTGCGCGGCGGTGATGCTGGCGTCGGCGGTGACCCGCGCCCAGGAGCCGGCCCTGATGGCGGCGGCCATGCGCGACGCCGTCACGGCGGGCCGCCTGGCCCGCAGAGCGGGCCGCATCCCCCCACGCCGCTTCGCCGAGCCCTCGTCCCCCACGGAGGGCCGCGCCACCCTGGACCCGGAACGCCCGGCGTTCTGAGGGGGGCGGGGGTACGGGGCTCGCGGCGCGGGCCCGCCCTCTCCCCCGCGAGGGGCCGGACCCGGGCGGTGGCTGCCCACCCGCCTCCCCGAGTGCGGGCCGGCGGGCCGGCGGCCGGCTCCCGCAGGCCGGAACCGGCCGGCGGGGCGGGGGTGGGGGGCGGGGTCTCCTTGAGCGGTCTCAGGGAGGGGTTGGGGCTTTCCCGTCAGTCTCATCGTCCTTCCGTGTCGGGCCGGCCTGTCAAGGGCGCTCCTTCGTCGCGT
>NZ_JBVILR010000044.1:0-21032 GCF_055580265.1 Streptomyces sp. NPDC032091 | reverse complement strand
CCGAAGGCCATCGCGCAGCGACGCGACGAAGGAGCGCCCTTGACAGGCCGGCCCGACACGGAAGGACGATGAGACTGACGGGAAAGCCCCAACCCTTCTCTGAGACCGCCCAAGGGGACCCCGCCCACCCCCGACCCCCTCAGCGCGCCGACGCCGACGCCGACGCCCCCGGCGTCGGGGACGTGGTCGGGCGGACCAGTTCGCCCAGGGTCGGGGCCGATTCCGGGCGGTTGCGGACCGCGTCCGTGCATTCCCAGGCGCGGGGCGGGTCCGCGTCCGGGCCGCCCAGGACCACCGGGCCCGGGCCGGCCGAGACGGCGTCGCTCGCGGAGAGGGTGCACACGATCTGGGCCAGGGCCACCGGCGGCAGGTCCTCGGGCTTGCGGCTCAGCCGGACCGTCCCCGCCGGGTCGCCGGGCCGGGAGGGGCCGGCCGCCAGGCCGTCCCGTACGCCGGTCGTGAAGCCGCCCTCCCGTTCCTGCTCGGACGGGACCCGCTCCAGCTCCTCCAGCAGGGCCTGCGCGACCAGCGTGAGGGGATCGCGCCCGGTCCGCTTGTCGGGCACCGGGACCACCCGCTCCACCGCGACCAGCTGCGATCCGCAGACCAGCTCGATCTTGGCCCGGAACCCCTGCACCCCGCTCTGCCCGGCCGGCAGGTCCGGGGTGTCGCAGGAGACCCGCGACGGGGCCGGGCCCACGTCGACCGGGACGGTCGTGGCCCGGATCCCGCACCCGGCCAGGGAGAGGGACGAGGAGACGAGTGCGAGGGCCGCCAGCGCCCTACGCGTCCGTGCCGCCACCGGCGATCACCTGCCCCACGTCCACCGGGAGCCGCAGCGTGAACACGGCTCCGCCTTCCGGGCCGTTCGCGGCCGTGATGTCGCCGCCGTGGATGTGCGCGTTCTCCATGGCGATCGACAGGCCCAGCCCGCTGCCGTCGGACTTCGGCCGGGAGGCGCTGGCCTTGTAGAACCGGTCGAAGACGTGCGGCAGCACCTCCTCGGGGATGCCCGGGCCGTTGTCCTTGACGGCGACGATGAGCCACTCCTCCTCGACCCGCACCGACACCCGCACCGGGGAGCCGCCGTGCTTGAGGGCGTTGCCGATCAGGTTGGCCAGGATCACGTCCAGCCGGCGCGGGTCGAGCCGTGCGACGATCCCGCGGCCGGCGTCGACCTCGACGGCGTCCAGCCAGGCCCGCGCGTCGATGCAGGCGGTGACCTGGTCGGCGACGTTGACGTCGTCGAGCACCAGCCGTGCCGTGCCCGCGTCGAAGCGGGTGACCTCCATCAGGTTCTCCACCAGGTCGTTCAGCCGTCGGGTCTCGCTGACGACCAGGCCCACCGCCGGGGCGATCATCGGGTCGAGGTCGTCGACCTCCTCCTCCAGCACCTCGGCGACCGCCGTCAGCGCCGTCAGCGGCGTGCGCAGTTCATGGCTCATGTCGGCGACGAACCGCCGGCTGGCCTCCTCCCGCGCGCTCATGTCGGCGACCTTCTTCTCCAGCGCCTCCGCGGTCCGGTTGAACGTCCGCGAGAGGTCCGCGAGTTCGTCCGTCCCGGACACGTCGAGCCGGTGGTCCAGTTCGCCCTCGCCCAGCCGCCGGGCGGCCTCGCCGAGCCGCTGGACGGGCTTGAGGACGGTCCGCGCCGCCGCCTGGGCGAGCAGCGCCGACCCGAGCAGGGCCAGCCCCGTCGCGATGGTCAGGGACCAGCCGAGCGCGTTGAGGTCGTCCCGCTCCGTCGCCAGGGACTTGTACATGTAGCCGGTGGGTCCGCCGCCGACGATCCGCGTGCCGCCGACCAGGTACGGGTTGCCGTGGGGCTTCGTCCGCTGCCAGTACATGTGGTACTCGGCGTCGTTCGCGGTCGTGCTCTTCTGTCGGTCGTTCACCGCGTTCTGGAGGGACTTCGGTACGTCGTCCAGCCCGAACGAGGCGGCGCCGGCGGCGCCGAACACCAGCCGCCTGTCCTTGCGTTCGTGGACGAGCAGCACGCTGTACCCGGGGCTGCTGCCCGCCATCAGCTCGGCGGTGCGCTGCAGTTCCTCGGGGGTGGGGTCGGCGGGCAGGGCCGCGGCCCGGTTCTGCATCTCCTGGCGGAAGTCGCCCAGGGCCGCGTCCTGGGTACGGGTGAGCACCGCCTCGCGGTTGAGCCAGTAGGCGATTCCGGAGGCGGAGACCGCGGCCGTGAGGGCGACCAGGGCGAACACCACGAGCAGCCGCACCCGCAGGCTCGTCCAGCGCCGGCCCGCGAAGAGGGCCTTGATCACTGCGGGGAGTCCAACCGGTAGCCGACACCCCGGACCGTACGGATCAGGGTGGGCGACGAGGGCACTTCCTCGACCTTGGCGCGCAGTCGCTGCACGCACGCGTCGACGAGCCGCGAGTCGCCCAGGTAGTCGTGCTCCCACACCAGCCGCAGGAGTTGCTGGCGGGAGAGCGCCTGGCCGGGCCGGCGGCTGAGCTCCAGCAGCAGCCGCAGCTCGGTCGGGGTGAGCTGGAGGTCCTCGCCGTTCTTGGTGACGGTCATGGCGGCCCGGTCGATGACGAGGGACCCGAAGACGGCGGAGTCGCTGGCCTCGCGCTCGCCGCGGCGCAGCACGGCGCGGATGCGGGCGTCGAGCACCCGGCCCTGGACGGGCTTGACGACGTAGTCGTCGGCTCCGGACTCCAGGCCGACGACGACATCGATGTCGTCGCTGCGCGCGGTGAGCAGGATGATCGGCAACTGGTCGGTGCGGCGGATCCTCCGGCACACCTCGAAGCCGTCGATCCCGGGCAGCATGACGTCGAGCACGATCAGGTCCGGCCGCTGCTCGCGGAGCAGTTTCAGGCCGTCCTCGCCCGTCGCCGCGGTGGCCACACGGTGGCCCTGGCGGGTCAGGGAGAGTTCGAGGGCCGTGCGGATGGCGTCGTCGTCCTCGATCAGCAACAGGAAAGGCACGGGCTCATTCTGTCCCATCGGCCGTCGGGACTTCGACCGTCGCGCGCGACGGGATCCGGCGGCGGTCCCCGCCGGGGCCGCCGGAGGGCGGCCGGAGACGGCTGTGACAGTGCTGTGACAGTCGACGGACACGCCGGTTAAGTCGGCCGGGCAGTCTTTTGTCATCGAAACACGGACCGAAGCAGACTCCACGACGGGGGGCGCGAGATGAACACGCTGCACAGCACCACCACCAGCGCGGTTGTCACGCGGCTGCACGACGCGAACCGCCGGGCGGGTGTCCGTACGGTGCCGGGCTCCCGGCGGCAGGCGCGCGTCGTAGCCATTGACGCGAACCAGTACCAGGCGGTTCCCGCCCAGCGGACCCCTTCCTCCCCGTCCTCCTCCTCGGAGGCGGAGTTCACGGCGTACGTCCAGGAGCGGCGGGCGGCGCTGTACGCGACGGCCTTCCACCTCACCGGCGACCGCCACGAGGCCGAGGACCTGCTGCAGAGCGCGCTGTTCTCCACGTACCGGGCGTGGGACCGGATCAGCGACAAGGCGGCGGTGGGCGGCTACCTGCGCCGCACGATGACGAACCTGCACATCAGCGCGTGGCGGCGGCGCAAGCTGAACGAGTACCCGACGGAGGAGCTGCCGGAGACGGCCTCCGACACGGACGCGATGCGCGGTACGGAGCTGCGCGCGGTGCTCTGGCAGGCGCTGGCCCGGATCCCGGAGCCGCAGCGCACGATGCTGGTGCTGCGCTACTACGAGGGCCGCACGGACCCGGAGATCGCGGAGATCCTGGGCATCAGCGTCGGCACCGTGAAGTCGAGCATCTGGCGCTCGCTGCGCCGGCTGCGCGAGGACGAGGTGCTGAGCTTCGGGCGGGACGAGGCGGAGTCCTTCGGGGAGCTCGTCGCGTAACGCGCGGAGGCGCACAGACCACAGACCACCGGCCAGGGGGTCCGTCCTACGGGGGTGGGACGGGGGCCATGGGGGGGATGGAGGCGGGATCAGGCGGTCGGGGGTCCGCTTGGTTCCGCCTCCTCTTTGCGCCCGGTCCGCTCACGCGGGCCGGGCGCTCTTCGTGCGCGGGGCCACCGCGCGCGGGGTTACGCCGCGGCGGCGGTCGCCGAGCGGTGGCGGCCCGCCGCGGCGGCGGCGAGCCGGCCGAGGGCCTCGTCGCGGCCGCAGGCGTGGGCGCCGAGGGCGACGTGCCGGGCGACGATGCCGCGCTCGGCGCGCATCAGGCGCAGGCCCCGGCGCAGCAGGAACGGCAGGGACTTGCGGCCCTCGCGCAGGTCGCGGGCGAGTCTGCGGCGGAAGGTGGTGGAGGGCCGGCCGCGCAGGCAGATCGCGTCGGCGAGGAGGCCGAGCTCCTGGCAGCGGGCGGCGATGTCGGCGGCGAAGATGCCCTCCGCGATGAACAGCGGGGTGCGGGAGATGTCCAGGGTCTCCGTGCCGGTGCGGGAGCTGGTCGCGATGTCGTAGACCGGGACCTCGGTGCGGCCGGTGCGGCAGAGTTCGGCGACGGCGGCGACGGCGACATCGGCGTCCCAGGAGCGGGGCGAGTCCCAGTCGATGTCCGAGCTGCCCTCGACCAGGGGGAGGGTCGGGTCCGTCTGTTCCTTGTAGAAGTCGTCCAGTCGCAGTACGGGCAGCCCCGAGCGGGCCGCCAGCGAGGACTTGCCGGAACCCGAGGGGCCGGTCAGGAGCACGACGCGCGTCGGAAGGGGAGATGAACAGCTCACGGGAGACCAGTGTGAGGCATGACCCGGCGGATCGGCGCACCGCCGACAGTCCCTGCGACCGGTCTCACACGGCGGGTTGGAAGCGGGGGCACCACCTCGACTACGCTGTGTGCGCACGCGACTACGACCACAGGCGGGAACCAATGGCACGTCACGCAGCCCCCGACTCCTCTTCCAAGAAGCTCCGCTCCGCCGGGCTGACCCTCTCCATGGCCGGGGCGGCCCTGGCCATGGCGGCCGGCGGGGCGCAGGCGGGGGAGCTGGACCCGGCGGCGGCCGTCGCCGGGGTCGTCGACCCGATCTCGAACCTGAAGGTGAACCCCCTCGCCCACACCGGCGTGGACCCGCTCGACAACGGGGTGGGCACGAAGGTGGCCGACTTCCCGGCGGTGGGCACCACGATGGTGACGGGGGTGCTGACGCAGGGGCCGTCGGTGCGGGAGATCCCGCAGGCGGCCGTCTCCTCGCTGCTGGGGCCGGTGCTCCCGAAGTCCTGACGGCGTCACGGCGCGCGAAGGCCCCGGCAGCACGGGGGAGGTGGCTGCCGGGGCCGGTTCGTGCGGGGGTCCTAGTACGAGGAGCCGCCCGAGCCCAGCGACCCGGTGGGGTGCCAGACCGTCTTGGTCTCCAGGAACGCCGTCATGCGCGACGTGCCCGGGTCGGCGGCCCAGTCGTCCACAGGCTGGGGACGCAGGACGCGCTTGAGGTTGTCGGCCGCGGCGATCTCCAGCTCCTTGGCCAGGGCCGGGTCCGCGCCCGCGAGGTCGATCGCGTTGACGTCCTGGTGGGCCGCGAGGTGCGGGCCCATCTCGGAGGCCTTGCCGGAAAGGATGTTGACGACGCCGCCCGGCAGGTCGGAGGTGGCGAGCACCTCGCCCAGGGACAGGGCGGGCAGCGGGGCCTTCTCGCTGGCGATGACGACGGCGGTGTTGCCCGTCGCGATCACCGGGGCGATCACCGAGACGAGGCCGAGGAAGGACGAGTCCTGCGGGGCCACGACCGTGACGACGCCGGTCGGCTCCGGGGTGGAGAGGTTGAAGAACGGGCCCGCGACGGGGTTGGCCCCGCCGGTGATCTGGCCGATCTTGTCGGTCCAGCCCGCGTACCAGACCCAGCGGTCGACGGCCGCGTCCACGACCGCCGCGGCCTTGGACTTCGACAGCCCCTCGGCCTCGCCGACCTCGCGGACGAACTGCTCCCGGCGGCCCTCCAGCATCTCGGCGATGCGGTAGAGGATCTGGCCGCGGTTGTACGCGGTCGCGCCGGCCCAGCCGCCGAAGGCCTTGCGCGCGGCGACGACCGCGTCACGGGCGTCCTTGCGGGAGGACAGCGGGGCGTTGGCCAGCCACTTCCCCTTCGAGTCGGTCACTTCGTACACCCGGCCGCTCTCGGAGCGGGGGAACTTGCCCCCGACGTACAGCTTGTAGGTCTTGAAGACGCCCAGACGGGTCACAGAAGACTCAGACATCAAGGTAGCCCTCCAGGCCGTGGCGGCCGCCCTCGCGGCCGAAGCCCGACTCCTTGTAGCCGCCGAAGGGCGAGGTCGGGTCGAACTTGTTGAACGTGTTGGCCCAGACGACGCCCGCGCGGAGCTTGTTCGCGACCGCGAGGATGCGCGAGCCCTTCTCCGTCCAGATGCCGGCGGACAGCCCGTACTGGCTGTTGTTGGCCTTGGCGACGGCCTCGTCCGGGGTGCGGAACGTCAGCACGGACAGGACCGGGCCGAAGATCTCGTCGCGGGCGACGGTGTGCGCCTGGGTGACGTTCGTGAAGAGCGTCGGGGCGAACCAGTAGCCGGAGGACGGCAGCTCGCAGGCCGGGGACCAGCGCTCGGCGCCCTCGGCCTCGCCCGTGTCGGCCAGGGCCGTGATCCGGGCGAGCTGCTCGGCGGAGTTGATCGCGCCGATGTCGGTGTTCTTGTCGAGCGGGTCGCCCAGGCGCAGGGTGCCCAGGCGGCGCTTGAGGGAGTCGAGGAGCTCGTCGTGGATCGACTCCTGGACCAGGAGGCGGGAGCCCGCGCAGCAGACCTGGCCCTGGTTGAAGAAGATGCCGTTGACGATGCCCTCGACGGCCTGGTCGATGGGGGCGTCGTCGAAGACGATGTTGGCGCCCTTGCCGCCCAGCTCCAGGGTGACCTTCTTGTCGGTGCCGGCGATCTGGCGGGCGATGGCCTTGCCGACCGCGGTGGAGCCGGTGAAGGCGACCTTGTTGACGTCGGGGTGGGCGACGAGTTCGGCGCCCGCGTCCCCGTAGCCGGGGATGATGTTGACGACGCCCTTGGGGAGGCCGGCCTGGCGGCAGATGTCCGCGAAGAACAGCGCCGAGAGGGGGGTGGTCTCCGCCGGCTTGAGGACGACGGTGTTGCCGGTGGCGAGCGCCGGGGCGATCTTCCACGCGAGCATCAGCAGCGGGAAGTTCCACGGGATGACCTGGCCGGCCACGCCGAGCGGGCGCGGGTTCGCGCCGTAGCCGGCGTGGTCGAGCTTGTCGGCCCAGCCCGCGTAGTAGAAGAAGTGCGCGGCGACCAGCGGGAGGTCCGCGTCGCGGGTCTCCTTGATCGGCTTGCCATTGTCCAGGGTCTCCAGGACGGCGAGCTCGCGGCTGCGCTCCTGGATGATCCGGGCGATGCGGAAGAGGTACTTGGCGCGCTCGGAGCCGGGCAGCGCGGACCACTTCTCGAAGGCGCGGCGGGCGGCCTTGACGGCGCGGTCCACGTCGGCGGCGCCGGCCTGGGCGACCTCCGCCAGGACCTCCTCGCTGGAGGGGCTGACGGTCTTGAAGACCTTGCCGTCGGCGGCGTCGGTGAACTCGCCGTCGATGAAGAGCCCGTAGGAGGGGGCGATGTCGACGACCGAGCGGGACTCGGGAGCCGGTGCGTACTCGAAGAGGGATGCCATGGTGATCAGTCCACCGTCACGTAGTCGGGTCCGGAGTAACGCCCGGTGCTCAGCTTCTGGCGCTGCATGAGCAGGTCGTTCAGCAGGCTGGAGGCGCCGAAGCGGAACCACTCGTTGGTCAGCCAGTCCTCGCCCGCGGTCTCGTTGACCAGGACCAGGAACTTGATGGCGTCCTTGGTGGTCCGGATGCCGCCGGCCGGCTTCACGCCGATCTGGATTCCAGTCTGCGCCTTGAAGTCGCGGACGGCTTCGAGCATCAGCAGGGTGTTGGCGGGGGTGGCGTTGACGCCGACCTTGCCGGTGGAGGTCTTGATGAAGTCGGCGCCCGCGAGCATGCCGATCCAGGAGGCGCGGCGGATGTTGTCGTACGTCGACAGCTCGCCGGTCTCGAAGATGACCTTCAGCCGGGCGGCGGTGCCGTCCTCGCGGACGCACGCCTCCTTGACGGCCTTGATCAGCTCGTACGTCTCCAGGTAGCGGCCGGCGAGGAAGGCGCCACGGTCGATGACCATGTCGATCTCGTCGGCGCCGGCGGCGACGGCGTCCCGGGTGTCGGCCAGCTTGACCGGCAGGGCGGCGCGGCCCGCCGGGAAGGCGGTGGCGACGGAGGCGACCTTGACGTCGGCGCCGTTCAGCGCCGCCTTGGCGGTGGCCACCATGTCGGGGTAGACGCAGACCGCGGCGGTCGTGGGCGTCGTACGGTCGAGGGGGTCGGGGTTGACGGCCTTGGCGGCGAGCGACCGGACCTTGCCGGGGGTGTCCGCACCCTCCAGCGTCGTCAGGTCGATCATCGAGATGGCCAGGTCGATGGCGTACGCCTTGGCCGTCGTCTTGATCGAGCGGGTGCCGAGGGAGGCCGCGCGGGCCTCCAGTCCGACTGCGTCGACGCCGGGCAGCCCGTGCAGGAAGCGGCGCAGCGCGCTGTCGGACGTCGTCACGTCAGCGAATGCGGTGAGGGTGGTGGGCATGGTCACCAGACGAGCATATCTACGCGCGTAGCGACCTGTCACCCCCCACGTGCACATCTGGGCGTGACATCCACCATCGGTGCACCCGCCCCCGGGCGGCCGGTGCGTCCGGCAGCCGTGCACCGGTGGCCCCCGGACGGGCATGCGGCACAATCGGCGGCATGACCACACCCTCCGCCCATGAGCCGGCCTTCGCCGATCGCGTCTACCGCTCCCCCATGGCCGTCGTGACCGGGGTGCTGATCCTGGCGATGATCGTCTGGCTGTGCGGGGACGCCGTCGTGCGCGGCGTGGGCGCCGGCCGTTGGATCGGGCTGGCCGCCGCGCTGTGCGCCGTGCCGCTGACGGTGGCCTTCACCATCCGGCCGGCCGTCTTCGCCAACGAGGACCGGATGCGCGTCCGCAACCCGTTCCGGGTCATCACGCTGCCCTGGGGCGTCGTGGACGCGGTGCGCGCGGGGTACTCGGCGGAGGTGCTGGCGGACGGGGCGAAGTACCAGCTCTGGTCGGTGCCGGTGTCGCTGCGCGAGCGCAAGAAGGCGAACCGCTCGGCCGGCCGGGGCACGGGCGCGGGCGCGGCGGGCGGGCCGGGCGACAAGGCGGCCGCGCCCGTCGCGCGGGCCTCCGCCGACAAGGCGGTGGACGAGCTGACCGAGCTCGCCGAGCGGGGGGCCGCCCGGCCGCTCGCGCAGGGGCCGGTCACCGTGCGGTGGGCCTGGGAGATCATCGCACCCGCGGTGGCGGGCGCGGTGCTGCTGGCGGTGCTGCTGGCGGTCGGGTAGGGCCCTGGCGGGCCGCCGCCCGCCGTCGCTAGAGCGAGATCGCGATGACCTTCTCCGCGGCGATCCGTACGACCAGCCGGACGACCTCGGCCGGCTCCGGCGGCGGGTTCTCGCCGAGGTAGTGCTGTGAGAGCTCGCGCGGCAGTTCCTTGTGCGGGTCCGGCAGCAGTTCGGCCGTGCCACGGATCTCCGCCGACCGGTAGGGGTTCTCGCGGTCGTAGACCGTCAGGCTGATGCGGGGGTCGCGGGCCAGGTTGCGCGCCTTCTTGCGTCCCGCCGTGGTGGAGAAGACCACGGCGTCCCCGCGCCGGCCGACCCAGACGACGGAGGTCTGCGGGCCGCCGTCGGCGTTCAGCGTCGCCACGACGGCGAAGTTCCGGCCGTCGATCAACTCCTTCACCCCCGCGTCCAGCGCCACCGTCGCGGGAAGCCCTTCCGTGCTGCCGGCGTTCCTCACTCGTCGTCCCTCGTCTCTCGTCTGGCCTGCGCAGGGGCGCGAGCCGGCCGGGGGCCGTCCTCGCGGAGCACTGACGTGCACACCGCTCATCCTCGAAGAGGGCCCCGCACAACGGAAGAAGGCACATTTATGTCACGTACTACCGGGTGCACGGCCCAGGAGGGCGCGGGCCGGGAGGTCTGCGCCGTGATGGACGTGCTCGGCAGGGTGAGCGGCAAATGGAGCCTCGGCGTCCTGAGCGAGACCCTCCACGGACCCGTCCGCTTCTCCGCGCTCGAACGGTCGCTGGCCGGGCTCAGCCGCCGGATCCTCACCCTCACGCTGCGCGAGCTGGAGGAGGCCGGTCTGCTGGTCCGCACGGTGTACCCCACGGTGCCGCCCCGGGTGGAGTACGCCGCCACCGACGCGGCGCGCGAGCTCTACGAGCGGCTCACCGGTCTCGCCGACTGGGCGCGGCGGCATCCGGCGGTGACCACCGCCGTCCGCCGGCCGGGCGGCCCGGGGACCGGCTGACGGTCCGACCGTCCGACCGGCCGACCGGGGGGACGCCGAAAGGGACGACACGGTCCGGGCCGACCGGAACCGTCGCCGCCGGGGGTGGCGTCCTCCGTGGTGTGCACCGTCATGAGGGCAGCGGCAGCGCCGCCACCGCCACACAGCTCCCGGTCCGTCCGCGCCTGCTGAGCGGGGCCCTGCTGGCCGCGCACCTGCTGCTCGTCGGATGGCTCACCCTCCGTCCGCTGGACGTCCCCTGGGCGGCGGCCGCGAACCTGACCCCGCTGGAGGGGATCCGGGCGGACCTGGCGATGGGGCCGCTGGAGGCCGCGCGGCGGATCGGGGAGGGGCTGGCGCTGCTGGCCCCGCTGGGGGTGCTGCTGCCGCTGGCCGGGGGGCGGCTGAAGCCCGGCCCGCTGGCCGCGTGGTCCTCGCTGGCGCGGACGGCGGCCGCGGCCGTACTGATCTCGCTGAGCATCGAGATGCTCCAGACGGCGGTCCCGGGGCGGGTGCTGGACGTGGACTCCCTGCTGCTGAACACGGCCGGGGTGGTGATCGCGCACGTGGCGGTCGTCCCGGTGCTGCGGTCCAGGCTGCGCAGGCCCCTGACCACCCCGGACGCCGTTCCTCAGGGGAGCACCCCGAGAATTCCCAGGGTCGGGCTCGGCCCGTGGACCGACGTTCTGTCGGCGGTACCGCGCGAATATTGATTCATCGCGCCGAGCACAAAAGGAAAGCGCGCGAATCCCGATACGAAGGAGAACACCATGAGCGCGCTGACCCGCCCCCGTGACGGACGGCTGATCGGCGGCGTCTGCGCCGGCCTCGCCCGACGGTACGGAATGAAGGCCCGCACGATGCGGCTCATCTTCCTGCTGTCCTGCCTGCTGCCGGGCCCGCAGTTCCTCGTCTACCTCGCGCTGTGGGTGCTGATCCCGAACGAGAAGTCGGGCGTCGGCGCCGCGCACACCGCCTGGTGAACCGGCCCCGCTCCGGCCGGGATCAACCGGCCTTGCGGACCTTCTCCAGCTGCTTGTCGGCGACTTCCTGCGGTACGGCCGCCTTCTGGCCGGCGGCCGCCACGTTGAGGGCCATCAGCCGTACGACGCTGGAGCCCTCGCGGACGACGACCAGGTGGACCTGCGCGGAGACGCCCTCGGCGGCGGCGGTCGTGGTCCAGCTGACGCTCTCGTCACCGGCGGTCTTGAACGGGACCGCCTTCACGTCCCGGTAGGTGCCGCTCTGCTTCTGCACGGTGGCGGTGAAGCCGGAGCCGCAGGCCGCGACGGCCTCGCGGAGCCGGGAGAGGACCTTCTTGGCGTCGGCCTCGTCGTAGGAGCTGACGGAGGCGGAGACGGCGAGGCCGACCTGCTTCTGGGAGCCGATGCCCCGGTTGACGGTCTCGTGCGCGGCCGGGTCGGGCTTGTCGCCCATGATGTCGGCGAGCGGCTGGCAGGCCTTCTTGTCGGCCTGCGGCTGGCCGGTGGGGGCGCTCGGGTTCTTGCCCTGCGCGGAGACCTGGTAGCCGGGCAGGTCGCCCTGCGCGAGCGCGGAGCGCTCCAGGCGGGCGTCCTTGGCCTTCGGAGCCGGCGAGGCGGCCGCGGGCGCGGGTGTGCCGGAGGGGGTGGCGGTGGCCGCGGAACCCTTGGGGTCCGGGCCCTTGCCGGCCGCGGGGGCGTCCGGACCGCTGCTGCAACCGACGGCCCCGAGGAGCAGGGCGGGGAGCAGCGCGAACGTCGTCGCGGGCGCTGTGAATCGTGCCGTGATGCGCATGACCGGACCTCATACCCCGTACGTCGGCGGGCAGTTGGTGGTGATCGTGGCACACCGTGCGGCGTGGCGCACACCGCCTCGAAGGGGTGTGCGCCACACGTGCGGGCGTGCGAATCCGGGCTCCGGATCAGCCGCCGAGGCCGGGCAGCGGGGGCAGGCCGCCGAGCAGCTGGCTGACCGGGGCGGCGGGGTCGCTCTGGCCACCCTGCTGGGCCTGGTCCGACTGGTTGGTGACGGCGCTGGCGGTGCTGGTGACGGTGCCGAGGGCGTCCGTCAGGTTCGGGGTGGGGAGCGCCGAGGCGGAGGCGGTACCCGCGGCACCCGCGGCGAGGGCGGCACCAATGACAGCGACACCGAGGGACTTGGCAGCAGACTGCTTCATGAAAAATCGTCCTTGCGACGGGGAATCGAGCGGCTCCGCAAACTAGTCACTTCAAACCCCGTCCCGCAAACATCCGTAAATACGAGGAAGCGCCCGGGGCGTCATGCTCCCGGGCGCATTCCTACCGTCATTCCGTGGCCTAGGCCGATACAGATCCGCTGGTGGAAGCGGTCTGGCGGAAGAGCCACTCGGACTTGAGCTCCGCGTAGCCGGGCTTGATCACGTCGTTGATCATCGCCAGTCGTTCATCGAAAGGAATGAACGCGGACTTCATCGCATTGACGGTGAACCACTGCATGTCGTCGAGCGAGTAGCCGAAGGCGTCGACCAGGTGCTCGAACTCGCGGCTCATGCTGGTGCCGCTCATCAGCCGGTTGTCGGTGTTGACCGTCAGCCGGAAGTGCAGCTTGCGCAGCAGGCCGATCGGGTGCTCGGCGTACGAGGCGGCCGCGGCGGTCTGCAGGTTCGAGGTCGGGCACATCTCCAGGGGGATGCGCTTGTCCCGGACGTACGAGGCCAGCCGGCCGAGCTTCACGGAGCCGTCGGCGGCGACCTCGATGTCGTCGATGATCTTCACGCCGTGGCCCAGGCGGTCGGCGCCGCACCACTGGAGGGCCTGCCAGATCGACGGCAGGCCGAAGGCCTCGCCGGCGTGGATGGTGAAGTGGTTGTTCTCGCGCTTGAGGTACTCGAACGCGTCGAGGTGGCGGGTGGGGGGGAACCCCGCCTCGGCGCCGGCGATGTCGAAGCCGACCACGCCGTTGTCACGGTAGCGGTTGGCGAGTTCGGCGATCTCCAGCGCGCGGGCCGCGTGGCGCATGGCGGTCAGCAGGGCGCCGACGCGGATGCGGTGCCCGTTGGCCTTGGCGCGGCGCTCGCCCTCACGGAAGCCGTCGTTGACCGCCTCGACGACCTCTTCGAGGGTCAGGCCGGCCTCCAGGTGCTGCTCGGGGGCGTAGCGGATCTCGGCGTAGACGACGCCGTCCTCGGCCAGGTCCTCGGCGCACTCGGCGGCGACCCGGAAGAGGGCCGCCTTCGTCTGCATGACGGCGCAGGTGTGCGCGAACGTCTCCAGGTAGCGCGGGAGGGAGCCGGAGTCGGCGGCGTCGCGGAACCAGACGCCCAGCTTGTCGGCGTCGGTCTCGGGCAGCTTGTCGTAGCCGACCTCGGCGGCCAGCTCGATGATGGTGCCGGGGCGCAGGCCACCGTCGAGGTGGTCGTGCAGCAGCACCTTCGGGGAGCGGCGGATCTGGTCCGGGGTGGGCTTTTCGGTGGTCTCGCTCGTCATTCCGGCACTCTACTCCTACGCGCGTAGAGCAACCCGGCGGCGGCGGGCGTCGATATGTAACAGAGACCGTACGGACGGGTGGCATACACCTGGCGGTCTGAGACTGTTCCGCCATGGCACAGCATGCGCCGCCGGCGCGCGGGGCCCGCCTGGGGCGGGCGGCCGGCGCGAACGGCCCGGAGTCGATGGTCAGTGGTGTGGTCCTCCTGCTCCCCGGGGCGTCCAGGATCGCCCCCGGTCCACTGCGCCCGCTCGCGCGGGCGCTGGCCCGGGCGGGCGGGGCGGAGGGGCTGGTGGCGCACACGGTGCTGCACGGCCCGCGGGACCGGGAGGAGGCCGCGGCGTGGGCGGCGGACGAGGCGCTGCGCCGGTACGGGGACGTGCCGGTGTGCCTGGCCGGCTACGGGGCGGGGGGTCGGACGGCGCTGCGGGCGGCGGGGCACGACGCCGTCAACTCGGTGGTGTCGCTGGCCCCTTGGTTACCCGACGAGGTGCACGGCGGATCCCCTGAACCGGTGAAACAGCTCGCGGGGCGGCAGGTGCTGATCGTGCACGGGACGAACGACGCGCGCAGCGACCCCGAGTCGTCCTTCCGGCTGGCGGCGCGGGCGAAGAAGGCGAATCGTTCCACTTGCCGGTTCGAGGTGCATTCCGACGGGCACGGCCTGCGGGACCACCGGGCGGAAGTGGTGGCGCTCGCGGTGGATTTCGTCCTCGGCGCGATGTGCTCGGGGCGGTACTCGCGGCCGGTGACGGACGCGCTGGCGGCGCCGCCGCCGCTGGGTCTGCGGATGCCGCTGGCCTCGGGGTTCGGCCGGTCGCTGCGGGGCTGACGGGCGGCTCCCGGGGCGTCCCGCGCGGCCTTCCGTGAGCGGTGCGGCGGGGGGTCCGAGCGTAAAGTGAGGAGTGGACTCGGGGCCGTATCCCTCCGGGAGGCGATGGATCATGGCCGGAATGGTGCGCAGGAACTTCGACAGCGCGGACGAGACCCGGCCGTTCGAGGACGGCAAGGGCAGGCTGGACGTGATCGAGACCGACGGCGGATCCATCGGACGGGCCGTCTTCGAGCCGGGCTGGCGGTGGTCGGAGCACATCAAGCCGCTGGCCGGCACGGACAGCTGTCAGTCCGCGCACACGGGGTACATGCTGAGCGGGCGGATCCACGTCGTCATGGACGACGGGGAGGCGGAGGAATACGGCCCGGGGGACTTCATGCAGATCGCGCCCGGGCACGATGCCTGGGTGGTGGGCGACGAGCCGGCCGTGGCGCTGGACTGGACGGGCTACGGGAACTACGCCAAGCCGCAGTGACGGACGGCGGGTGCGGGTCGGGGGCGGGCGCGCGGCATCCGTCCGTGCCTGCCGCTCCGCCCCCTCACGGTCGGTCGGCACCGATGGACCCGGCGACACCGCCCCCGGCGCGCCGTGCTCACCACTGTGCCGGTTCGGCATATGCGGGACGCCCCGATCCAGGAGTCGACTTGTCGCCTTGCGGGAACCCGAGGGGTTTATAAACAGCCACAGTCAGGGACGAATGGGCATATGCCAGTCGATGTCGACGGAGCCGATGGATCCGATCTGAGCCCCGCCGCCCGGCGCCTGTACGCCTTCGCCGTGGAGCGGTACGCCTTCACCGCCGCCGAGGCCACCACCGCGCTGGGCGCCCGCGCGGGCGCCGCGGTCAAGGAGCTGGCCGCCGCCCACCTCCTCCAGCGGGCCCCCGGCGAGGGCCCGGAGCGCTGGACGGCGGTGGCGCCCCGCGCGGCGGCGGCCCGGGCCCTGGCCCCGCTGGCCCTGCTCGTACGGGAGACCCACGACGAGATGGACCGGCTGCGCGGGCGGCTGGAGGCGCTGGTGCCGGCGTACGAGGCCGGCACCGCGCACCGCGACGACGGCGCGGCGGGCCGTCTGGAACTGGTCACCGACCTGGGGGCGGTGCGGGGGCTGATCGCCGAGCTGGTGGCGGGGTGCGAGCACGAGCTGCTGACCTCCCAGCCGGGCGGCGGCCGCCCGCAGGAGACCCTGGAGGAGGCGGTCGGCCGGGACGAGTCGCTGCTGGCGCGCGGGGTCCGGATGCGGACGATCTACCAGCACACGGCCCGCTATTCCCGCCCGACGGCGGCCTACGTGGAACGGGTGACGGCCCTGGGGGCGCAGGTGCGGACCCTGGGCGACGGCCTGATGCGGATGCTGATCTTCGACGCCCGGACCGGCCTGATGTCCGTCCCGGACCGCCAGGGCGCGGCCCTGCTGGTCCGCGAGCCGAGCGTCGTCCACTTCATGACGGCGGCCTTCGAACGCTCCTGGCTGGGCGCCCGCCCCTTCCCGACGACGGTGAGCCCGGAGGCGGCGAAGTCCCTCTCGGACGAACTCCGCCAGACCATCGTCCGCCTCCTGTCGGAGGGCCTGGAGGACAAGGTCATCGCCCGCCGCCTGGGCATGTCGGAACGCACCTGCCAACGCCACATCGCGGAGATCATGCGCGCGGTGGGCGCCAAGTCGCGCTTCCAGGCGGGCTACCTCCTGTCGACGGCGGCCGGGCGACCAGACGAAGAGCCCGGGACCGGCTGCCCGTCCTAGCGTCAGATCAGCGAGGGCAGGATGCCGCGCGGCCACCGGCCGAGCCAGAAAGCTGCCGCCGAGGGGCGCTCCTGGCGTTCGGTCGATCCGTCGTGCAGCAGGTACTCGGTGGGGGCCAGGTAGCCCTCGCCTGGATCGATGCGTATCCGGACGAGCTGGAGGGGCCGCCCTCCGGCAACGTAGGCGCGGTAGTCGTCGGTGTGGGGGTAGCGCCGGGGGTGGTCGTCGGGGTGGACGGCCCGGCACGCCGTCTGTGCGTCGACGGCCCCGAGGACGATGTACCTGGTGCCGGAGCCGAGGTTCAGGCAGAGCCTTCGGCGGCCGGTGTGCTTCTCGGCGTACGGGAGCTTGTCCCAATTGTCGAGGTGGAGGCCGATCAGGCGGCCGTCCGCGCGGTTGTCCGTGGTCGTCGTCATGTCGGCCTCGGCGAGGGCCTGCCCGAGGTAGACCGCCTCAGGGTCGCCCATCGGCCGCGTGAGGTCTTCGAGCGGGAGGCCGTCACGGAACGGTGGACGAACGATCTCCACCAGGGTGCTGTCCAGAGGTCTGCGCGGCGCGGTCACGGCCCTGACGTCCGACTCGGCCATGGCACGCCACGGCCCGGCCGGGACGACCGATCCCGTCTCGTAGCCGTCTTCCTCCGGACGTGCGCTCCGGGCGGTGGAGATCTCACAGCGTGCGCGGAGCGCGGCCGGGTCGCCGTAGGCGATGTGCAGGGGCACGGGTCCTCCGGGTCAGTCGTCGCCGATGGAGATGTCGAGGTCGTTCACCAGCGCCTCGGCCAGTTCGGCTTCCTGCCCCGGACCGATGCGGACCTTGGACAGGTTTGCGACGCCACGGACGGTGGAGAGGTCGTTGCCCCGCAGGTCCGTCTCCCGGTACCGGCCGGCACCGAACTCGGTGAGCCTCAGGGTGCAGTCGGTGAACACCGCGTCGGAGAAGTCGCAGTCGGTGAACGCGGCCTCGGTGAAGGAGCAGCCGGCGAAGGCGACGGGACCGGTGGCGCGGACCCCCTCGAAGGTGGCGTAGTCGAACCTGCAACCCTCGAAGAGGACGTCGTCCAGCACCAGGCGTTCCAGCGTCGCGCCCATCAGCTTGCATTCGCGGACCAGTACTCGGGTCAGCTTGCTTGCGCTCCACCGGGCGGAGCCGAGGTCGCTGCCGGTGATCTCGACGGCATGCAGGTTGAGGGATTCGAGCGCGACCCTCCGGGAGCGAAGGCCGGTGACGCGGCCGGTGATGAGCCGGGCGTCCACGAGATCGAGTGAGCGCAGGTCGGCGTCTCCGTACGTGAAGTCCTGGATCGTGCCGCGCGGGCTTTCGAGCGTGTCGACGTGGGTGAGGTAGAGGCCGGGTTCGTCGAGGTCGGGGGTGGCGACGGTGATGCGGCCGAAGGTGCGAGTGGCCATGTGGCGCTCCTTGAGGTGGTACCAGGGGTGGCCTCGCGGTGCGCGGGGCCACCCCTGATGTGGTGGGTGCTACTTCTCCGCCTTGCTCCAGTCGTCCCACGTGGGCCGGTTGTCGAACGGAGCGGAGCTGGGGTTGTCCCACGTGGGCCGGTTGTCGAACATGGCGAGCGCCTGGGTGCCGACAGCCGGCAGGAGGGACTGGAATCCCTCGGCCGAGTCCATCACCAGAGTGACGGCGTCAGCGGGCGTGTGTGCGGACATGTCGGGTGACTCCTTCGAGTAGAGCGATCTTGGCAGTGGTGCAGTACCGGGTCCTGGTTCCGTCGAACCGGCCACCGTGTTCGAAGTACCGGTTCGCGGCATGGGCGCCCCCGCAGAAGGCGAAGGTGGGGCATGTGGCTCGGCAGGCGTCCACGCCCCGCCAGAACTCGGTGATCCAGGGGGAGCGCTCCTCGGCCTCGGCCACCAGGACGTCCAGGCTGTCCTTCAGCACGTTGCCGGTCGTGAAGTCGCCGAAGCGGTCGTCATGGAATCCGGCCAGCTCCGGGGAGAGCATGATCACGTCGCCGTCATGCGTGATGGTCGGAAGCGGGTCCCAGGGCGCCGTGACCGGCGTGGGGGCCGTCTCCTGCGCACCCAGGACTGCGCCGGCGAAGTTCAGGACGCGCTGGACCTCACGCAGCCGCACCACCGGGTTGGCCCGCCACGCATCCGTGAGGGCGGCCCAGAACTCCACCGCGCGGGTGTGGTCGGCCCGACGGTGACCCGTGTTGACGCCTTCCTCCTCCTCGACGTTCACGCCGAGGACCGTCACACCGAGTTGGGCGAAGAACTCGTAGAAGCGGCGGGCGTCCGCCGGGGCGGGATCGGAGACGACCGCGATGGCGGAGAACGGAATTCCGTGGACCCGGAGACGCTCGATGCCGCGCAGGGTCACGCCGAAGCCGGGACGGCCGGCGAGGGTGACGCGATGGGCGTTCATGTCCTCGGGGCCGTCGATGCTCACGCCCACGTGTACGCCACGCTCCAAGAGGAACTCGCACCATGCGGCATCCACGAGCGCGGCGTTGGTCTGCAGGCTGTGCTTCACGCCCTCGAAGGGAGCCATGAGCGCGGCCAGGTGCTCGCGGCCGGTGGCCAGCGGTTCCCCGCCGTGCCAGACGATCTCGAAGCCGGGGCGGGCCGCGGCCCAGGCGTTGACCGACGTAGCCGCCGCTTCCGCCACTGTCAGCGGCATGAGGTTCCGCGTCTTGCGGAAGGGGAGGTAGCAGTAGGTGCAGTCCATGGGAAGACACTGCGTGGTCGGCTGCATGATCACCGAGCGGGGGACGGAGGCGAGTCGGGGCGGGCAGGGCATCGTGCTCCTCTCGACTGGGTTCCAGTGCGCTGGGGGCGGGAGCTTCACCTGTCGGCGGCCCGGCGGGGAACGTCGGGGGCGACGATCCATTCCCGGCCGCCTCCTTCCGGCCTCAGGAACACCGCGCACGGCATGACACGCCGGCTGTACGGGTCCTCGTACGGGCCGATGAACTGCACGACGGCTTCGCGTTTCCGGCCGGGGTCGAAGACCCGGGCACCCTCGTGGAGCCAGTCGGGCAGGTTCTGATGAGACGCGGGGCGGGGTGGAAGGTTCACTCCTCCTCCTGCTTCTGAGGATCGGGACCGATGGCTGTCGGCCCCTCGGAATACCGTGATGCTCAGTCAACCGCCGTGCACGGAACGTGAGTACGGTGGTGATGGCAGCGGACCGTGAAAGCCGTGAAAATCGGGGGACCACCATGACCGCAGGCACACCGAACACCGCATTGGCCGCGCTCTTCGAGGAGACGGGCTGGTCGCGAGGCCAGTTCATCCGGGCCATCGCACGCGTGGGCACCGAGAGCGGCATCACCTTCGGCTACGACGAGTCGGCTGTACCGAAGTGGGTGGCGGGAAGCCTGCCGAGGAAGCAGGTTCGCCCGCTGATCCTGGAGGCCCTCTCCCGCAGGCTCGGACGGCCCGTCACCGCGTATGCCGCAGGGTTCACGCATTCACCCGAGACCTCGGGCCAGACCCCGGATACCGTGTCGGGACTGGTCGATCTCGGGAGCGCTGACATGGATCCCTCACGCAGAAGTGTCCTCGGGGCCGGGCTGTTCTCGGCTGCGGCGGTGGTTCCCGGTTGGCCGGACGTCCACGATCGGTTGCAGCGCGTGCAGGAGGATCCGCACACCCGGATCGGCCTGCCCGAGGTCAGCGCCGTCATCTCCATGACGGAGTACATGAGCGATATCGACGACAAGTTCGGCGGGCGGATGGCCAGGCCGATGGCAGCCGCCTTTCTGGTGAACACCATCGTGCCCGCGCTCAGGGCGACGGCCGGGGAGGAAGTGAAGAACGCCTTGCGCTCTGCGGCGGCCGATCACCTCTACCTGACCGGGTACATGGCCATGGACGAGCGTGAGGACGGACTGGCACAGCGGTACTACACCAAGGCCCTCGAACTGGCGGGTTCGGCGGGCGACCACCTGACCTACTGCACCACCCTGCGGGGAATGAGCGTCCAGGCCGTCGACCTCGGGCACGGCCCACTCGCGCTGCGCCTGGCTGACGCCGCTGCCGCGGCCTCACCACAGGCCGGTCCCCGGATGCTGGCCTTCCTCACCGGCCAGCAGGCGCACGCCGCCGCACAGACCGGAGACCGGACCAGGGCGCTGCAGCGGCTGAAGGCGGCCGAGACGGCAATGGACAAGGCGGAGTCGAGGGCGAAGGCGTTCGGCTCCTACGACCCGTCGGCGATGAACTACCACATCGGGCAGGTGCGGTACGAGCTCGGCGACATCGCCGGTTCCATCGAGTCCATGGAGCTCGCGGACCGGCTGCGCGAGCCCGCCTACCGGCGGACCAGGGTCCGGTACAACGCCATGATTGCCGAGCGGAAGCTGGCCGTGGGTCGCCTGGAGGAGGCTTGTGTCGACTGGAACCGGGTCCTGGACGACTACCCGCTCGTCCAGTCCGGCCGGTGCGACGACCGCGTCCGGATCATGCTCTCCTCGCTCCGGCCGCACCTCGGCAACACGCATGCCCGAGAGGCGTACGAGCGGGGTAGGGCGCTGCTCCATACGGGCTGACGTCGGCCACGCGAAGAGCCTCAGCGGCACGACGGCCGGAGGCCGGCGCAGCGACGCGAAGCCGGGGAGGCGCCCCGGCGCCGAGCCGCGCGAGCGGCGCGTGGAGAAGGGGTCCCACGACGAGATGGACCGGCTGCGCGGGCGGCTGGAGGCGCTGGTGCCGGCGTACGAGGCCGGCACCGCGCACCGCGACGACGGCGCGGCGGGC
>NZ_JBVILR010000043.1:0-26704 GCF_055580265.1 Streptomyces sp. NPDC032091 | reverse complement strand
GCGGACGCGCTGGCGCCCTTTGTCGACTTCGATGTGGTGGAGGTCGTCAGGGAAGGTCGCTCTCTGGACCGGGTGGATGTGGTCCAGCCGGTGACGTGGGCGGTCATGGTCTCCCTCGCGGAGGTGTGGCGTTCCCTGGGGGTCGTTCCGGATGCGGTGGTGGGTCACTCGCAGGGTGAGATCGCCGCTGCCGCTGTGTCGGGGGCGTTGTCGTTGGAGGATGCCGCCCGGGTGGTGGCCTTGCGGGCGGCTGTGATCGGGCGTGAGCTGGCCGGGCTCGGGGGTATGGCTTCCCTTCCGTTGCCGTTGGCCGAGGTCGAGGAGCGGTTGAAGGGCTGGATCGGTCGCCTCGGGGTGGCCGCGGTCAACGGGCCGTCCAGCACGGTCGTTGCCGGTGATGCCGATGCGGTGGCGGCGTTCGTGGCGGAGGCTCAGGCGGAGGGGATTCGGGCGCGTCAGGTGCCCGTCGACTACGCGTCGCATTCGGCGCACGTCGAGCGGATCGAAGCCGAGCTGCTGGAGGTGCTGGGCCCGATCGTTCCGCGTCGGCCGGAGGTTCCCTTCTACTCAACCGTCAGCGCCGAGCTGGTCGACACGGCCGCGCTCGATGCCGCGTACTGGTACCGCAATCTGCGACAGCCCGTCCGCTTCGAGGAGACCGTCCGCGCTCTGCTCGGCAAGGGTTTCGCCACGTTCGTGGAGTCCAGTGCGCACCCCGTGCTGGTCATGGGCATCCAGGAGACGGGTGACGAGGTCCTCGCCGTCGGTTCCCTGCGCCGTGACGAGGGCGGTTGGGAGCGCCTCCTGATCTCCGCCGCCGAGCTGTTCGTGCGGGGTGTGGACATCGACTGGGCTTCCCTCTTCGAGGGGACCGGGGCTCGCCGTGTCGACCTGCCGACGTATGCCTTCCAGCGCCGGCACCACTGGCTGGAGCCCTCCGCGCCCTCAGTCGCCCCGGCCGCCGGACCGGACGGCATCGACGGCTGGCGCTACCGCACCACCTGGAAGGGGCTGGGTGGCAGTGGGTCCGCCGCGCGGCTCCACGGGCGGTGGCTCGTGGTGGTTCCCCCCGGGCAGGCGGGGGCCGCCCTCGCCGACGCGGCCGAGGCCGCGCTCGTCCGCCGGGGAGCCGGTACCGAGCGGCTCACCGTCGACGCCGACGCCGCCACCCGTACCGGATTCGCCGACGCCCTCGCCGCGTACGGGGACCTGGACGGAGTCCTCTCCCTCCTCTCCCTCGTCCGCACCCCCGGTGCCCTGCCCGCCACCCTCGCCCTCGTCCAGGCCGCCGGCGACGCCGGCACCGAGGCCCCCGTCTGGGCGCTGACCCGCGCCGCGGTCGCCGCCGCACCCGGGGAGCTGCCCGAGGACTTCGGGGCGCAGGTCTGGGCGTTCGCCCGGGTCGCCGCCCTCGAACTGCCCCACCTGTGGGGCGGTGTCGTCGACCTGCCCGCGCAGCCCGACGCCCGCGCCTTCGACCGCGTCGCCGACGCCCTCGCCCAGGGCCGCCGGCCCGGTGCCGAGGACCAGATCGCCGTACGCCCCTCCGGCTCCTACGCCCGCCGCGTCGCCCGGGCCCTGCCGCCCGCCACCCCGGCCGGCGGCGACCGCTGGCGGGCCCGCGGCACCGTCCTGGTCACCGGCGGCACCGGCGCCCTCGGCGCGCACGTCGCCCGCTGGCTCGCCCGCAACGGCGCCGGGCACCTGGTGCTCACCAGCCGGCGCGGGCCCGGTGCGCCCGGCGCCGACGCGCTGGTCGCCGAACTGCGCGCCCTCGGCGCCGAGGTGACCGTGGCCGCCTGCGACGTCTCCGACCGGGACGCGCTCGCCGCCCTCCTGGACGCCCACCCGCCCACCGCCGTCTTCCACACCGCCGGCGTCCTCAACGACGGCGTCATCGCCGCGCTCGACGCGGACCGCTTCCGCGAGGTCCGCGCCCCCAAGGCCGACGCAGCCCGCCACCTGCACGAACTCACCCGCGCCCGCGGCCTGGAGCTGGACGCCTTCGTCCTCTTCTCCTCCGTCACCGGCACCTGGGGCAACGGCGGCCAGGCCGCCTACGCCGCGGCCAACGCCTCCCTCGACGTCCTCGCCGAACAGCGTCGCGCCGAAGGCCTGCCCGCCACCTCCCTCGCCTGGGGCCTGTGGGGCGGCGGCGGCATGGCCGAAGGCGCCGGAGAGGAGAGCCTCGGCCGCCGGGGCATCAGGGCCATGGACCCCGACGAGGGCATCGAAGCCCTCCACCGGGCCCTGGACCACGCCGACGTCTGCCTCACCGTCATCGACGTCGACTGGGCGGAGTTCGCCCCCCGCACGGCCGCCCTGCGCCCCGGGCCCCTCTTCGACACCGTGCCCGAGGCCCGCCGTGCGCTGGAGGCCGGCCGCCAGCGGACGGCGATGGACGCCGGACCCGCCGACGGCCTCGCCGGGCGGCTCGCCGCGCTGTCCGACGGCGAGCGCACCCGCCTCCTCGTCCAGCTGGTCCGCACCGAGGCCGCCGCGGTCCTGAGGCACCCGGGGACCGACGCCGTCCGCCCCGACCGGGCGTTCAAGGACTCCGGGTTCGACTCCCTCACCGCCCTGGAGCTGCGCAACCGCCTGGTCCGGGCCACCGGCCTCGGCCTGGCCGCCACCGTCGTCTTCGACCGGCCCAACCCGGCCGCCCTCGCCGCGCACCTGCTGGACGGGCTCCTCGGCGAGCGGGACGGTACCTCCGCCGCCCCGGCCCCCGTGCCGGCCGCGCCCGTACCGGCCCCGGACGAGGACCCCGTCGTCATCGTCGGCATGGCCTGCCGCTTCCCCGGCGACGCCGACACCCCGGAGGCGCTCTGGGACCTCGTCATGGACGAACGCGACGTCATCGGCGCCGCCCCCACCGACCGGGGCTGGAACCTCGACGAGGTGTACGAGCCGGACGCGGAGGCCGGCCGGCGCGGTACGACGTACGTCCGCGAAGGCGGCTTCCTGCACGGGGCCGCCGGGTTCGACGCCGACTTCTTCGGCATCTCCCCCCGCGAGGCCCTCGTCATGGACCCGCAGCAGCGCCTGCTCCTGGAGACCTCCTGGGAGGCCCTGGAACGCGCCGGCATCGACCCGCGCTCGCTGCGCGGCAGCCGGACCGGCGTCTACGCGGGCCTCACCCACCAGGAGTACGCCTCCCGTCTGCACGAAGCCTCCGAAGAACACGAGGGCTACCTGCTCACCGGCAAGTCCGCCAGCGTGGTCTCCGGCCGCATCTCGTACGTGCTCGGCCTGGAGGGCCCGTCCGTCTCCGTCGACACCGCCTGCTCCTCCTCCCTGGTGGCCCTGCACCTCGCCGCACAGGCCGTACGGGCCGGGGAATGCGACCTCGCCCTCGCCGGCGGTGTCACCGTCATGGCGGCGCCCGGCCTGTTCGTGGAGTTCTCCCGCCAGCGCGGTCTGGCCGCCGACGGCCGCAGCAAGGCCTTCGCGGATGCGGCCGACGGCACCAGCTGGGCCGAGGGCGCGGGCATGCTCCTCGTCGAGCGGCTCTCCGCCGCCCGCCGCCACGGACACCCGGTGCTCGCCGTCATCCGCGGCGACGCCGTCAACCAGGACGGCGCCAGCAACGGCCTCACCGCCCCCAACGGCCCTTCCCAGGAACGGGTCATCAGCCAGGCGCTGGCCAACGCCGGGCTGGGCGCCGCGGACGTGGACGTGGTCGAGGCGCACGGCACCGGCACCCGGCTCGGCGACCCGATCGAGGCCCGGGCACTGCTCGCGACGTACGGGCAGCGGCCGGCCGGACGGCCGCTGTGGCTGGGCTCGCTCAAGTCCAACATCGGCCACCCGCAGGCCGCCGCCGGTGTGGGCGGCGTCATCAAGATGGTCAAGGCGCTGGAACACGGCAAACTGCCCAGGACCCTGCACGTGGACGCGCCGTCCTCGCAGGTGGACTGGGAGGCGGGCGCCGTCGAGCTGCTGACCGAGACCCGCGACTGGCCCGAGGTGGGCCGCGTCCGGCGGGCCGGGGTCTCCGCCTTCGGGGTGTCCGGGACGAACGCGCACGTCATCCTGGAGCAGGCACCGGAGCCGGCCGCCGAGGAGGACGCCTCCGGCGCACCGCGGGAACTCCCGGTGGTTCCGCTGGTGCTGTCGGCGAAGTCGGCGCCCGCCCTGAGGGAGCAGGCCGACCGGCTCCGCGGCGGCATGGAGGGGCTGCGCACGCTCGACGCCGGGTTCACCCTGGCCGTGGCCCGGTCGGTGTTCGAGCACCGGCGGGTCACCCTGGGCGCCGTCACCGTCGAGGGCGTCGCGGCCGACGCGGGGCGGGTGGCGTGGGTGTTCCCGGGTCAGGGGACGCAGTGGGTGGGGATGGGTGCGGGGCTGTTGGAGTCCTCGCCCGTCTTCGCGGCACGGATGCGGGAGTGCGCTGATGCGCTGGCGCCGTTCGTGGACTCCGATGTGGTGGAGGTCGTGCGGGAGGGGCTGTCGCTGGATCGGGTGGATGTGGTTCAGCCGGTGACGTGGGCGGTCATGGTTTCCCTTGCGGAGGTGTGGCGTTCGCTGGGTGTTGTTCCGGATGCGGTGGTGGGGCATTCGCAGGGTGAGATCGCCGCTGCGGCTGTGTCGGGTGCGTTGTCGTTGGAGGATGCCGCCCGGGTCGTTGCTTTGCGGGCGGCTGTGATCGGGCGTGAGCTGGCCGGGCTCGGGGGGATGGCTTCCCTTCCGTTGCCGTTGGCCGAGGTCGAGGAGCGGTTGAAGGGCTGGATCGGTCGCCTCGGGGTGGCCGCCGTGAACGGGCCGTCGAGCACCGTGGTCGCCGGTGACGCGGATGCCGTGGCGGCGTTCGTCGCGGAAGCGCAGGCGGAGGGGATCCGGGCGCGTCAGGTGCCCGTGGACTACGCCTCGCATTCGGCGCACGTCGAGCGGATCGAAGCGGAGCTGCTGGAGGTGTTGGGGCCGATCGTTCCGCGTCGGCCGGAGGTTCCCTTCTACTCGACGGTGACGGCCGAGCTGGTCGACACGGCCGCGCTCGACGCCGCGTACTGGTACCGCAACCTGCGACAGCCCGTCCGCTTCGAGGACACCGTCGCGCTGCTGCTCGGCGAGGGCTTCGGCACGTTCGTGGAGTCCAGCGCCCACCCCGTCCTCACCATCGGCGTCCAGGAGACCGCAGAAGCCGCCGAGGCCGCCGTGCACGCCGTCGGCTCCCTGCGCCGCGACGAGGGCGGGCTCCAGCGGCTCCTGACCTCCGCCGCCGAGCTGTTCGTCCGGGGCGTGGACATCGACTGGACCTCCCTCTTCGAGGGGACCGGCGCCCGCCGCGTCCCGCTGCCGACGTACGCCTTCCAGCGGACGCACTACTGGGCGCCCACCTCCCCCGCCGGTGTGGGCGACGCCGCGGCCGCCCGGTTCGGGATGGCCTGGGAAACCCACCCGCTGCTCGGCGGCGCGCTGCCGCTGGCCGACAGCGGCGAGACGGTGTTCGCCGGGCGGGTCTCCCTCGCCGACCACCCGTGGATCG
Organism: Streptomyces sp. NPDC032091; assembly: GCF_055580265.1. Taxonomy (NCBI): domain Bacteria; kingdom Bacillati; phylum Actinomycetota; class Actinomycetes; order Kitasatosporales; family Streptomycetaceae; genus Streptomyces; species Streptomyces sp. NPDC032091. The sequence goes on along the minus strand of NZ_JBVILR010000043.1, from coordinate 21,216 downwards.
CCGACCACGCCGTCTCCGGCCGCACCCTGCTGCCCGGCACCGCCTTCGTGGAACTCGCCCTGCACGCCGCCGCCGCGACCGGCGGCGGCGGCCTGGAGGAACTCGGCCTGGAGGCTCCGCTCGTGCTGCCCCGGCGCGGAGCCGTCCAGCTCCAGGTGCGCGTCCGGCCGGCCGACGCGAGCGGCCGCCGCGCACTGACCCTGCACTCCCGCACCGAGGACGAGGACGCCCCCTGGACCCGGCACGGCACCGCGACGCTCACCCCGGCCGCCGGCCGGCCGGAGCCCGCCCCGGCCGCCTGGGCCGCCGCGGCCGCCTGGCCGCCGGCCGGCGCCGAACGCGTCGAACCCGAGGACGTGTACGCCCGCTTCTCCGACCTCGGCTACGAGTACGGGGAGACGTTCGCCGGCATCGGGTCCGTCTGGCGCCGCCAGGGGGAGGTCTTCGCCGAGGTCCGGCTGCCCGCCCGGGTCCGGGCCGACGCGGCGCACTACGGGGTGCACCCCGCGCTGCTCGACGCCGCGCTCCAGCCCTGGCTGGCCGGTGGACTCCTCGACGTGCCCGACGGTTCCGTCCTGCTGCCGTTCGCCTGGCAGGGGGCCACCCTGTACGCGACGGGCGCGGACGCCCTGCGCGTCCGTATCGCCCGCACCGGTGAGGGCGCGGTCTCCCTGGAGGCCGTCGACCCCGCCGGGGCGCCCGTCCTCACCCTCGACGCCCTCGTGATGCGGCCCGTCGCCCGCGAGCGCCTCGACGCGCTGCTCGGCGCGGCCGACGCCGGACTCCCGCTCTACCGGATCGACTGGCGGAACGACACCGCCGTCACCTCCGCCGGTGAGGGCCGTGGCGCGGTACGGATCGCCGTGGCCGGGGCCGACTCGCTCGGGGTGGCCCGGGGCGGCGGGGCCGAGGTCCACCCGGACCTGGCGGCGCTGTGCGCTTCGCCGGGCGCGGGCGGCACCGTCCCGGACGCCGTCGTCGTGGAGTTCCCGGCCGGCGCGGCCGGGACGGCGAGCGGTGGTGTGCCCGCGCCCGATGCGGTGCGGGAGACCCTCGCCCGGGGGCTGGAGCTGCTCCGGACCTGGCTCGCGCAGGACGCGCGGTACGACGGAACCCGCCTCGTCGTCCTCACGCAGGGCGCGGTGGCCACCCGCCCCGGGGAGGCGCTGCCCGGGCTGGCGGCCGCCGGGCTGTGGGGGCTCGTGCGCTCCGCGCAGAATGAGCACCCCGACCGGTTCGTCCTCGCCGACACCGACGGCACCGAGGCCTCGGCGGCGGCACTGGCCGGGGCCCTCGCCGGGGCCCTCGCCGGTGGCGCCGCGCAGTTCGCGCTCCGCGACGGCGAGGTCCGCACGCCCGTCCTGGCCCGCCCGGACGCGGCCGCGGAGCCCGCCGCGGCCACCGCCTTCGACCCCGAGGGGACCGTCCTGGTCACCGGGGCCACGGGCACCCTCGGCCGGCTCTTCGCCCGCCACCTCGTCACCGCGTACGGCGTGCGACGGCTGCTGCTCGTCAGCCGCAGCGGACCCGCCGCCGCCGGGGCGGCCGAGCTGGAACGGGAACTGACCGCGCTGGGCGCCCACGTCGAGATCACCGCTTGCGACACGGGTCACCGATCCGAACTGGAAGCACTGCTCTCGGGAATCCCGGCCGCGCACCCGCTGACCGCCGTCGTCCACGCGGCGGGCGTCCTCGACGACGGCGCCCTCACCGCCCTCGACGCCGGCCGGCTGGACACCGTCCTGCGGCCCAAGGCCGACGCCGCCCTGCACCTGCACGAACTGACCGCGCACCTGCCCCTGTCCGCGTTCGTCCTGTTCTCCGGCGCCGCCGGCCTCCTCGGCCGCCCCGGCCAGGCCAACTACGCCGCCGCGAACACCTTCGTCGACGCCCTCGCCCAGCACCGCCGGGCCGCCGGACTGCCGGCCGTCTCCCTGGCCTGGGGCCTGTGGGGCGAGGCCACCGGCATGACCGGGCACCTCTCCGGGACCGACCTGCGCCGCATGCGGCGCTCCGGCCTCGCCCCGATGGACGGCCCACAGGGTCTCGCCCTGTTCGACCGGGCCCTCGCCGCGCCGGCCGGCCGCACCGACGAGGCGCTGTTCGTCCCGCTCCGCCTCGACGTCCCCGCCCTGCGCCGGGAGCAGGCCGCCCACGGCCGCGAGGCCGTACCCGCCCTGCTGCGAGCGCTGGTCCCGGACACCGGGGCCGGACCGCGCGCCGCCCGCCCCGGCGGAGTCCCGGCCGCCACGGCGGGCGCCGGGGCCCCCGCCGAGACCGCGGCCGGGACCCTGGCGGACCGGCTGGCCGGCCTCGACGCGGCCGCCCGGAACCGGGAACTGCTCGCGCTCGTACGGACCGAGGTCGCCGGGGTCCTCGGCTTCACCGGCCCCGAAGCCGTCGACCCCGCCCGGCCGTTCCGCGAGGCCGGCTTCGACTCCCTGACCGCCGTCGAACTGCGCAACCGGCTGGCCGCCGCCACCGGACTGCGGTTCGCCGCCACCGTCGTCTTCGACCACCCCACCGCGCGGGCCCTCGCCGAGCACATCGGCGGGGAACTGCACACCGCCGCGTCCGGCGGCCGGGAAGCCGGCGAGGCGGCCCTCGCGGGGCTCGCCGCCCTGGAGGCCGCCCTCGCGGTCCTCGACGCCGACGACATCCGCCGCGAGACCGTGCACCGCCGGCTCACCGGCCTCGTCGCCGCCCTGGCCGCCCCTCACGCCGCCGACGGACGCGCCGACGGCCGCCCCGACGGCCCGCCCGCGGCCCCGGCCGGCGCGGCGGCGGCCGGCCTCCCGGTGCCGGACCCGGCCCCGGCCGCCGACGCGCTGCTGGAGTCGGCCGACGACGAGGAACTTTTCGCCTTCATCGAGGAGCAGTTGTGACGGACACCGCCCCCGCCCCCACCACCGGCGCCTCCGACAACTCGGCGAAGATCCGCGACTACCTCAAGCGGGTCACCGCCGAACTCGTCAGCACCCGCGAACGGCTGCGCACCGTCGAGGAGAGCGCCCGCGAACCCATCGCGATCGTCTCCATGAGCTGCCGCCTCCCCGGCGGGGCCGACACCCCCGAGGCCCTCTGGCGGCTCCTCGACTCCGGCACCGACGCCATCGGCGGCCTGCCCGAGGACCGGGGCTGGGACCTCGAAGCCCTCTACGACCCGGACCCCGACGCCCCCGGCACCAGCTACGCACGCGAAGGCGGCTTCCTCCACGACTGCGCCGGCTTCGACCCCGAGTTCTTCGGCATCTCCCCGCGCGAGGCCCTCGCCATGGACCCCCAGCAGCGCCTCCTCCTGGAGACCGCCTGGGAGGCCTTCGAACGGGCCGGCCTCAGCCGCGACGCGGTGCGCGACAGCCGCACGGGCGTCTACGCCGGGGTCATGTACGACGACTACGGCGCACGCGTCCCCCACACCCCCGGCGAGGCCCTCCCCGAGGGACTGGAGGGCTACCTCGTCAACGGCAGCGCGGGCAGCGTCGCCTCCGGCCGGATCTCCTACACCTTCGGGCTGCGCGGCCCGGCCGTCACCGTCGACACCGCCTGCTCCTCGTCGCTGGTGGCCGTCCACCTCGCCGCGCAGGCCCTGCGCGCCGGCGAGTGCGACCTGGCGCTCGCCGGCGGCGCGACCGTGCTGTCCACGCCGACCATGCTGATCGACTTCGCGCGGCAGCGCGGGCTCGCCCCCGACGGCCGCTGCAAGGCGTTCTCCGACGCGGCCGACGGCACCGGCTTCGGCGAGGGCGCGGGCATGCTGCTGCTCCAGCGGCTGTCCGACGCGCGCCGTGAGGGACGTACGGTCCTGGCCGTGCTGCGCGGCTCCGCCGTCAACCAGGACGGCGGCGGCGCCGGGCTGACCGCCCCCAACGGGCCCGCCCAGCAACGGGTCATCCGCGCCGCCCTGAAGAACGCCGGCCTCACCGCCGACCAGGTCGACGCCGTCGAGGCGCACGGCACCGGAACCGGTCTCGGCGACCCCATCGAGGCGGGCGCCCTCCTCGCCACCTACGGCCGCGCCCGGTCCGCGGACGCCCCGCTGCTGCTGGGCTCGCTCAAGTCCAACATCGGCCACGCGCAGGCCGCCGCCGGCGTCGCGGGCGTCATCAAGACGGTACTGGCCCTGCGGCACGGGATCCTGCCGAAGACCCTGCACGCCGACACCCCGTCCACCCGTATCGACTGGACCGGCGGCGCGGTCGCCCTCCTCACGGAACGCACCCCCTGGCCGGACCGCCCCGACGCCCCGCGCCGCGCGGCCGTCTCCGCCTTCGGCGCGAGCGGCACGAACGCCCACGTCATCCTGGAAGCCGATGCCCTGCCGGAGGCCGCGCGGAACACCCCGGCCGCCCCGGCCCCGGCCAGGACGCGGGAGCCCGCCGACGCGGCGGCCGACACACCGGGCGCGCCGTCCCCGGCGGCCGGGGCCACCCCCACCGCCTGGCCGCTGTCCGCGCGCGGCGTGCCCGCGCTGCGGGAGCAGGCGCGGCGGCTCGCCGCCCACCTGCGGGCCGCGCCCGCCGACGTCGGCGCCGTGGCCTCCGTCCTCGCCCACGGCCGGACCGCCTTCGCCGAACGGGCCGTCGTCCTCGGCCGGGACGCGGACGCGCTGCTGCGCGGGCTCGACTCGCTCGCCGCCGACGAGCGCCCCGACACCCGCTCCGTCGTCACCGGCCGGGCCGCCGACGGACGCCGTACCGCCTTCCTCTTCACCGGGCAGGGCAGCCAGCGCCCCGGCGCCGGCCGGGACCTGTACGCCGCCGAACCGGTCTTCGCGGCCGCCCTCGACGAGGCCTGCGCCGCCTTCGACCCCCACCTGCCCCGCCCCCTGCGCACCGTCATGTTCGCCGACCCCGGCACCCCGGACGCAGCGCTGCTCGACCGCACGCAGTACACCCAGCCCGCCCTGTTCGCCCTCGGAACCGCCCTGTTCGCGCTCGTCACCGCCCGCGGCGTACACCCCGACGCGGTGGCCGGACACTCCGTCGGCGAGCTCACCGCCGCCCACGCAGCCGGGGTGCTCTCCCTGCCCGACGCCGCCCGGCTCGTCGCCGCGCGCGGCCGCCTGATGGGCGAGCTGCCCGAGGGCGGGGCCATGGCCGCGCTCCAGGCCTCCGAGGAGGAGGTGCTGCCCCTGCTCGCCGGCCGGGAGGCCCGGACCGGCCTCGCCGCCGTCAACGGACCGCAGGCCGTCGTGGTCGCCGGGGACGCCCCTGACGTGGACGAACTGGTCGAGTACTGGAAGAGCCGCGGTCGCGCCGCGAAGCACCTGACCGTCAGTCACGCCTTCCATTCGCCGCACATGGACGGCATGTTGACACAGTTCGAGGAGATCGCTCGCAGCGTCGAATACCAGCCGCCCAGGATTCCTGTCATGTCGAACCTGACCGGACAGCTCGCCACCGGCGACGCGCTGCGCACCGCGGACCACTGGGTCCGCCATGCGCGCCGGCCCGTACGGTTCCTCGACGGGGTGCGCGCCCTGCGCGCCGACGGCATCGACACCTTCCTCGAACTCGGCCCCGACGCCGTCCTCACCGCCATGACCCGCACCGTCCTCGACGCGGAGGAGGAGCCCGCCGACGGCGTGCTCACCGCCGCCGTCATGCGGCGCGGCAAGCCCGAGACGGAGACCTTCGCCCGGGCCGCGGCCGCCGCATACGTCCATGGCGTGCCCGTCTCCCTCGCCCCGCACCCCGCCCCGTCCGGCCTCGCCGCCGCCCTGCCCACGTACGCCTTCCAGCGCACCCGGTACTGGCTCGACGCCCCCGCCCGGCAGCCCGCCCCCCTGGCCTCCGCCGGCGTGGACACCGCCGGACACCCGCTGCTCGCGGCCCGCGTCGAACTCCCCGACGGACAGGGCGCGGTGTGGACGGCCACGCTGTCCGCCACCACCCGGCCCTGGCTCGCCGCGCACACCCTCGCCGGACGCCCCGTCGTCCCCGGCACCGCCCTGCTCGAACTGGCCCTCACCGCCGCCGGTGCCGACGGCATCGCCGAGCTGACCTTCGAGAACCCGCTCGTCCTGCCCGACACGGCACCCGTCCGGCTGCGCGTCCACCTCGGCGCCGCCGACACCGACGGCACCCGCCCCGTCCGCGTCGACTCCGCCCCGGCCGACGGCGGCCCCGCCGACTGGACCCCGCACGCCACCGGCCGCACCGCCGCCCCCGCCGACGCGGACTTCGACGCCCTCACCGGAGCCGTCTGGCCGCCCGAGGGCGCGGAACCCGTCGCCGTCGACGACGCCTACGAGCACTTCGCCGCCGCCGGCATCGGCTACGGCCCCGCCTTCCAAGGGCTGCGGGCCGCCTGGCGGCGCGGCGACGAGGTCTTCGCCTCCGTCGCCCTGCGCCCCGAAGAGGCCGCGGAGGCCGCCGCCTACGGCCTCCACCCGGCCCTCCTGGACGCCGCCCTGCACGCCGTCACCGCCGCCCGGCCCGACGCCCACGGCCTCGTCCCCTTCTCCTGGACCGGCGCCGCCCTGCACGCCCGCGGCGCCGACGCCCTGCGCGTCCGGATCTCCCCGGCCGGCCCCGACGCCTACGCCGTCACCGCCGCCGACCCCCAGGGCCGCCCCGTGTTCGCCGCCGGCTCCCTGGCCCTGCGCCGCGTCGCCGCCGACCGGATCGCCGCCGCGGCCACCGGCCGCACCCCGCTGCTGCGGCCCTCCTGGACCCCGCTGCCGGCCGACCCCGGCGCCCCCGCCGCGACCGTCTGGCACCTCCTCGGCACGCCCGCCCCGGCCCTCGCCGACGCCCTCGCCGCCGCCGGCGCGACCGTACGCCGGCACCCCGGTGACCCGGCCACGGCCCTGGACGGCGTACCCACCGACGCCCTGCACGCCGTCGCCGACCTGCGCGGGGACGACGACCCGCAGGCCGTGGGCCGCCGCACGCTCGCCCTCGCCCAGGCCTGGCTCGCCGCCGACCAGCCCGACGGAGCCCGCCTCACCGTCCTCACCCACGGCGCCGTCGACACCGGAACCGGGGCACCCGTCACCGACCCCGCCGCCGCCGTCGCCTGGGGGCTGCTGCGCTCCGGCCGGGCCGAACACCCCGGCCGCTTCGCCCTCGTCGACACCGACGAGGACCCCGCCTCGTACGCCGCCCTGCCCGCCGCCCTCACCCGCGCCGACCACGCCGCAGAACTCGCCGTCCGCGCCGGCGCCGCCCACGCCCCCGGCGCCGTACGGGTCCGCGACGAGGCCGCCGCCCCGGTGGCCTGGAACGCCGACGGCACCGTCCTCGTCACCGGCGGCACCGGAGGCCTCGGCTCGGCCGTAGCCCGCCACCTCGTCACCGCACACGGCGTACGCCACCTGCTGCTCACCAGCCGCCGCGGCCCGGACGCCCCCGGAGCCGGGGAACTGGCCGCCGCGCTGCGCGCCCTGGGCGCCGAGGTCACCGTCGCCGCCTGCGACACCGCCGACCGGACCGCCCTCGCCGCGCTCCTCGAACGGATCCCGGCCCGGCACCCCCTCAGCGCGGTGGTGCACACCGCCGGCGTCCTCGACGACGGCCTCCTCACCGCCCAGGACCCGGCCCGCCTCGAAGCCGTGCTACGGCCCAAGACGGACGCCGTGCGCGTCCTCCACGAACTCACCGCCGCCCTGCCGCTCGACGCGTTCGTGCTCTTCTCCTCCGCCGCCGGACTCCTCGGCAGCGCCGGACAGTCCGCCTACGCGGCCGCCAACGCCCACCTCGACGCCTTCGCCGCCCGGCGCCGCGCCCAGGGCCTGCCCGCCGTCTCCCTCGCCTGGGGCCCCTGGGCCGGCGACGGCATGGCCGGCGCCCTGGACGGCGCCGACGCCGCCCGGCTGCGCCGCACCGGGCTCGTCCCGCTCGCCGAGGACGAAGCCCTCCGCCTCTTCGACGCCGCCCTCGGCAGCGGCCTGCCCGTCGTCCTGCCGCTGCGCGTCGACCCCGCCGCGCCCGGCCTGCCGCCCGTCCTGCGGACCCTCGCGGCAGGGACCGGCCCCGCCCCCGGCCCGACGGCCGCGCGGACCGCCGGACCGGCCGAGCCGGCCCGGCGGGCGACCGCCGCCGAACGGATCACGGGCCTGTCCCGCGCCGACCGGGCCGCCCTGCTGCTGGACCTCGTCCGCACCGAGGTCGCCGCCGTCCTCGGCTTCGCCGGCCCGGCCGACGTGGGCGTGGACCGCAGCTTCCGCGAGGCCGGCTTCGACTCGCTCACCGCCGTGGAACTGCGCAACCGGCTCACCGCCGAGACCGGCCTGCGCCTGACGCCCACCCTCGTCTTCGACCACCCGACCCCCCAGGCCCTCGCCGCACACCTCGACGGCGAACTCCCGGGCGCGGAGGCCGCCGTACTCGCCCTGATCGGGCAGCTCGGCGCGGCGACCGCACAGGCGGCCCTCGACCAGGACGCCCGCCGTGCGGTGGCCGACCGCCTCTCCGCCCTGCTGGCGGACCTCGGCACCGGGGCCGCCCCGGACGCCGCCCCGCCCGCCGGGAACCCGGCGGGCGGGACGGACGGCGAAGGCCCGGCCCGGCCCGCCGAGGACCGGGGCAACGTCACCGAACTGCTCAACTCCGCCTCCGACGACGAACTGTTCCAGCTGCTCGACAGCGGCTTCCGCTCCGTCTGAAGCCCCGCACCGACACCTCCAGGGGAGAGCCGTGTCCGCTCACGACACCAACCAGGACGCCACGGGCAACGAAACCAGGCTCCGCGAGTACCTCCGCCGCGCCATGACCGAGCTCCACGAGACCCAGGCGCGCCTGCGCGAGGTCGAGGAGCGGGGGAGCGAGCCGATCGCGATCGTGGGGATGGCGTGCCGTTTCCCGGGTGGGGTGTCGTCTCCGGAGGGGTTGTGGGATCTGGTGTCCTCGGGGGTGGACGCGGTGTCGTCGTTCCCGGGGGACCGGGGGTGGGATGTGGAGTCGCTGTTTGATCCGGAGCCGGGGGTCGCGGGGCGTTCGTATGTGCGGGAGGGGGGTTTCCTGCATGAGGCGGGGGAGTTCGATGCGGACTTCTTCGGTATTTCGCCGCGTGAGGCGGTGGCGATGGATCCGCAGCAGCGGTTGCTGTTGGAGACGTCGTGGGAGGTGCTGGAGCGGGCGGGGATCCCGGCGTCCTCGCTGCGGGGTTCACGCACCGGCGTCTTCGTCGGCTCGATGTACCACGACTACGGCACCGACCGGCCCGGCGTCCTCGACGACGCGGGCGGCTACGGCGGCACCGGCACCTCCGGCAGCGTGGTCTCCGGCCGCATCTCCTTCGCCCTGGGCCTGGAGGGCCCGGCGGTGACGGTGGACACCGCGTGCTCCTCCTCCCTGGTCGCCCTCCACCTGGCCGCGCAGTCCCTGCGCACGGGCGAGTGCGACGTCGCCCTGGCGGGCGGCGTCACCGTCATGGCGACCCCCTCCACCTTCGTGGAGTTCTCCCAGCAGCGCGGGCTCGCCGCCGACGGCCGGTGCAAGGCCTTCTCCGACGCCGCGGACGGCACGGGCTGGGCCGAGGGCGTGGGCATGCTCCTCGTCGAACGGTTGTCGGACGCGGTGGCGAAGGGCCATCGGGTGTTGGCGGTGGTGCGGGGTTCGGCCGTGAACCAGGACGGTGCGTCCAATGGTCTGACGGCGCCGAACGGGCCTTCGCAGCAGCGGGTGATCCGGGCGGCGCTGGAGAGTGCCGGTCTGGGTGTGGCCGATGTGGACGTGGTGGAGGCCCACGGGACGGGCACGAAGCTGGGTGACCCGATCGAGGCCCAGGCGCTGCTGGCGACCTACGGTCAGCGGTCCGGTGAACAGCCTTTGTGGCTGGGGTCGTTGAAGTCGAACATCGGGCATGCGCAGGCGGCCGCCGGGGTCGGTGGCGTCATCAAGATGGTGATGGCGCTGGAACACGGCCGCCTTCCGAAGACCCTGCACGTCGACGCGCCCTCGTCCCAGGTGGACTGGGACGCGGGCGCCGTCGAGCTGCTGACGGAGGCCCGTGACTGGCCCGAGCTCGACCGTCCGCGCCGTGCGGGCGTGTCCTCGTTCGGGGTGTCCGGGACGAACGCGCACGTGATCCTGGAGCAGGCTCCGGAGCAGGCCGAGGCACCGGTGGAGGGGGTGCGGGAGCTGCCGGTGGTGCCGGTGGTGCTCACCGCCCGCTCCGAGGCCGCCCTCCAGGCCCAGCACGCCCGCCTGCGCGCCCGGCTGGAGCAGGAGCCCGCGCCGCGGACTCTGGACGTGGCCCTGAGCCTGGTCACCGGCCGCTCGATGCTGGAGCACCGCCGGGTCGTGCTCGGGCCCGTCACCGTCGACGGTGTCGCGTCCTCGCGGGGGCGGGTGGCGTGGGTGTTCCCGGGCCAGGGGACGCAGTGGGTGGGGATGGGTGCGGGGCTGCTGGAGTCCTCGCCCGTCTTCGCCGCCAAGCTGCGGGAGTGCGCGGACGCGCTGGCGCCCTTTGTCGACTTCGATGCGGTCGAGGTCGTCAGGGAAGGTCGCTCTCTGGACCGGGTGGATGTGGTCCAGCCGGTGACCTGGGCGGTCATGGTCTCCCTCGCGGAGGTGTGGCGTTCCCTGGGGGTCGTTCCGGATGCGGTGGTGGGTCACTCGCAGGGTGAGATCGCCGCTGCCGCTGTGTCGGGTGCGCTGTCGTTGGAGGACGCGGCCCGGGTGGTGGCCTTGCGGGCGGCTGTGATCGGGCGTGAGCTGGCGGGGCTGGGCGGGATGGCTTCCCTGCCGTTGCCGTTGGCCGAGGTCGAGGAGCGGCTGGCCGGGTGGACGGGTCGGCTCGGGGTGGCCGCCGTGAACGGGCCGTCGAGCACCGTGGTTGCCGGTGACGCGGATGCCGTGGCGGCGTTCGTCGCGGAGGCTCAGGCGGAGGGGATCCGGGCGCGGCGGGTGCCCGTCGACTACGCGTCGCACTCGGCGCACGTCGAGCGGATCGAGGCCGAACTGCTCGATGTGCTCGGCCCGATCGTTCCGCGCCGGCCCGAGGTTCCCTTCTACTCGACCGTCAGCGCCGAGCCGGTCGACACGGCCGCGCTCGACGCCGCGTACTGGTACCGCAACCTGCGACAGCCCGTCCGCTTCGAGGAGACGGTGAAGGCGCTCCTCGCCAAGGGCTTCGGCACGTTCGTGGAGTCCAGCGCCCACCCCGTCCTCACCCTGGGCGTCCAGGAGACCGCCGAGGCCCTCGGCGCCCCCGTCCTCACCACCGGCTCCCTGCGCCGCGACGAGGGCGGCCTCCAGCGGCTCCTGACCTCCGCCGCCGAGCTGTTCGTCCGGGGTACGGACATCGACTGGGCCTCCCTCTTCGAAGGGACCGGCGCCCGCCGCGTCGACCTCCCGACGTACGCCTTCCAGCGCGAGCACCACTGGCTGCCCGCCGCCCCCGCCGCCGAGCCCGCCACCGCGGCCGCCGGCACCGGGCCGGAGGCGGGCCTCGGCTACCGGGTCACCTGGAAGAACCTGCGCGCCGACGATCCGGCCGACCGGCTCTCCGGCCGCTGGCTGCTCGTCGCCGCCGACTCCCCCTCCGGCTCCGCGCACGCCGAAGCCGCCCGGCAGGCCCTCGCCGGCCGCGGGGCCACCGTCGAGGCCCTCGCCGTCGACCCCGTCCACGCCGACCGGTCCCTCCTGCGGGCCCTCCTCGCCGAAGCCGCCGACCGGGCCGACGCCCCGCCGCTCGGCGGGATCCTGTCCCTGCTGCCCCTCGTCCAGGGCGAGCACCCCGACCACCCCGGCCTGCCGCTCGGTCTCGCCGCCACCCTGACCCTCGCCCAGGCCTGCGCCGACGCCGGCAGCGGAGCCCGTCTCTGGGCCGCCACCGCCGGGGCCGTCGCCGTCTCGCCCGCCGAGTCCCCGTCCCCCGAGGCCGCCCAGACCTGGGGCTTCGGCCGGGTCGCGGCCCTCGAACTGCCCACCCTGTGGGGCGGCCTCGTCGACCTGCCGGCGCAACCCGACGGCCGTGCCTTCCAGCGCCTGGCCGCCGCCCTCGCCGCGCCCACCGCCGACGACCAGGTCGCCGTCCGGGGCTCCGGCACCTACGGCCGCCGCCTCGCCCCGGCCGCCGCCGCGCCCGGCCTCCGTACGCCCGCCCCGCGCGGCACCGTCCTGCTCGTCGGCGACCTCGCCGCCGCGGCCGGCCCGCTGGCCCGCCGGCTGCTCACCGCCGGCGCGGACCGCGTGGTCCTCGCCGGAACCGCCGACACCGACACCCCCGGCAACGGCAACGGCAGCGGCATCGACGCCATCGGCTCCGACGACCGGATCACCGTCGTCCCCTGCGACCTCGCCGACGACGGCCGGCTGAGCGAACTCCTCGACCGGTACGCGCCCTCCGCCGTCTACGTCGCCCCGCCCACCGCCCCCCTGACCACCCTCGCCGAGACCACGATCGAGGGCTTCGCGGCGGCCGTCACCGCCAAGACCGGCCTGGCCGCCCGCCTGCACGCCCTCCTCGACACCACCGGTACGGAACTCGACGCCCTCGTCCTGTTCTCCTCCGTCGCCGGCGTGTGGGGCGGAGCCGGCCAGGGCGGATACGCCGCCGGCACCGCCTACCTCGACGCCCTCGCCGAAGCCCGAAGGGGCCTCGGCCTGCCCGCCGCGTCCCTCGCCTGGACTCCCTGGGAAGGCTCCCTCACCGGCCCCGCCGCCGAGCAGATGCTCCGCGCGGGCCTGCGGTTCCTGGACCCCGAGCGGGCCCTCGACGCCCTCGACGCGGCGCTGGCCGGCCGGGACACCGCCGTCGCCGTCGCCGATGTCGACTGGGCGCGGTTCGCCACCGCCTACACCGCCGCCCGCCCCTCCGCGCTGCTCGACGACCTGCCCGCCGTCCGCGCCCTGCGCGCCGCCGAGCGGGCGGCCGCCGACGCGGCCGACGCCGCAGGACCGTCCGCGACCCGGATCGCGGGCGCCCTGCGCGGCCGTCCGGAGCAGGAGCAGCGGCGCGAGCTGCTGCGGCTCGTCCGCACCCACGTGGCCGCCGTCCTCGGCCACGCCTCGCCCGAAGGCATCGACCCCGAGCGGGCGTTCAGGGAACTCGGCCTGAACTCGGTCACCGCCGTCGAACTGCGCAACCGGCTCCGCGAGGCCACCGGACTGGACCTGGCCGCCTCCCTCGTCTTCGACCACCCCACCAGCGCGGCCGTCGCCCGCCACCTCCACGAGCTGGCCTCCGGCACCGGGCCCGAAGGGGAGGCGGACGGACCGTTCGCCACCGTCCCCGCCGGCGGGGACGCCGAGCCCGTCGCCGTCGTCGCCATGGCCTGCCGCTTCCCCGGCGGCGTCAACACCCCCGACGAGCTGTGGCAGCTGCTGCGCGGCGGCGGCGACGCCATCAGCACGTTCCCGACCAACCGCGGCTGGGACCTCGACGGCCTCTACGACCCCGACCCCGAGGCGAAGGGCCGCACATACGTCCGCGAGGGCGGGTTCCTGCACGAGGCACCCGACTTCGACCCCGAGTTCTTCGGGATCTCCCCGCGCGAGGCCCTCGCCATGGACCCGCAGCAGCGGCTCCTGCTGGAGACCTCCTGGGAGGCCCTGGAACGCGCCGGCCTCGACCCGGCCGCCCTGCGCGGCAGCCGCACCGGCGTGTTCGTCGGCACCAACGGCCAGCACTACATGCCGCTGCTGCAGAACGGCGACGAGGACTTCGACGGCTACCTCGGCACCGGCAACTCCGCCAGCGTGATGTCCGGCCGGCTCTCCTACGTCTTCGGCCTCGAAGGCCCGGCCGTCACCGTCGACACCGCCTGCTCGGCGTCCCTGGTCGCCCTGCACCTGGCCGTGCAGTCGCTGCGCCGCGGCGAGTGCGGGATGGCCCTCGTCGGCGGCGCCACCGTCATGTCCACCCCGGAGATGCTCGTCGAGTTCTCCCGCCAGCGCGTCATGTCCCCCACCGGCCGCACCCGCGCCTTCGCCGCCGGCGCCGACGGCGTGGCCCTCGGCGAGGGCGCCGGCATGCTGCTCGTCGAGCGGCTCTCCGACGCCGAACGCCTCGGACACCCCGTCCTCGCCGTCATCCGCGGTTCCGCCGTCAACCAGGACGGCGCCAGCAACGGCCTCACCGCCCCCAGCGGCCCCTCCCAGCAGCGCGTCATCCGCCAGGCCCTCGCCGACGCCGGCCTGGAACCACAGGACGTCGACGCCGTCGAGGCGCACGGCACCGGCACCGCGCTCGGCGACCCCATCGAGGCCCAGGCCGTCCTCGCCACCTACGGCCGGGACCGCGACCCCGCGCGCCCGCTGCGCCTGGGCTCCGTGAAGTCCAACATCGGCCACACCCAGGCCGCCGCCGGCGTCGCCGGCGTCATCAAGATGGTCCTCGCCCTGCGCGGCGGGACCCTGCCCCGCACCCTGCACGTCGACGCGCCCACCCCGCGCGTCGACTGGAGCTCCGGAGCGGTCTCCCTCCTCACCGAGGACCTGGACTGGCAGGGGGACGGCACCCCGCGCCGCGCCGCCGTCTCCGCCTTCGGCATCAGCGGCACCAATGCCCACGTCATCCTCGAAGAGGCGCCCCGCCCCGCCGCGCCCGTCCCCGCCACCGCACCGGAGGACGACCCCGACCAGTGGGCGGAGGTCACCGTCCCGCTGCTGCTGTCCGCCCGCTCCGAGACCGCCCTGCGCGCCCAGGCGGCCCGGCTGCGCGCCGGACTCGTCGAACACCCCGGCACCCACCCCGCCGACGCCGGATACACCCTGCTCACGGCCCGCTCCCGCTTCGAACGGCGCGCCGCCGTCATCGGCGAGAGCCGCGAGGAGATCCTCGAAGCCCTGGGCGCCCTCGCCCAGGACCGGCCGCACCTCGCCGTGCTCCACGGCTCCGCCGGACCCGGCGACCGCATCGCGTTCGTCTTCCCCGGCCAGGGCTCCCAGTGGCCCGCCATGGCCGAAGGCCTCCTGGACCGCTCCGCGGCCTTCCGGGAGACCGCCGCCGCCTGCGACGAGGCCCTGCGCTCCTACCTGGACTGGTCCGTCATGGACGTCCTGCGGCAGGCGCCCGGCGCACCCTCGCTGGCCCGCGTGGACGTCGTCCAGCCCGTCCTGTTCACCATGATGGTGTCGCTCGCCGCCACCTGGCGCTCCCTCGGCGTCCACCCGTCGGCCGTCGTCGGCCACTCCCAGGGCGAGATCGCCGCCGCCTACGTCTGCGGCGGCCTCTCCCTCGACGACGCCGCCCGCATCGTCGCCCTGCGCAGCCAGGCCTGGCTCACCCTCGCCGGCAAGGGCGGCATGATCGCCGCATCGCTGGCCCCCGACGCACTGCGCGCCCGCCTGGAGCGGTTCGGCGACCGGCTGTCCGTCGCCGCCGTCAACAGCCCCGGCACCGCCGCCGTCGCCGGCGAGCCGGCCGCCCTGCGCGAACTCCTCGACGAGCTCACCGCCGAAGGCGTCCACGCCCGGGCCATCCCCGGCGTCGACACCGCCGGGCACTCCGCCCAGGTCGACGCCCTCAAGGAGCACCTCCTGGAGGTCCTCGCCCCGGTCGCCCCGCGCACCGGCGACATCCCCTTCTACTCCACCGTCACCGGCGGCCTCCTCGACACCGCCGCCCTGGACCGCGACTACTGGTACCGCAACATGCGCGAACCCGTCGAGTTCGAGCGCGCCACCCGCGCGCTGATCGCCGACGGCCACGAGGTCTTCCTCGAACCCAGCCCCCACCCGATGCTCTCCGCCTCCCTCCAGGAGACCATCGCCGACGCCGGCGCCCGCGCCGCCGTCCTCGCCACCCTGCGCCGGGAGAAGGGCGGCGCCCGCTGGTTCGCCGCCGCCCTCGGCATGGCCCACGTCAGCGGCGTCGAGATCGACGCCGACGCCCTCTTCGGCACGGACTCGCGCCGCGTCGACCTGCCGACGTACCCCTTCCAGCGGGAGCGCTACTGGTACAACGCGCCCGCCCGGCGCGGCGACGCCGCCTCCATCGGCCTCCACGAGGCCGGCCACCCGCTGCTCGGCGGCGGCGTCGAACTCCCCGAGTCCGGGTCCGTCGTCTACACGGCCCGCGTCGGCGCCGACACCCACCCCTGGCTCGCCGACCACGCCCTGCTGGGCACCGTCCTGCTGCCCGGCGCCGCCCTCGTCGACCTGGCCCTGTGGGCCGGCCGGCAGTCCGGCTGCGGCCGCCTCGACGAGCTGATCCTCCAGGCGCCCGTCGTCCTGCCCGACGACGGCGCCGTCGAACTCCGCGTCCAGACCGGCGCCGCCGACGCCGACGGCCGGCGCACCCTCACCGTCCACTCCCGCGAGGCCGGCGCCGCCCCCGGCTCCCCCTGGCAGCGGCACGCCGAAGCCACCCTCGCCCCCGACGCCGACACCCCGCCCGCCCCGCTGCCCCGGCCCTGGCCGGCCGCCGCGGACCGGCCGGCCGGCCGCCCCGGACCCGACGCGTTCTACGAGGAGTTCACCGCCCGCGGCTACGACTACGGGCCGCACTTCCGCGGCTTCCACGACGGCTGGCGGGAAGACACCGCCGTCCACGCCGAAATCGCCCTCCCTCCCCGCACCCGCGAGGCCTCCGCCGGCTACGGCATCCACCCCGCCCTCCTCGACACCGCCCTCCAGGCCATGAGCCTGGGCGCCTTCTTCCCCGACGACGGCAAGGCCCGCATGCCCTTCTCCGTCCGCGGCGTACGCCTGTACACCGAGGGCGCCGACCGGCTGCGGGTGACCCTCACCCCCGCCGGCGAGGACACCGTCACCCTGCACGCCACCGACGACAGCGGCCGGCCCGTCCTCGACATCGGCGAACTCCGCGTCCGCACCGTCTCCGACGCCCAGCTCGCCGCCGCGTCCGGCACCGCGGGCGGCCGCCACGGAGGCTCCCTGTACGAGGTCACCTGGCCGAAGCAGCACACCCCCGCCGCCCCGCCGCCCGTCCGGACCGCCGTCGTCGGCGAGGACCACGCCAAGGTCCTCGCCGCCCTGGAGACCGCCGGCGCCCCCGCCGACTGGTACCCCGACCTGCCCGCACTCCTCGCCGCCACCGCCGACGGGCCGGCCCCCGACACCGTCGCCGTGTCCTTCCCGCACCACCCCCGACCCGACGCCGCGACCGCCCACGCCACCGCCCACCGGGCCCTGGACCTCGCCCGGGCCTGGCTCGACGCCGGCGACCGGCTCGCCGGCACCACCCTCACCCTGATCACCCGCGGCGCCGTCGCCACCACCCCCGGCGAACACGTCACCGACCCGGCCACCGCCACCGTCTGGGGCCTCGTCCGCTCCGCCCAGTCCGAGGAACCGGGCCGCTTCGCCCTCCTCGACCTCGACCCGGCCGGCGACCCCGACACCGCCGGCGCCGCCGCCCTCGCCGCCGCCCTCGCCTCCGGCGAACCCCAGCTCGCCGTCCGCGGCGCCACCGTCCGGGCCCCCCGCCTGGCCCGCTCCGGCGACCACCCCGGCGACCTCCTGCTCCCGCCCGCCGGCACCCCCGCCTGGCGGCTCGCCACCAGCGGCACCGGCACCCTGGAGGGACTGCGCCTCGCCCCCGCCCCCGACACCCTGGCACCCCTGGAGGAGGGCCAGGTCCGCATCGCCGTACGCGCCGCCGGCATCAACTTCCGCGACACCCTCATCGCCCTCGGCATGTACCCCGGCGACCCCGTCATGGGAGCCGAAGGCGCGGGCGTCGTCGCCGAGGTCGGCCCCGGTGTCACCACCGTCGCCCCCGGCGACCGCGTCCTCGGCATGTGGACCGGCGGCTTCGGCCCCTACGCCGTCGCCGACCACCGCATGCTCGCCCCCGTCCCCGCCGGCTGGACCTTCGCCCAGGCCGCCTCCGTCCCGGCCGTGTTCCTCACCGCCCACTACGCGCTCACCCGCCTCGCCGGGGCCACCCCCGGCCAGTCCCTCCTCGTCCACGCGGCCGCCGGCGGCGTCGGCATGGCCGCCCTCCAACTGGCCCGCCACCACGGCCTCACCGTCTACGCCACCGCCAGCACCGGCAAGTGGGACACCCTGCGCGCCCGCGGCCTCACCGACGACGCCATCGCCGACTCCCGCACCACCGGGTTCGCCGACGCGTTCCTCACCGCCACCGGCGGCCGGGGCGTGGACATCGTCCTCAACTCCCTCGCCGGGGAGTTCGTCGACGCCTCCCTGCGCCTCCTGCCCCGCGGCGGCCACTTCCTGGAACTCGGCAAGGCCGACGTCCGCGACCCCGACGCCATCGCCGCCGCCCACCCCGGCACCCGCTACCAGGCGTTCGACCTGGTCCAGGCGGGCCCCGACACCGTCGGCGAGATGCTCCGCGAACTCCTCGCCCTCTTCGAGGCGGGCGTGCTGGAGCCGCTGCCGCTCACCGTCCACGAGGTCCGCCACGCCCGCGAGGCGTTCCGCACCCTCAGCCAGGCCCGGCACACCGGCAAGCTGGTGCTCACCCTGCCGCCCGCCTTCGGCCCCCACGGCACCGTCCTCGTCACCGGCGGCACCGGCACCCTCGGCAGCGCCGTCGCCCGCCACCTCGTCACCGCACACGGCGTCCGCCACCTCGTCCTCGCCGGCCGCCAGGGCCCCGCGGCCGCAGGAGCCCCCGAACTCGCCGCCGAACTCGGCGCGCTCGGCGCCCGCGTCACCCTCGCCGCCTGCGACGCCGGCGACCGCGCACAGCTCGCCGCGCTCCTCGCCGCGATCCCCGCGGACGCCCCCCTCACCGGCGTCGTCCACACCGCCGGCGTCCTCGCCGACGCCACCCTGGCCGGCCTCACCCCCGAAGCCCTGGACACCGTCCTGCACCCCAAGGTCGACGCCGTCCTCAACCTGCACGAACTGACCCGCGACCACGACCTGTCCGCGTTCGTCCTCTACTCCTCCTCGTCCGCCCTGTTCGGCAGCCCCGGCCAGGGCGGCTACGCCGCCGCCAACGCCTTCCTCGACGCCTTCGCCGGCTACCGCCGCTCCCTCGGCCTCCCCGGCGTCTCCCTCGCCTGGGGCCTGTGGGCGACCGACAGCCGCATGGCCGGACACCTCGACCAGGACGGCATGCACCGCCGCCTCGCCCGGGGCGGCATCATGCCCCTCACCGACGCCGAGGGCCTCGCCCTCTTCGACGCCGCCCAGGCCGTCGACAGCCCCCTCCAGGTCCCCATCCGCCTCAACCCCGCGGCCCTGCGCGCCGCCGGCCCCGTCCCCGCCTTCCTCGGCGACCTCGTCGGCGGCGGCCGGCAGACCACCGACACCCGGCAGCACACCGGCCCCGCCGAAACCCTCGCCGACCGGATCGCCGGCCTGCCCGCCGACGAACGCGAGGAACTGCTCCTCGACGCGGTACGGGCCCACGCCGCGGCCGTCCTCGGCCATGGCGGAGCGGACGACGTCCTCACCGACCGGGCCTTCAAGGAACTCGGCTTCGACTCCCTCACCGCCGTCGAGATGCGCAATCGGCTGGCCGCCGCCACCGGACTGCGCCTGGCCGCCACCCTGGTCTTCGACCACCCCACCCCGGCCGCCCTCGCCGCCCACCTCAGCGGCGCCCTGGCCCCGGCCGGCGACCAGGCCGCCCCGGACGGAGACGGCACCGACGCGCGCGCCGCGTCCGTCCTCGCGGAACTCGACCGCCTGGAATCCCTCTTCGGCGCCCTTTCCGGCCGGGCCGCGGAGGGCGGCGGACCCGACGAGACGGCGCACAAGGAGATCGCCGGCCGTCTCGCGGCCCTCACCGGCCTGTGGAACGGCCTCGGCGGCGCGCCGGCACCCGGCGACGACCCGGCGGCCGGCTCCGTGGCCGAAGCCATCGAGGACGCCGACGACGACGAGATCTTCGCATTCATCGACGAGCGGTTCTGAACCGCCGCACAGCACGTGACGGGTGACGAGACATGGCGAACGCGAACGAAGACAAGCTCCGCACCTACCTGAAGCGGGCCACGACCGAACTGCACCGCACCGGTGAACGCCTCAAGGAACTGGAGGGACGGGCCCACGAGCCGATCGCGATCGTCGGCATGGCCTGCCGCTTCCCCGGCGGCGCCGACACCCCCGAGGACCTGTGGGAGCTGGTGTCCACCGGAACGGACGCCGTGGCGCCGTTCCCCGCCGACCGGGGCTGGGACGTCGAGGGCCTCTACGACCCCGACCCCGACGCGGCCGGCCGCTCGTACTGCCGCGAAGGCGGGTTCCTGGACGCCGCAGGAGCCTTCGACCCCGGCTTCTTCGGGATCTCCCCCCGCGAGGCCGTCGCCATGGACCCCCAGCAGCGGCTGCTGCTGGAGACCTCCTGGGAGGCCCTGGAACGCGCCGGCATCGACCCCCGCACCCTGCACGGCAGCCGCACCGGCGTCTTCGTCGGCGCCTGGGACGGCGGCTACACCAGCGGGGTCCGCGCCCCCTCCGCCCAGCTCGAAGGCGACCTCCTCACCGGCAGCGTCGTCAGCTTCACCTCGGGCCGCATCTCCTACACCCTCGGCCTGGAGGGCCCCGCCGTCACCGTCGACACCGCCTGCTCGTCCTCGCTGGTCGCCCTCCACCAGGCCGCCCAGTCCCTGCGCCGCGGAGAATGCGACCTCGCCCTGGCCGGCGGCGTCACCGTCATGTCCACCCCCGCCGTGTTCGTCCAGTTCTCCCGCCAGCGCGGGGTCGCCGCCGACGGCCGCTGCAAGGCCTTCGCCGACACCGCAGACGGGTTCGGCCCCGGCGAGGGCGCCGGGATCCTCCTCGTGGAACGCCTCTCCGACGCCGTACGCAAGGGCCACCGGGTCCTGGCCGTCCTGCGCGGCTCGGCCGTCAACCAGGACGGCGCCAGCAACGGCCTCACCGCCCCCAGCGGCGCGGCCCAGCAGCGCGTCATCCGCCAGGCCCTCGCCGACGCCCAGGTCACCGCCGCGGACGTGGACGCGGTCGAGGCGCACGGCACCGGCACGAAGCTGGGCGACCCCATCGAGGTCCAGGCCCTCATGGACACCTACGGCAGCGTCCGCACGGCCGGACGGCCGCTGTGGCTGGGGTCGTTGAAGTCGAACATCGGGCACGCGCAGGCGGCCGCCGGTGTCGCAGGCGTCATCAAGATGGTGATGGCGCTGGAACACGGCCGGCTTCCGAAGACCCTGCACGTCGACGCGCCCTCGTCCCAGGTGGACTGGGACGCGGGCGCCGTCGAGCTGCTGACGGAAGCCCGTGACTGGCCCGAGCTCGACCGTCCGCGGCGTGCGGGCGTCTCCTCGTTCGGGGTGTCCGGGACGAACGCGCATGTGATCCTGGAGCAGGCTCCTGAGCGGGTGGAGGAGCCGGTGGAGGGGGTGCGGGAGCTGCC
>NZ_JBVILR010000042.1:0-27824 GCF_055580265.1 Streptomyces sp. NPDC032091 | reverse complement strand
GGCAGCTCCCGCACCCCCTCCACCGGCTCCTCCACCCGCTCAGGAGCCTGCTCCAGGATCACATGCGCGTTCGTCCCGGACACCCCGAACGAGGACACGCCCGCACGCCGCGCACGCCCCACCTCGGGCCAGTCACGCGCCTCCGTCAGCAGCTCAACGGCGCCGTCCTCCCAGTCCACCCGGGACGAGGGCGCGTCCACGTGCAGGGTCTTCGGAAGCCGGCCGTGTTCCAGCGCCATCACCATCTTGATGACGCCACCGACCCCGGCAGCCGCCTGCGCATGCCCGATGTTCGACTTCAACGACCCCAGCCACAAAGGCTGTTCACCCGACCGCTGACCATAGGTCGCCAGCAGCGCCTGCGCCTCGATCGGGTCACCCAGCCTCGTGCCCGTCCCGTGCGCCTCCACCACGTCCACATCGGCCACACCCAGACCGGCACTGTCCAGCGCCGCCCGGATCACCCGCTGCTGCGAAGGCCCGTTCGGCGCCGTCAGACCGTTCGACGCACCGTCCTGGTTCACGGCCGAACCCCGCACCACCGCCAACACCCGATGACCCTTCGCCACCGCGTCCGACAACCGCTCCACCAGCAGCATGCCCACGCCCTCGGCCCAGCTGGTGCCGTCGGCCGCATCCGCGAAGGCCTTGCTGCGGCCGTCGGCGGCCAGACCGCGCTGCTGCGAGAACTCGACGAACAGTCCGGGCGCGGCCATCACCGCGACACCGCCCGCCAGGGCCACGTCGCACTCACCGGTCCGCAGGGACTGCGCGGCCAGGTGGAGGGCGACCAGGGAGGAGGAGCACGCGGTGTCCACCGTCACCGCCGGGCCCTCCAGACCCAAGGCGTACGAGATGCGGCCGGACATGACGCTGGCGGTGTTGCCGGTCAGCAGGTAGCCCTCGTAGCCTTGCGCGGGCTCGTACAGTCGGGGGCCGTACTCCTGCGACATGGCGCCGACGAAGACGCCGGTGCGTGAACCCCGCAGCGAGGACGCCGGGATCCCCGCCCGCTCCAGCACCTCCCACGACGTCTCCAACAGCAACCGCTGCTGCGGATCCATCGCCACCGCCTCACGCGGCGAAATACCGAAGAAGTCCGCATCGAACTCCCCCGCCTCATGCAGGAAACCCCCCTCCCGCACATACGAACGCCCCGCGACCCCCGGCTCCGGATCAAACAGCGACTCCACATCCCACCCCCGGTCCCCCGGGAACGACGACACCGCGTCCACCCCCGAGGACACCAGATCCCACAACCCCTCCGGAGACGACACCCCACCCGGGAAACGGCACGCCATCCCCACGATCGCGATCGGGTCGTCCACCTCCGGGCCACGGTGCGGCCGCTCGCGGCGGACGGGTGCGGCGGCGGGCTCGACGACGCCGGCGACGGCCGCGGCCTCGGCCGCCGCATCCCTGATCAGGCGGGCGACGGCGAGCGGGGTCGGGGAGTCGTAGATGAGGGTCGTGGGCAGGCGCAGGCCGGTCGCGGCGCGCAGCCGGTTGCGCAGTTCGATGCCGTTGATGGACTCGAAGCCGTGCTCCTTGAACGTCCGCTCGGCGGTGATCGACTCCCGGGAGGGGTGTCCCAGCACGGCGGCGGCGTGGACGCGGACCAGTTCCAGGACGTGGTCGAGCTGCTCGTGCTCCGACAGGCCCCGCAGTTCCCGGCTGAGCAGCGTCTCGTCGGCCGCCGCGGGACGGTTGTCGGCGTCGGTGGTGACCTCGCCGAGCCAGTGGCGGGTCCGCTGGAAGGCGTACGTCGGCAGCGGGACGCGGCGGGCGCCGGTCCCCTCGAAGAGGGAGGCCCAGTCGATGTCCACGCCCCGGACGAACAGTTCGGCGGCGGAGGTCAGGAACCGCTCCAGGTTCCCCTCCTGGCGCCGGAGCGAACCCACGGCGGTGACCTCCGTGCCCGCCGCTTCGGCCGTCTCCTGGATGCCGAGGGCCAGCACGGGGTGGGCGCTGGACTCCACGAAGGTCCCGAAGCCCTCGCCGAGCAGCAGCTCGACGGTGTCCTCGAAACGGACGGGCTGTCGCAGGTTGCGGTACCAGTACGCGGCATCGAGCGCGGCCGTGTCGACCAGCTCGGCGCTGACGGTCGAGTAGAAGGGAACCTCCGGCCGGCGCGGAACGATCGGGCCGAGCACGTCGAGCAGTTCGGCCTCGATCCGCTCGACGTGCGCCGAGTGCGAGGCGTAGTCCACGGGCACCTGACGCGCCCGAACACCCTCGGCCTGAGCCTCCGCCACGAACGCCGCCACGGCATCCGCGTCACCGGCAACCACGGTGCTCGACGGCCCGTTCACGGCGGCCACCCCGAGCCGACCCGTCCACCCGGCCAGCCGCTCCTCGACCTCCACGAGCGGCAACGGAAGGGAAGCCATGCCCCCCAGCCCCGCCAGCTCACGCCCGATCACAGCCGCCCGCAAGGCCACCACCCGGGCGGCATCCTCCAACGACAACGCACCCGACACAGCGGCAGCGGCGATCTCACCCTGCGAATGCCCCACCACCGCATCCGGAACGACCCCCAGGGAACGCCACACCTCCGCGAGGGAGACCATGACCGCCCACGTCACCGGCTGAACCACATCCACCCGGTCCAGCGACAGCCCCTCCCGCACGACCTCCACCACATCGAAGTCGACAAAGGGCGCCAGCGCATCGGCACACTCCCGCATCCGAGCCGCGAACACGGGCGAGGACTCCAACAGCCCCGCACCCATCCCCATCCACTGCGTCCCCTGACCCGGGAACACCCACGCCACCCGGCCGGTCTCCCCGGCGACGCCGTGCACCGCCGACCGTTCCAGGCGGGTCAGGAGTTCCTCCCGGTCCCCGGCCAGGACCACCGCGCGGTGGCCGAAGACCGTACGGGTGCCGGCGAGGGTGTGGGCGACGTCGAGGAGGTCCAGCTCCGGGGTGTGCTCGACGTGGGCGCTGAGCCGGGCGGCCTGGTCGCGCAGGCCCTCGCCGGTGCGGCCGGACACGACCACCGGGACGACCGGCGGCCGCCCGCGTACGGCCCGGGCCGGGGCCGGTGCCGGGGCCTCCTCCAGCACCAGGTGGGCGTTGGTGCCGCCCATGCCGAACGAGGACACGCCGGCGAGCCGCCCGCGCCCCTCGGGCTCGGTCCACGGCTCCAGCGTGGTCTGGACGCGCAGGTTCAGCTCGTCGAGCGGGATGTCCGGGTGCGCGGTCTCGTAGTTGAGGCTGGGCGGGAGCTCGCCCTCGCGGACGGCGAGGGCGGCCTTCAGGAAGCCGACGAGGCCCGCCGCGCCCTCCAGGTGGCCGACGTTGGTCTTGGCCGAGCCGACGGCGAGCGGCGAACCGGCGAGCGGCGAACCGGCCCGCGCCGCGCCGAGGACGGCGCCGAGGGCCGCCGCCTCGACGGGGTCGCCGGCGCGGGTGCCGGTGCCGTGCAGTTCGACGAACCCGACCCGTGCCGGGTCCACGCCGGCCCGCTCGTAGGCCTCGCGCAGCACGGCCTCCTGGGCCGCCCGGTCGGGGGTGGTCAGGCTCGGGCCGCCGCCGTCGTTGTTGACGGCCCCGCCCCTGATGACGCAGTGGACGCGGTCGCCGTCGGCGAGGGCCCGGGCGAGCGGCTTGAGGACGACGGCCGCGCCGCCCTCACCGCGTACGTAGCCGTTGGCGCGGGCGTCGAAGGTGTGGCAGCGGCCGTCCGGGGAGAGGGCCCCCATGAGTTCCATCAGGGTGGTGCTGTCCTCGGCGAGGATCAGGTTGACCCCGCCGACGACGGCCAGGTCGGTCTCCCCGCGCCGCAGGCTCTCGCAGGCCAGCTGGACGGCGACGAGGGAGGAGGACTGGGCGGTGTCGACGGCCATGCTGGGGCCGCGCAGGCCGAGGAAGTGGGAGAGCCGGTTCGCGGTCATCGCGCGGTGCCGGCCGGCGGCGCTGTGGCCGCCGGCATCGCCGGTGCGGCCCGCGAGCGTGGCGTAGTCGTCGGAGGCGATGCCGACGTACACGCCGGTGCGGGTGCCGGAGAGCCGGGCGGGGAGGATTCCCGCGTCTTCCAGGGCCTCCCAGCCGAGTTCGAGGACCAGGCGCTGCTGCGGGTCGGTGGCGGCGGCCTGCGCGGCGGTCATCCCGAAGAATTCGGCGTCGAAGTCGCCGTGGTTCTCCAGGGCGGCGCGCCAGGTTCCGTCCTCCTGTCGGGAGACGGAATGACGGCCGCTCCGCAGGAGCTGCCAGAATTCTTCGGGCGTGGCCGCTCCGGGCAGTCTGCAGGCGAGCCCCACGACGGCTATGCGGTTGTCGCCAGCGTACTGCTCACCCGTCTTGGGGGTCATCGATTCTCCATGGCCAGAGATGAAATGCGATATTCCCGGTCACGGAAATTCGCGAAAAGTCGGCGGGCGGTCACCAGGCGGGCGGTCACCAGGTGACCGGGAGCTCCACGGGGCCGCGTACCAGCATTCCCTCGTGCCAGGCCAGGTCCTCCTGGGGGACGGCGAGGCGCAGTGCGGGGAGCCGGGTGGTGAGGGCTTCGAGCGCGCACTGGAGTTCGGCGCGGGCCAGCGGGGCGCCGAGGCAGAAGTGGGGGCCCTGGCCGAAGGCGAGGTGGGGGTTGGCGGCGCGGTCCAGGACGAGGGAGCCCGCGTCCTCGAAGACGTCCTCGTCGCGGTTGGCGGAGGCGAGGGAGTAGACGACGGCTTCGCCGGCGCGGATGGTGACCCCGCCGATCTCGATGTCCTCGGTGGCGACGCGGCTGGGGCCGACGCTGGACCAGAGGGGGACGACCCGCAGGAGTTCCTCGACGGCGGAGGGAACCAGTGCGGGCCGGGCGCAGAGTTCCTCCCAGTGGGTGCGGTCGCCGCCGAGCAGCAGGGCGATCTGGCCGGCCAGTTGTCCGGCGGTGGTCTCGTGGCCGCCGATGAGCATGCCGCCGACCAGCATGAGCAGTTCGTTCCCGCTGAGCCGTCCGTCCTCGTCCTGGGCTTCGATCAGGGCGCTGAGCAGGTCGTCCTCGGGCCGCTCGCGGCGCTTGGCGACGTAGCCGCGCAGGTAGTCGGCGTACTCCTCGGCGGCCGCGGCGACCTCGTCCTCGGTGTGGCGGCTGGCCGACATGAGGGCTTCGGTGAAGGTGCGGAAGATGTGCCGGTCGTCGTGGGGGATGCCGAGCATCTCGCAGATCACGGCGGTCGGCAGCGGCAGGGCCAGGCGCTGGACGAGGTCGGCGGGGCCGCCGTCGGCGACGAGGGCGTCGATCAGCCCGTGCGTGATCTCGGTGATGCGGGGGCGCAGCGCGGCGACGCGGCGGGCGGTGAAGGCGCGGGAGACGAGGCGGCGCAGCCGGGCGTGGTCCTCGGGCGGCATGCCCATGAGGCCGACGGAGTCGAGGGCCCGGGGTGCGGCGCGGGGGACGTCCCGGTCGGCGCCCGCGTGCATGCTCAGGCGGGGGTCGGCGGAGGCCTTCTTGACGTCCGCGTGGCGGGTGAGGAGCCAGGCTTCGCCGCCGTAGGGCATGCGGACCCGCACGACCGGCTCGGTCTTCCGGAGTTCGGCGTAGGCCGGGTCGAGTTCGAGGTCGACGCGGTCACCGAAGGGATAGGTCCGGACGGCTCCTGCGGCGGCATGAGGGCAGTTCATGGCTGGATCTCCTCTGAAGCACGGGCCCTGTCACCCAACAACAGTGCGGTGGGCGTGCCGCGAGGGGGCCGCCGACTATGTCAAATAGCCGAGAATTCCCCGGAAAATTCAAGGGGGAATCGAGTGGCGGTCCACGCCGATTTTAGTCGGGCCCGGCAGGGCCATGGGCTGCCGGCGGGAACACGGAGAGCGGACGGACACTATGTCAACTCCGTACTTGCGCCCGGACTGCCGGTGCATTTAATTTCCATTGCATCGATTCAAGATTCGAAAGGCTGCCTCGATGGCGCATATCGCCTTCTTCATCCTCCCTGCGGCGGGTCATGTGAATCCGACGCTGTCGGTCGCCCGGGAGCTGGTCGCGCGCGGCCACCGGGTCAGCTACGCCCTGTCGGAGAACTACGGCGAGCGCGTGCTCGCGACGGGTGCGGAGTTCCTTCCG
The DNA here is from genome assembly GCF_055580265.1 of Streptomyces sp. NPDC032091. NCBI lineage: Bacteria > Bacillati > Actinomycetota > Actinomycetes > Kitasatosporales > Streptomycetaceae > Streptomyces > Streptomyces sp. NPDC032091. The sequence continues at coordinate 21,766 of NZ_JBVILR010000042.1, read as the reverse complement.
TACCCGATGGACCAGGACGAGTTCCTGGAGACGATGGTGCCGCAGCAGGACTCCGCGTCGTACACCGACCAGCAGGAGTTCCTGAACATGATGAAGTGGATGCTGGCGCTGACGCAGCAGACGCTTCCGTCGTTCGAGGCGCACTTCGGGGCCCCGGAGAACCGTCCCGACGTGTTCGTGTGCGACCCGTCGTCGTTCTGGAGCGGGCACATCCTGGCGGCGAAGTGGGGGATCCCGGTCATCCGGAGCACGCCCACGTACGTGGCGAACGAGCACTGGTCGCTGCACCCGCCGGTGGACACGGCCGAGGAGCAGCAGGAGGACCCGGAGACGGGCGAGCTGTTCGGGGTCGTCGCGGGGCTGCTCGCGGAACACGGGGTGGACAAGGGCATCGGCGAGTTCGCCGACGACGTCCACTCGGGGCCGGCGCTGGTGTACCTGCCGCGGGCGTTCCAGTACGCGGGCGACACGTTCGGCGAGGAGGTCAACTTCGTCGGGCCGTGCACGAGCGCGAACAGCTTCCACGGCGACTGGGAGGCCCCGCGGACGGGCCGGCCGCTGGCGCTGATCTCGCTGGGCACCCTGTACAACAAGCAGCCGTCGTTCTTCCGCGCCTGTGTGGACGCGTTCGCGGACCTCGACTGGGACGTGGTGATCGCGCACGCGGGCGGGGTGGCCGAGGGCGAGCTGGGGGACGTGCCGGAGCACATCCGGGTGCACCGGTTCGTGCCGCAGGGCGCGGTGCTGGAACACGCGACCCTGATGATCAACCACGGCGGTACGAGCACCGTGCTCCAGGCCGTCTCCGAGGGCGTGCCGGTGATCTCGGTGCCGCAGATGGCGGAGCTGCACGCGACCGCCACGCGCGTCGAGCAGCTGGGCGTGGGCGCCAAGATCCTGCGCAAGGACGTTTCGCCCGAGCTGATCCGGGAGACCGTGCTGGCCGTCGCGGGTGACGAGGGCGTCCGGGCCGCCGTGGCGCGGCTGCGCGAGGAGATCGCCTCCGCGGGCGGTCCCGCGGCGGCCGCCGACGCGATCGAGGGGCTGCTGGCCCCCGTCCCCGCCGGGGCCTGACCGGCCCCGGCGCCTGACCGGGCCGCTCCCCCACGGGCGCCTGACCCGGGCCGCTCCCCCACCGGCCCCGGCGCCCCCGCCGCCCCGCCGCCCCCCTCCGACTCCCCGCCGAAACCGAGCTGAGGAAAGCCGACATGACGACACAGACCACCGAGGCCGTCGCGGCCGAGGACGCCGCCGCCCTGGAGGCCGTGGCCGAGGACGGGGCGCAGGCCCCCGAGGAGCCCCCGCACCCGCTGGCGCAGCCGGCGGAGGCGAACGCCGCCCAGCTGCTGGAGTGGTTCAAGAAGGCCCGGGCCGAGGCGCCCGTCTTCTACGACTCGACGCGCTTCGCCTGGCAGGTGTTCTCGTACGAGGACTACAACACCGTCTCCACCAACCCCCTCGTCTTCTCCTCGGACTTCTCGCCGGTCTTCCCGGTGCCGGAGGAGCTGGCGCTGCTGATGGGTCCGGGCACCTTCGGCGGCATCGACCCGCCGAAGCACGGTCCGCTGCGCCGGCTGGTCGGCCAGGCGTTCACCCCGCGCAGGATGGCGGCGCTGGAGCCGCGCATCGAGGAGATCACCAAGGAGCTCCTCGCCGGACTGGGCGACCGGACCGACATCGACGTGGTCACGGACCTGGCGTACCCGCTGCCGGTGACGGTGATCGCGGAGCTGCTGGGCGTGCCCGCCGCCGACCAGGACCTGTTCCGCGAGTGGGTCGACGTCATCCTCAACAACGAGGGCATGGAGTACCCGAACCTCCCGGACGACTTCGCGGAGACGATGGGCCCGGCCATCAAGGAGTGGGCGGCGTACCTGTACGCGAAGATCGCGGAGAAGCGGGCGGAGCCGACGGACGACCTGATGAGCGGGCTCATCGAGTCCGAGGTGGAGGGCCGCCGGCTCACGGACGAGGAGATCGTCAACATCGTGGCGCTGCTGCTGACGGCGGGCCACATCTCCAGCGCCACCCTGCTGAGCAACCTGTTCATCGTGCTGGACGAGCACCCGGAGGCGCAGGCGGAGCTGCGCGCCGACCGGTCGCTGATCCCGGCGGCGGTGGAGGAGACGCTGCGCTACCGCAGCCCGTTCAACAACATCTTCCGGCTGCTGACGCAGGACACCGACATCCTGGGCGTGCCGATGAAGGCCGGCCAGATGGTGACGGCGTGGAGCGCGTCCGCCAACCGCGACGAGACGCAGTTCCCGGACCCCGACACCTTCGACGTGCACCGGTCCGCGAACAAGCACATGGCGTTCGGCCACGGCATCCACCACTGCCTCGGGGCGTTCCTGGCCCGGATCGAGGCGAAGGTGTTCCTGAACCTGGTCTTCGACGCCTTCGAGTCGTTCACGGTCCACCACGACAAGGCGGAGTTCTACGAGGCCGACCAGCTGACCGCCCGTCATCTGCCGGTCTCCGTCGTCCGCCCGGCCGCCGGCCGGGACGGGAGCTGAGGCCGTAGCCGGGGCGGGACGGTTCGTACCAGGGCAACCAGGGAGCGCGATCGTATGGCGGTGGGCATCACCACGGAAACGAAGGTCGGCAGGGTCAAACCCTGCGCCTTCATCGACTTGGAGCAGCACAACGACGAGCGCGGCAAGCTGTCCGTCGTCGAGTCCGGATGGACGGCGGGGTTCCCGATCAGACGGGTGTACTACCTGCACGACCTGGATGTCGGATCGTCCCGCGGCGGCCACGCCCACCGGGCGCTGGAGCAGCTGATCATCGCCGTGCACGGGAGCTTCACGATCACCGTGGACGACGGGGTCAACCAGGCCGAGTACGAGCTGAGCGACGCCGGCCGGGGCCTGTACGTCGGGCCGATGGTGTGGCGGGACCTGAGCAACTTCTCCGAGGGCGCGGTCAGCCTCGTCCTGGCGTCGCTGCACTACGACGAGGCGGACTACTACCGCGACTACGACGAGTTCCTGGCCGACGCGCGGAAGGGGTGGCGGCTGTGACGGCCACCACCGCGGTCCGCGTGCCCTTCCACGACCTGCGGGACCTGCACGCCCTGGACGGCCTCCAGGAGGAGCTCGACGCGGCGGTGCTGCGGGTGACGCGCTCCGGCCGCTACCTGTTGGGGCCCGAACTGGAGGCCTTCGAGGACGAGTTCGCCCGCTACTGCGGGGGCGGCCACTGCGTCGGGGTCGGCAGCGGGCTGGACGCCCTGGAGCTGACGCTGCGCGCGCTGGGCGTCGGCGAGGGCGACGAGGTGATCGTCCCCGGGCACACCTTCGTCGCGACCTGGCTCGCGGTGTCCGCGACGGGCGCGCGCCCGGTGCCGGTGGAGCCGGAGCCGGACTCGTACCTGCTCGACCCGGCCCGGGTGGCGGCCGCGATCACCCCGCGGACCCGGGCGGTCATGCCGGTGCACACCTACGGGCACCCCGTGGACCTGGACGCGCTGGACGCCGTGACCGCCCCCCGGGGCATCGCGGTCGTCGAGGACGCCGCCCAGGCGCACGGGGCCCGGTACCGGGGCCGGCGCATCGGCTCCCGGTACGCGGCGGCCTTCAGTTTCTACCCGGGCAAGAACCTGGGCGCCCTGGGCGACGCCGGAGCGGTGGTCACCTCGGACGCGGGGCTCGCGGAGCGGATCCGGCTGCTGCGCAACTACGGCTCCCGGGTGAAGTACCGGCACGAGGAGCAGGGCACCAACTCCCGGCTCGACGAGATCCAGGCGGCGGCCCTGCGGGTCAAGCTGACCCGGCTCGACGCCTGGAACGCCCGCCGCCGCGCCGTCGCCGGCGCCTACGCCGAGGGCCTCGCCGGCCTGCCGGGGATCACCGTGCCCGGAGTACGGCCCTGGGCGGAGCCGGTGTGGCACCAGTACGTGATCCGCTGCGCCGGCCGGGACCGGCTGCGCGCCGCGCTCACGGACGCCGGGGTGGAGAACCTGGTCCACTACCCGGTGGCCGTCCACCGGTCCCCCGCCTACGCCGGTGCGGCGCACGGCCCGCTGCCCCTCTCCGAGCGGCTGGCCGCCGAGGTGCTGAGCCTGCCCATGGGGCCGCAGCTGACCGCGAACGATGTGGAGACCGTCATCTCGGCGGTCCGTGACGCCACGGAGAGCAGTCATGATTGAGGTTCCGGCCCTTCCGGGCGTCGCCGCGCTCGGCGCCCACGGGTCCCGCCGCCCGCTCAAGGGCATCGTCCTCGCGGGCGGCAGCGGTACCCGGCTCCGCCCGCTGACCGGGACGCTGTCCAAGCAGCTCCTGCCGGTCTACGACAAGCCGATGATCTACTACCCGCTGTCGGTGCTGATGCTGGCCGGGATCCGGGAGATCCAGATCATCTCGGCCAAGAACCACCTGGAGATGTTCCGTTCGCTCCTCGGCGACGGCTCCCAGCTGGGCCTGGAGCTGACGTACGCGGAGCAGGACGAGCCGCGCGGGATCGCCGAGGCGTTCCTCATCGGCGAGGAGCACATCGGCGACAGCCCGGTGGCGCTGATCCTCGGTGACAACGTCTTCCACGGCCCCGGTTTCTCCACCCTGATCCAGCAGGCGGCCCGCCGCCTGGACGGCGCGGAGCTGTTCGGCTACCCCGTGCAGGACCCCGAGCGCTACGGCGTGGGCGAACTGGACTCCGAGGGGCGGCTGGTCTCGCTCGTCGAGAAGCCGGCGGTGCCCCGCTCCAACCTGGCGGTGACGGGCCTGTACCTGTACGGCAACGACGTCGTGGAGATCGCCAAGGGGCTGACCCCGTCGCCGCGCGGCGAGCTGGAGATCACCGACGTCAACCGGGTGTACCTGGCGCAGGGCCGGGCCCGCCTCAACGAGCTGGGGCGCGGCTTCGCCTGGCTGGACATGGGCACGCACGACTCGCTGCTCCAGGCCGGCCAGTACGTGCAGCTGCTGGAGCAGCGGCAGGGCGAGCGGATCGCCTGCGTGGAGGAGATCGCCCTGCGGATGGGGTTCATCAGCCACGAGCAGTGCTTCGCGCTCGGCCGCGAGCTGGGCGACTCCAGCTACGGCAACTACGTGCGCCAGCTCGCCGGCCGGGCCGCGCGCGGCGAGCGGGCCGACACGTCGGCCGCCTGAGCAACCGTCCCGTTCATTTTCCAGAAAGGCCCCTTCGCGATGCGCGTCCTGGTGACCGGAGGTGCGGGCTTCATCGGCTCGCACTTCGTCAGAGAGCTGCTGTCCGGCGCCTATCCGGACCTCGGCGAGGGCGAGGTGGTGGTGCTGGACGCCCTCACCTACGCGGGGAACCCCGCCAATCTGGACCCGGTGGCCGGGCATCCGCGGCTGGAGTTCGTCCACGGCGACATCTGCGACGCCGCGCTGGTCGCGGAGCTGATGGCGGGCACCGGCCTGGTGGTGCACTTCGCCGCCGAGTCACACGTGGACCGGTCGATCGCCGACGCGTCGGCGTTCGTGCGGACCAATGTGCTCGGCACGCAGACGCTGCTCCAGGCCGCCGTCGAGGCGGGCGTCGGCCGGTTCGTGCACGTGTCGACGGACGAGGTGTACGGGTCGATCCCCGAAGGCTCCTGGCCCGAGGAGCACCCGCTGCGGCCGAACTCCCCGTACGCGGCGTCCAAGGCGTCCTCGGACCTGCTGGCGCTGGCCTTCCACCGTACGCACGGGCTGGAGGTGTGCGTGACGCGCTGCTCCAACAACTACGGGCCGTACCAGTTCCCGGAGAAGGTGGTCCCGCTGTTCACCACCAACCTGGTCGACGGCCTCGGCGTCCCGCTGTACGGGGACGGCGGCAACAGCCGCGACTGGCTGCACGTCGACGACCACTGCCGGGGCATCGCGCTGGTCGCGGCGAAGGGGCGGCCGGGCGAGGTGTACAACATCGGCGGCGGCACCGAGCTGACCAACGCCGAGCTGACCGGGCGGCTGCTGGAGCTGTGCGGGCGGGACGCCTCGGCCGTACGGCGGGTCGCGGACCGGGCCGGCCACGACCGCCGCTACTCGGTGGACATCGCGAAGATCTCCGCCGAGCTCGGGTACGCCCCGCGCGTACCCTTCGAGCGGGGGCTGGCCGACACGGTCGCCTGGTACCGGGAGAACCGCGCCTGGTGGGAGCCGCTGAAGGCGGCCGCCGCCCCCGCGCCCGCCGGGACGGGCGGAGGTGGCGCCGGTGCGTGTCGTTGAGACGGAGCTGCCCGGCGCGTACCGGATCTTCCCGCAGCGGTACGAGGACGAGCGCGGCCACTTCTACGAGACGGCCCGGTACAGCCGGCTGACCGAGGAGACGGGGCTGCCGTTCACCGTCCGCCAGGTCAACAGCTCGGTCTCCCGCCGGGGCACCCTGCGCGGCATCCACGTCGGGGACGTGCCCGGTGACGCGAGCAAGCTGGTCACCTGCGTGCGCGGCGCGGTCCTCGACTTCATGGTCGACCTGCGGGTGGGTTCCCCCACCTTCGGCCGGTACGCGATGACCCGGCTCGACGCCGGGGAGGGCGTCTCCCTGTACCTGCCCGGCAGCATCGGGCACGCCTTCCTCGCGCTGGAGGACGGCTCCTGCGTCACCTATCTGCTGTCCGCCGAGTACGTGCCGGGGGCGATGGTCGACCTCGACGCGCTGGACCCCGAACTGGCCCTGCCGTGGGGGCTGACCGGGCCGCCCATCCGCTCCCCGAAGGACGCGGCGGCGCCCTCGCTCGCCGAGGTCCTGGCGTCCGGCCGGCTGCCCCGCCACACCCCCTGCGCGCCGCCGCGCCCGCGCACCGCGCCGCTCTCCTGACGCCAGACCCGCCCGAGGAGCTGATCCGCCCGTGACCACGCCCACCGCCACACGCGCCCCGGCCCCCGTCCGTGACGCGTGGCTGCGCCGCTTCCGCCCGCTCCAGGCCGCGGCCGTGCGGCTGGTGTGCTTCCCCCACGCCGGCGGCTCGGCCGGCTCCTTCCTCACCCTCGCCTCCTCCCTCGCGCCGCTGGGCGTCGAGGTGCTGGCCGTGCAGTACCCGGGCCGTCAGGAGCGCCGGACGGAGCCCTTCGCCCGGAGCGTCGAGGAGCTCGTGGAGGCGCTGTTGCCGGAGCTGCGGCAGTGGACCGGCCGGCCGTTCGCCCTGTTCGGGCACAGCCTGGGCGCCACCCTCGCCTTCGAGACGGCCCGCCGGCTCACCGAGCTCGGGGAGCGGCCCGTCCACCTGTTCCTCTCGGGCCGCCGGGCGCCGACGGTGCCGCGCCGCGACACCGGGCACCCGCTGGACGACCACGCGCTGATCTCGATGATCGCCCGCCTCCAGGGCACCGAGCCGGCGGTGCTGCGGGACGAGGAGCTGCTGCGGATGGTGCTGCCCGTCCTGCGCGGCGACTACGAGCTGGCCGACGCCTACCGGTACCGGCCGGGGGAGGCCCTGCGGACGCCGGTGACGGTACTGACCGGCGACCGCGACCCGAACGTACCCGTACGGGACGCCTGCCGCTGGTCGGAGGTGACGGCGGGGCCGTTCGCGATGTGCGTGCTGCCCGGCGGTCACTTCTTCCTCAACGAGCGCCCGGACGAGGTCCGCGCCGTCATCGAAGGGGCCCTGGCCGATGCGCTCTGAGACCACCGCCGTACCCCGGACGGCCGTCGCCGCCGACCGGGCGGAGACCGCCGGCCGCGTGCTGCGGTCGGCCCGTACGCCCGACAGCGCGGCCACGCCCGTCGACGGGGTGCCGGGCTGGCTGGCCCGGCAGGCCCGGGCGGGCGACTTCCGGGTGACTCCGGTCCCGTTCGACGAGCTGCGCGGCTGGTACTTCGAGGAGGGGACCGGCAACCTGCGGCACGAGTCGGGCCGGTTCTTCTCCGTGGAGGGCCTCCACGTGCACGCCGACGGCCTGCCCGCACGGGGCTGGAAGCAGCCGATCATCGTGCAGCCGGAGATCGGCCTGCTGGGCATCGTCGCGCGGGAGATCGACGGGGTGCTCCACTTCCTGATGCAGGCCAAGATGGAGCCGGGCAACGTCAACACGCTCCAGCTCTCCCCGACCGTGCAGGCCACCCGCAGCAATTTCACCGGGGTGCACCGGGGGCGCGGGATCCCGTACCTGGACCTGTTCCTGGAGCGCGGGCGGGCCCGGGTGCTCGTCGACGCCCTCCAGTCCGAGCAGGCCGACTGGTTCCTCGCCAAACGCAACCGCAACATGGTCGTCGAGGTCGACGAGGACATCGAGGCCGGCCCGGACTTCCGCTGGCTGACCCTCGGCCAGCTGCTGCGGCTGCTGCGCCTGGACAACGTGGTCAACATGGACACCCGTTCGATCCTCGCCTGCCTGCCGACCGCCGGCGCCTCGGACGGGGACGGCCCCGCCGCCACGCCGGTGCTGCGCTCCTTCCACGACCCGTCGGCGCCCGCCCGGCACACCACCGCGGAGATCCTCAGCTGGCTGACGGGGATCCGCGCCCGCCGGGAGCTGGTCCAGCGGCGCGTTCCGCTGGACGAGGTGGCCGAGGACGGCTGGCTGCGCACCGCGCGGGAGATCGGCCACACCGGCGGCCGCCGCTTCCGGGTCATCGGCGCCGACGTCCGCGCCGCCAACCGCGAGGTGGCGTCCTGGAGCCAGCCGCTGATCCAGCCGCAGGTGCCCGGGCTGATGGCGCTGGTGGTCAAGCCCGTCGGCGGCGTCCTGCACGCCCTCGTCCAGGCCCGCGTGGACGTCGGCCACCTCAACGTCGCCGAACTCGCCCCGACCGTGCACTGCCGGCCGGCCGACCACACCGGGCCGGGCCGCGAACCGTTCCCGCCGTTCCTCGCGGACGTCCTGGCGGCGCCCGCCGGACGGGTCCGCTACGACGCGGTGCAGTCCGAGGAGGGCGGGCGCTTCCACCACGCCGAGAACCGGTACGTGATCGTCGAGGCCGGCGAGGACTTCGCCGAGGACGTCCCCGAGGACTTCGCCTGGCTGACCTTCTCCCAGCTCACCGAACTGCTGGCGTACGGCAACCACTTGGACGTCGAGCTGCGCACGCTCGTCGTCTGCGCCCACACCCTGTACTGAACACCCCGGCCCGCACTCCGCACCCCGTACTCCGCACCCCCGAGGACGTCCATGCCCGCCCCCCTGCGCCTCGGCCTGCTCGGCTGCGGCGACATCGCCGCCCGCCGCACCCTGCCCGCCCTGGCCCGTACCCCCGGCGCGGTCCTCGCCGCCGTCGCGGCCCGGGACCCCGCGCGGGCGGCGGCGTACGCGGCCCGCTTCGGCGGGGAGCCCGCCGCCTCGTACGAGGAGCTGCTGGCCCGCCCGGACGTCGAGGCCGTCTACCTGTGCCTGCCGACGATGCTGCACGCCGCGTGGGCGGAGCGGGCACTGGAGGCGGGCAAGCACGTCCTCGTGGAGAAGCCCCTGGCGACGAACGGGGCTGACGCGCGGCGGCTGTTCGCGCTCGCCGCGCGGCGGGGGCTGGTGCTGCTGGAGAACTTCATGTTCCTCCACCACGCCGCCCAGCGGACGGTGGCCGGGCTGCTCGGCTCGGGCGTCCTCGGCACCGTCCGCGCGGTGTCCGCCGCGTTCACCATCCCGCCCCGCCCCGACGGCGACACCCGCTACGACCCGGCCCTGGGCGGCGGCGCCCTCCTCGACAACGGGGTCTACCCGCTGCGCGCCGCCCTGCGCCTGCTCGGCACGGACCTGAGGGTGGCCGGCGCGGTGCTCCGCCACGACGACCGTCACGGCGTCGACCTGTCGGGCTCCGCCCTGCTGTCCGCACCCGACGGGGCCACCGCCCAGGTGCGGTGGGGGATGGAGCACCACTACCGCTCCTGGTACGAGGTCCAGGGCAGCGCCGGCACCCTGTCCGTCGAGCACGTCTACACGACGGCGCCCGACCACTCCCCCGTCGTCCTCCTGCGCACCGGCACGGAGACCACGGAGCTGCGCGTCCCCGCCGAGGACCACTTCGAGGCCGTCCTCACCTTCTTCACGACCGCGACCGCCTCCCGAACCCCGAACCACCCGGCCCTGCCCCTGCTCGACACGGAGTCGACCCGACAGGCGGAACTACTGGACGAGATCCGGGAGGCGGCCCTGCGCGTCAGCGCGTGAGGGCGAGACCGCCCTCCAGTTCCAGGTGGGAGCCCTGGAAGCCGCGGCGCATGCGGCGGTCGTGGGTGACGGTGACCACCGCGCCCGTGTACTGGGCCAGGGCCTCCTCCATCTCCTCCACCAGCAGCGGCGACAGGTGGTTCGTCGGCTCGTCCAGCAGCAGCAGGTCCACCGGGCGGGTCACCAGGCGGGCCACGTCGATGCGGCGGCGCTGGCCCACCGACAGGGAGCCCACCGGCAGTTCCAGCTCCGGCGCGCGGAACAGGCCCAGGGACAGCAGCTGTTCGGCGTACTCGTCGGGGTGGCCGGGGCGGCCCTCCGCGAACTCGGCGAGGACCGAGCGGCGGGGGTGCTTGGGCATCTCGTCCTGGCGCAGCCAGCCGATGTGCGCGGCCCGGCGCACGGTGCCCCGGTCGGGTTCGATGTCCCCGGCCAGGACGCGCAGCAGGGTGCTCTTGCCGGCCCCGTTGGGCCCGGTGATCAGCAGCCGTTCGCCCGGCGCGATCGACAGGGCGCCGATCTTCAGCCGGCCGGCCACCTCGACGTCCGCGAGCTCGGTCAGCGGTCCCTGCTCCTGCTCGGGGGCGGGGTCCTCGCCGAGGGCCAGGGAGGCGGTGAAACGCAGCGGCTCGGGCGGCGGCGGGACGGGGTTCTCGCGCAGCCTGCGCAGTCGCTCGTTGGCGTTGCGGGCCTTGCCCGAGGTGGCCGAGGAGGAGGAGCGGGCCCGGTGGTGCTCGGAGCCGCTGAAGGCCCAGGGGCCCTTCTTGGCGATGGCTGCCAGCATCCGGCCGGCGTTCTCGGCGAGCTTCTCCTGGCGGGCGATCTCCTGGAGGTGGTCCTCGTACTCCTGCTCCCAGCGGGCGCGGGCGGCGGCCTTGGCGGTGAGGTAGCCCTGGTAGCCGTTGCCGTACCGGTTGACGGTGTGGGTGTCGGGGTCGACCTCCAGGATGGTGGAGGTCACCGCCTCCAGGAAGGCCCGGTCGTGGGTGATGACGACGACGGTCCCCCGGTGGTCCTGGAGCCGCTTCTCCAGCCAGTCGACGGCCTGGTCGTCCAGGTCGTTGGTCGGCTCGTCGAGGAGCAGCAGTTCGGGGGCGGCGGCCAGGGTGGCGGCCAGGGCGAGGCGGGAGCGCTCGCCGCCGGACAGGGTGTCGACGGCCCGGTCCCGGTCCAGGTGGGGCAGGCCCAGGCCGTGCAGGGCTGCGTCGGCGCGGGCGTCGGCCTCGTAGCCGCCGCGCGCCTCGAACTCGGCGAGCAGGTCGCCGTATTCCTCCAGGAGCCGCGGGTCGTCGTCGACGAGGGCGTCCTCCGCCGCGTGCAGGCGGCGCTCGACGTCCCGCAGGTCCGCGAACGCCTGGTCCAGCACGTCGCGGACGGTGGCACCGGCGGGCAGTTCCAGGCGCTGCGGGAGGTGGCCGACGCCGCCGGGCGCGGTGACGGTCAGGTCGCCGTTGTCGGCGGCCTCCACGCCGGCGATCAGCCGCAGGAGCGTGGACTTGCCCGAGCCGTTGTCGCCGATGACGCCCGCCTTCTCACCGGGTTTGACCGTCAGCGACACCCGGTCCAGCACGACGTGGTCGTCATAGCGTTTGGTGACCTCGTCCAGCGTGAGCTGGGAGTGCACCCGGGACGCGGTGGGTGAGGACATTCGCATGGACATGCTCCTGGTCGTGCGGTCGGTGCGGTCTCGACGGTGTCCCGCCGGACTGGAGTCCGGCTCGAACACGGCTCGATCCCCGGTCAGGCGGCGGTGGCGGGGGCCTCGGGGAGCGCCTCGTACAGGCCCTGCTCGCGGGTGGCGAGGACGGCGAGCTCCCGGGCCAGCTCGCGGAAGCCCTCGCTGGACACGGCGGCGCGGTGCGCCGCGGTGTCCTCCCAGACGGAGAGTTCCACGAAGAAGTTGGCGGTGCCGACCAGGCGCAGGGTCTGGTGGCTGACGCATCCGGGCTGGGCGCTGACGAAGCGGGTCAGGCGGCTCTTGGCGTCGAGGAAGCGGACGAGGTCGCCGTGGACGTTCAGCTTGTTGACGTAGGTCACCATGACGGGCGCTCCTTCGTGGGTCGGTCCTGGGAGGGGTGGGGGCGGTCAGACGGCCGCCTCGGCGGCCGCGCGGGTGCGGATGCCGCGGCGCAGCACGCCGCGTACCGGTTTGCCGACGGGGGTGCGCGGGACGGCGTCGATGGCCTCGACGCGCCGGATGCGCTCGTAGGGGGCGAGGCGCTCGTTGGCGCGTGCGGCGATCTGTGCCAGGACGGGCGCGGGGTCGGCGCCGGCGGCGTCCCGGTCGCGCAGGACGATGCCGGCCCAGGTGACGGCGCCGTGCACGGCGTCGGGCCAGCCGACGACCGCGCACTCGGCGACCCGGGGGTCGCAGCCGAGGATCCGTTCGACGGCGCTGGGCGAGACGAGTTCCCCGTCGTGGAGGAAGACGTCCCCGAGCCGGTCGACGAGGAAGAGCTCCCCGCCGGGGCCGATGCGGCCGACGTCGCCGGTGGAGAACCAGCCGTCGGGGCCGGCGGGGGGCTCGTCCCGGCCGAGGTAGCCGGCCATCAGCTGGGGGCCGCGGACCTGGACCTCGCCGCTCTCGCCGGGGGCCAGGGGGGCGCCGGTGTCGGGGTGGACGACGCGGCAGGCGGTGCCGGGCACGGGGGCGCCGACCGAGCCGGTGCCGGTGGTGCCGTCGGGGCGCTGGCAGTGGGTGAGCGGGGAGAGCTCGGTCATGCCGTAGCCCTGGACGACGGGGACGCCGAGCCGCTCGGCGAGGGCGCGGGCGGCGGCCGGGTCCAGGGCGCTGCCGCCCGACAGGACGGCGGTCAGCCGGGGGCCGGCGGGCAGGCCCGGCAGGCGCCCGCCGGCGCGGAACCGTTCGTCGGCGGCCAGCCGGTGGAGGCGGGCGGGCAGGGCGTAGTAGTGGGTGGCGCCGGCCCGTTCGGCGAGGGCGAAGGAGGCGAGCGGGTCGGGGTCGGGGCACAGCACCTGGCAGGCACCCGCGTAGACGGCCGAGTTGAGGTGCATCGGCTGGTACAGCGGCAGGTGGTTGAGGGTGGTGGAGTCCTCGCCGAGGCGGTGGGCGAGGGCCGTCTGGACGGCGTTGGCGACCAGGTTGCGGTGGGTCAGCCGGACGCCCTTGGGGCTCGCGGTGGTGCCCGTCGTGAACTGTACGCAGGCTTCGGCGTCGAGGTCGACGGTGACGGCCGGGCGGGGGGCGGTGGAGCCGGCGGCCGGTGCGACGGCGTCGAGGACGAGGTCCAGGGGGACGGCGGCGCCGCACAGGTCCGCGCCGTCCTCGGTCCCGGTGACGAGGATCAGGGACAGGCTCTCGGGCCGGTCGGGCAGCGCGCACAGCGTCTCGGCGACGGCCCGCGGCGCGAAGGCCAGCTCGGCGCCGGCCGCGGCGAGCACCTTCGCCGTCCGGGCGGGCGAGAGCAGCGGGTTGAGGACGACGACGGTGTTCCCGCTGCGGACGGTGGCGTAGTAGGCGGCGGCGAACTCGGCGTCGAGGGTGTTCACGACGGCGACGCGGGCCCCGCGCCGGCCCACCGAGCACTCCAGGTAGGCGGCGATCCGGTCGACGCGGGCGTCGAGCTCGCCGAAGGTGGACGTCCGCGCGCCGACGACCAGCGCGGGGGCTCCGGGGGCGCGCAGGGCCGCACGGCGCAGCAGCCCGTCCAGGGGCAGGTGCGGCAGTCGCGGCAGGTCCGGAAGGTCGGGTGTCGGCACGGGTCTGCTCCCCTCTGCGCTGCGTCCGGCGGGCGGCAGGGCCTTCCCACCGTCCGCGCCCGCGCTCGGAACTCGGTCAGGAACCGCTCGAATCCGGCTGGATCCTCTTGCGTCCGGCGGCGGTCAGGGCGCCGGCGAGGTCGCGGCCGGTGGCGGCGACCGCGACCGGCGGCCGGCTCCAGCCGTGGGCGGCGACCCGCCGTGCGACCTCGTGCGCGAGGCCCTCCACCTCCGGGTACCCGCCGAGCACGACGGGTACCCCGGCGGCCAGCGCGGGGGCCAGCGCGGTGAGGGCGGCCGTGGCCCCGGGGGCCACGGACAGCAGGGCCCGGGGGCCGCGCCGGCCGCGCGCGAGGCCGTCGTAGCAGTCCTCGGGGGCGCCGGGCGGCCGCAGCAGGCAGACCAGCCCGCTGCCGGGGGTGGCGGCCGCGCGCAGGGTGCGGGGCGCGGGGTGGGGGCGCGGGGCCGCCAGGGGCAGGGGGCTCCCGTCGAGCAGGCGCAGCGCCTCGGCGACGGTGGCGCCGGGGCCGGCCTCGGCCGGGAGGCCGCGCAGCAGGCGGACGGTCTGCCAGAGGATCTCGTCGGCGTCCGCGTCGGCGATCCGGGTCCGGTCGTGGACGAGCGTCAGCAGCAGCCCGCCGCGGGCGTCGTGACGGGCGGTCAGCGCGAGCGGCGTCGCGGTGTAGGCCTCCCAGTCCTCCACCGGCCCGCCACCGGACCCGCCGTCCGCCCCGAGCGCCCCGAGCGCCTCGGCGCCCGTACCCGACACCGCCTCGAACGGGGACGGCGCGGACGGCTCCGGCGAAGGCGAGGGCTCCCCGAGCGGCGCCGCCGCGGACGCGGGCCCCGCGGGCGGGCGGGGCTCCTGTGGCGGGAGGAACTCCAGCACCGACTCGGTGAGCGGTTCGTACGGGTCGCGGCCCGACCAGCGGTGGACCTCCCCGGCCGAGACCCACTCGTACGCGGCGAGGTCGACGGCCCGGCCGGTGAGGTCGGCGAGCAGCGCGGACAGGGTGGCGCCGGGCCGGACCTCCACGGCCACGGGGAGCGCCCCCAGCAGGGGACCGGGCAGCCGGCCGGCCCCGTCGAGCGGGATGCCCCGGCCGGACACGGCGGCGGCGAAGGCCACCGGCAGGGCGGAGCCGGGCCCGCCGTGCGCGCGGTACAGCAGCAGGGCCCACACGGCCTGGAGGGCGGTGCTCTCGGCGGCGCCCCGGGCGGCGGCCCAGGCGCGCAGCCGGGCCGCTTCGGCCGGGGTGAGCCGCCGGCGGGTCCGGCCGTGCCCGCGCTGGTGCGTGGGGCGGCCGCGGTCGCCGGCCGGGAGGGTGGCGGAGCCGGCGGGCGGGGCGGCGTCCGCCCAGAAGGCGCGGGCGGGGGCGCGGTCCCGGGAGCCGATCCACTGGAGGTGGTCGCGCAGGTCGGGCCGGCGTTCGCCGCCGCGGGGGCGGCCGTCGGCGGCGTGGGCGCGGTGGAAGGCGTCGACGAGGTGCGCGGCGCTGACGGGGTCGAGGAACGCCCGGTGGTAGGTGAGCAGGATCCGGGCCGATCCGCCGGGCCCGTCCAGGACGGCGATGCGCAGCGGGTCGGGCCGGGTCAGGTCGAACTCGCGCATCCGCTCGGCGGCGAGCAGGGCCTCCCAGTCGGTGCCGCCCTCGGGGTGGCGGACGATCAGCGGGCCGGCGGCCGGGTGGACGGCGACACCGGGCGGCCCGGTCCCGGAGGCGGCCGGGGCGAGCCCGGTGCGCAGGACCGCCTCCTGGTCGGTGACGGCCCGCCAGGCCCGGGTGAACCGCTCGGCGTCGAACGGCCCGGGCTGTCGCCAGTGCAGCTGCCCGGTGTGCAGGCCCCGGCCCGGGTGGGTGAGGCCGTCCAGCAGGACGTCGATCTGGAGCGGGGCGGCGGGGTGGTTCCGCGGCCGGGGTGCGGCGGGGGCACGGGGTGCGGCGAGGGTCCGGGGCGCCGGGGCCGGGCGCGGGCCGTCGCCGGGGCGGCGGGTCACCGCCTCGCGCTCAGGGTCGGGACGGCCGTCTCGGCGTGCCGTCGGGCGAGGTGCAGGACGCGGGTGGAGGCTCCGCCCAGGCTGCGGCGTACGTGGTCGCGGGCCTGGGCGAGGTCGGCGCCGGGGCCGAGGACCGGCTCGATGTCCTCGGGGCGCAGCAGGACGCGGTGGGCGGCGACGGCGGTGACCCCGGTCTCGTCCGGGTCCACCGACCATTCGCCGGTGTGCGCGGCGAGCAGCCGGGGGGTGCGGGTGCGCTTGTGGACGATCCGTCCGGCGTGCGGGAGGCAGACGCGTACGGACTCGCTGGTCTCGGTGGTGCCGTCGGCGGCGACCGTGTCCATGGCCAGCAGCTGGACGCCCGTGCGGTCTTCGGTCACCTGTGCGCGGGTGATCTCGGGCAGGTGCGCGGGCCAGTCCGCGGCCCGGTACAGGAAGTCGTAGACGAGCTCGGGGGGTCCCTGGACGCGTACGGAGTCCTCGAAGGACAGCAGGAGGCCGTCCAGGGCGGTCCACTGCTCGGCGGTCCGCTTGAGCTGTTCCAGTTCGGCGTGGCTGTTGGCGTCGGTGGCCTCGGCGAGCCACCGGGCGCCGGCCGCGTCCCCCGCGGCCGCCGCGAACCGGTGGTGCAGGGTCAGGCGGGCGCGTCCGCCGGCCAGTTCGGCGACCTCCCAGCGCCCGCCCATGGCGGTGGCCGGGGGTGCGGGGACCTCGTGGTGGAAGTCGATGGTCCGCCGCGCGGCGTCCAGGGAGCGCCGGGACACCCAGGACGTGACGGTCCCGCCGGCGGTGGCCCACATCCCGAAGCGGTCGCGGGTCCCGTCGAAGTCCAGCCGCTCCACGTGGATGCTGGGCGGGACGAACAGCGGCCACTGGGTCGTGTCCGCGAGCAGCGCGTAGACCACGCCCGCGGGGGCGGCCACGTCCACCGAGTACGACGTGTGCTGCACACGCTCACCTGACATCGGCTCACACCTCTCTGCCTCGGCCCACCAACTTCGCGCGGGCCGGCGGAGCTGCGCTCGAAGGCCCCTGGATCCCGGCTGCACGGGCCGTCGACGAGCCCTCGTGGGTCCGTCCGGGCCCGTCCGGGGCCGGACGGAGCCCGGTCGGGGGGTCAGAGCGAGGCTTCGGCCCGCGCCCGGTGGCACAGCTCGCGGCGCAGGGCGCGCCGTTCGGGCTTGCCGGCGGGGGTGCGGGGGACGGCGCCGAGGACCTCGACCCGGCGGATCTGCTCGTGCGGGCCGAGCTGCTCGTTGGCGGTCTCCACGATCGAGTCGAGGACGTCGAGGAGGCCGGGCGCGGCCGGGTGGTGCAGGACGAGCCCGAGCCAGACGACGGCTCCGTGGACCGGGTCGGGCCAGCCGACGACGACGCAGTCGGCGACCCGGGGGTCGGCGGCGAGGACGGATTCGACGGCGGTCGGCGAGACGAGTTCGCCGTCGTACGAGAAGACGTCGTCGAGCCGGTCGACGAGGTAGAGCTGCCCGTCCGGGCCGATGCGGCCGACGTCCTGGGTGGAGAACCAGCCGTCCTCCCCGGTGGGCGGCCCGCTCTCGCCGAGGTAGCCGGCCATCAGCTGGGGTCCGCTCAGCTGGACCTCGCCGGTCTCGCCGGGGCCGAGCGGGACGCCGGTGACGGGGTGGACGACGCGGCAGGCGGTGCCGGGGACGGGGGTGCCGACGGAGCCGGAGCCGCCGGTGTCCTCGCCGGGGCGCTGGGAGTGGGTGAGGGGGGCGCATTCGACGAGGCCGTAGCCCTGGAGGACGGGGACGCCGAGCCGCTCGGACAGCATCCGGGCGTCGGCGGGGGCGAGGGCGCTGCCGCCGGAGAGGACGGCGGTGAGCCGGTCGAGGTCGGCCCGGGAGGGGAGCGGGAAGCCGGGGAGGTCCACGGCGCCGGGGAGGTCCCCCGCGCCGGGGAGGTCGGCGTGGCGCAGGTCGGCGGCGAGCTGGTGCAGCCGGGCGGGCAGGCTGTAGAGGTGGGTGGCGCCGGTGCGGGCGGCCAGGGCGAGGGCGGCGGCCGGGCGCGGGGCGGGGCACAGCACCTGGCAGGCGCCGGCGAGGACGGCCGAGTTGAGGTGCATCGGCTGGTAGAGCGGCAGGTGGTTGAGGGTGACCGAGCCGGAGTCGAGCCGGTGGGCGGCCGCCGTCTGGGCGGCGTTGGCGAGCAGGTTGCGGTGGGTCAGCAGGACGCCCTTGGGCCGGCCGGTCGTCCCGGTGGTGAACTGCACGCACACCACGGCGTGGGGGTCGGCGGGGGCGTCCGGCCGGCGCGGTCCGGTGCGCGGGGCGCCGTCCAGGGCCACGGCCAGCGGCAGGGCGTCGGCGGGCACGATCCCGTCGGGGGCGTCGGTGACGACGATCTCGCGCAGCAGCGGCAGCCGGTCGGCGGTCTTGACGAGCTGCTCGGCGGCGGCGGTGGGCAGGAAGGCGATCTCCACCCCGGCCACCTCGCACATGCGGCGCAGTCCGGCCGCCCGGACCAGGGGGTTGAGCAGCACGACGGTGTTGCCGCTGCGGACGGTGCCGTAGTAGGCGGCGGCGAACTCGTCGTCGAGGGTGTTGGCGACCCCGACGCGGGCCCCGCGCCGGCCGAGGACGTGCTCCAGGTAGGCGGCGTAGCGGTCGGCCCGGGCGTCGAGCTCGGCGAAGGTCCGCGTGCCGTGGGGGGTGCGGACCGCGCAGGCGGCGGGGTCGCGTTCCGCGGCCCGGCGCAGCAGTCCGTCGAGGGGGAGTTCCCTGCGGCGGAGCGGTTGCGGGCGACTGCGGCTGAGGCTGTAGATCGGCACGGCGCGTCCTCCTGATCGGGCTGACCCTGATCCCGACGCATCACGGTCCGCACCTCCGGTTGAGGCCGCTTCGAAGGGGACTCGATCCCGTGGCCTTCGAGCGTTCCTCCGGCGGCCTTCGACCGCGGGGGCGGAGCCTGCCTGCACGCGCGCCGGGGCCCGCACGCCCGGCCCCGCCGCATCCGCTCCGTCGCAAGGGAACTCACGTGGACGAGATCGTCAAGGCCCTGCTCTCCGAGGACACGGCACCGGCCGACTTCGCCGCGCTGGCGTTGCCGGAGTCGTACCGCGGCAACGTGGTGCGCCGGGACGAGACGGACATGTTCGCGGGGATGCCCTCGGCGCAGAAGGACCCGCGCAAGTCCCTGCACCTGCAGGATGTGCCGACGCCGGAGCCGGGTCCCGGCGAGGCGCTGGTCGCGGTGATGGCGAGCGCGATCAACTACAACACCGTCTGGAGCTCGATCTTCGAGCCGCTGGCGACCTTCGGCTTCCTGGAGCGCTACGGCCGCCTCTCGGAGCTCACCCGCCGCCACGACCTGCCGTACCACGTGCTGGGCTCGGACCTGGCGGGCGTGGTGCTGCGTACCGGCCCCGGCGTCAACCGCTGGAAGGCCGGCGACCGGGTCGTGGCGCACTGCCTGTCGGTGGAGCTGGAGTCCGCGGACGGGCACGGGGACACGATGCTCGACCCGGAGCAGCGGATCTGGGGCTTCGAGACCAACTTCGGCGGGCTGGCGGAGCTCGCGCTCGTCAAGTCCAACCAGCTCATGCCCAAGCCCGAGCACCTGACCTGGGAGGAGGCGGCCTCCCCGGGGCTGGTGAACTCCACCGCCTACCGCCAGCTGGTCTCCCGCAACGGCGCCGGGATGAAGCAGGGCGACAACGTCCTGATCTGGGGGGCGAGCGGCGGCCTCGGCTCGTACGCGACGCAGCTGGCGCTGGCGGGCGGCGCGAACCCGGTGTGCGTGGTGTCGTCCCCGGAGAAGGCGGAGATCTGCCGGGCGATGGGCGCGGAGGCGGTCATCGACCGCAGCGCCGAGGACTACCGGTTCTGGAAGGACGAGCAGACCCAGGACCCGCGCGAGTGGAAGCGCTTCGGCAAGCGCATCCGCGAGCTGACCGGCGGCGAGGACGTGGACATCGTCTTCGAGCACCCGGGCCGCGAGACCTTCGGCGCGAGCGTGTACGTCACCCGCAAGGGCGGCACGGTCGTCACCTGCGCCTCCACCTCCGGCTTCCGGCACGAGTACGACAACCGCTACCTGTGGATGTCGCTGAAGCGGATCATCGGCTCGCACTTCGCGAACTACCGCGAGGCCTGGGAGGCCAACCGCCTGATCGTCAAGGGCAGGATCCACCCCACCCTCTCGAAGGTCTACCCGCTGGAGGAGACCGGCCAGGCCGCGTACGACGTGCACCGCAACCTGCACCAGGGCAAGGTCGGCGTCCTCGCGCTCGCCCCCGAGGAGGGTCTGGGCGTACGGGATCACGAGCTGCGCGCGAAGCACCTGGAGGCGATCAACCGCTTCCGCCCGCGGGCCTGAGCGGGGCCTTGCCGATCATGGAACGCATTAACGGCGTTAACGCCGTTAACGCCGTTCGTGCCGGAATCCCTCCTCCACTTGCATGAACATGCATCGTTCTGCATACTCATCCCATGTCTAAGGTCCTCACCTCCCTTCCCGTCGGCGAGCGCGTCGGCATCGCCTTCTCCGGCGGACTCGACACCTCCGTCGCGGTCGCGTGGATGCGCGACAAGGGCGCCGTCCCTTGCACCTACACCGCCGACATCGGCCAGTACGACGAGCCCGACATCGCCTCGGTGCCCGGGCGCGCCCAGGCCTACGGCGCCGAGGTCGCGCGCCTGGTCGACTGCCGCGCGGCGCTGGTCGAGGAGGGCCTGGCCGCACTGACCTGCGGTGCGTTCCACATCCGCTCCGGCGGGCGCGCCTACTTCAACACCACCCCGCTCGGCCGCGCGGTCACCGGCACCCTGCTGGTCCGGGCGATGCTGGAGGACGACGTCCAGATCTGGGGCGACGGCTCGACCTTCAAGGGCAACGACATCGAGCGGTTCTACCGCTACGGCCTGCTCGCCAACCCGCACCTGCGGATCTACAAGCCCTGGCTCGACGCCGACTTCGTCACCGAGCTCGGCGGCCGCAAGGAGATGTCGGAGTGGCTGCTGGCCCACGGCCTCCCCTACCGGGACAGCACGGAGAAGGCGTACTCCACCGACGCCAACATCTGGGGCGCCACCCACGAGGCCAAGACCCTGGAGCACCTGGACACCGGCGTCGAGACCGTCGACCCGATCATGGGCGTCCGGTTCTGGGACCCCTCGGTCGAGATCGACGCCGAGGACGTGACCATCGGCTTCGAGCAGGGCCGGCCCGTTACGATCAACGGCAAGCAGTTCGCCTCCGCCGTCGACCTGGTCATGGAGGCCAACGCCATCGGCGGCCGGCACGGCATGGGCATGTCGGACCAGATCGAGAACCGGATCATCGAGGCGAAGAGCCGCGGCATCTACGAGGCGCCCGGCATGGCCCTGCTGCACGCCGCGTACGAGCGCCTGGTCAACGCCATCCACAACGAGGACACCCTCGCCCAGTACCACAACGAGGGCCGCCGTCTCGGCCGGCTGATGTACGAGGGCCGCTGGCTGGACCCGCAGGCCCTGATGGTCCGCGAGTCCCTCCAGCGCTGGGTCGGCGCGGCCGTCACCGGCGAGGTCACCCTGCGGCTGCGGCGCGGCGAGGACTACTCGATCCTCGACACCCAGGGCCCGGCCTTCAGTTACCACCCGGACAAGCTGTCCATGGAGCGCACCGAGGACTCGGCCTTCGGCCCGGTGGACCGCATCGGCCAGCTCACCATGCGCAACCTCGACATCGCCGACTCCCGCGCCAAGCTGGAGCAGTACGCCGTCCTCGGCCTGATCGGCAGCGGCAGCCCCGCCGTCGGCGCCGCCCAGGCGGCCGCGACCGGCCTGATCGGCACCATGCCGGAGATGCCGGAGGGCGGCGCCGAGGCCATCGCCTCCCGCGGCGAGGTCTCCGCGGACGAGCTGCTGCTGGACCGCGCCGCGATGGAGTCCGGCACCGACTAGGTCGTCTCTTTCGGATCTTGCCGGTCAAGCCCGCGTCGTCCGGTGCCGTGCATCGCCGCCTTGGCGGGGCGCCGCCGTACTGGACGTAC
>NZ_JBVILR010000041.1:0-28626 GCF_055580265.1 Streptomyces sp. NPDC032091 | reverse complement strand
CTGCAGGGGGGACCCTGTGGGAGAGTAGGACGCCGCCGAACAATCATTGTGGGAAAGCCCCGCACCAGTCATGGTGCGGGGCTTTTCTGCGTTTAGGGTTCGGGGCATGGACATCGATAGGGACATCGATCAGGCCGTGCCGGTCGCTTTTCTGACACCCATGGCCGGGAGCCCCGGAGCCGGTGACAGTTCGATCGGCGGGCCTCTGGCCTGGCCGGCCGAAGAACCGTGGCCGGGGTGTCTGATACCGGACGACCGGGACGGGTCAGGGCGGATCCCGTGCGCGATGGTGCCCGTGCTCCAGCTGTACCGGCGCGATGTGCCCGGGGCCTGGTGGCCGGAGGGCAAGGACCTGTTCCAGCTCCTCTGGTGCCCCAACGAGCACTGGGAGCAGGACGTGCCCGGGCAGGCCGAAGGAGGGCCCGTGGTGATCCCCGTGTGGCGGTGTGCGTCGGAGGTCGAGGGGCGGGAGTTCCGGGTGGGGGAGCCGCCCGTCCGGTCTGCGGAAGGGCTGGTGCCGCGGGTGTGTGCGGTCGGGGTCGAGGAGGCCGTCGAGACGCGGCCGGTCAGCCGGTACGACGTGTGGAAGGTCGGTGGCCGGGCCTGGTGGGGGACCACCGATCCGTCTCCGTGCTTTTGCGGCGAGTGCGGTGGGCTCCGGGAACTGCTGGTGACCGTGTCGAGTGGCGATGTGACCGGGGTGGACGTCAGTGGGGGCGGGGAGCTGCGGGTCTACTGGTGTGTGGCGGAGCTCGGGCATGGATATCACGTTGACCTGCAGTGATCGGCACGTTTGGATTTGTGGGTATGGAGCAGCGGAAGCAGCAGCATGTGATTCGGGCCGTGCGGGCCGGCGAGTGGGAGAAGGTCAAGGGGCTGAGGCTGGACGCGTTGCGTGATCCCGTCGCGCCGCTGGCCTTCCTGGAGACCTTCGAGCAGGCCGCCGCCAAGCCCGACGAGTTCTGGCAGGACCGGGCGGCCGGGGCGGCGGAGGGTGTGCACGTCGCGCAGATCGTCGCCGAGGCACCTGATGGGCAGTGGGACGGGTCGGTGTCCGTGTTCATCGAGGACGCCGGGACGACGGATTTCCTGGGCCAGGTCGTCGAGGTCGACCAGGCGCACGTCGTCGGGGTGTTCGTGCGGCCCGAGCAGCGGGGGAGCGGGCTGACCCACGCGCTGTTCGAGGCGGCGTTGGCGTGGGTGTGGGAGCGGGAGGAGCCGGTGCTGGAGCGGGCGCGGCTCTTCGTGCACGAGGACAACGAGCGGGCCGCCGGGTTCTACCGGCGGTTCGGGTTCCGTCCGAGCGGGCTGGTCATTCCCAAGCCGGACGACCCGACCGCGAAGGAGCACGAGTACGTCTTCGCGCGGTCCTAGTCCTCGGCCGGCCACTCCGGCCAGCGGGCGCGGGCCTGTTCGCGGCTGCGGCACAGGGCGAGGAGCGGGAGCTTCTCGTCGTGGAGGAGGTCGGGGAGCTGGGGGACGGGGGCGACGGCCGCCACGTCCTCCAGGACCAGCGTCATTGGTGGGTCGAGCCGACCGTGGGATGACCGTGCGGCCATGCGGCGGCCGTGCTCGACCACGTGCGAGGCGAGTGCGGTGAGCAGGGGCATCGCGCCCGGACGGGTGCGGGGGTCCTCCAGCGGTTCACCCACTACGTAGAGGGTGCCCCCTTCGGCGGCGAACGATGCCAGGGTGAGCGCGTCCGTTCGGTTCGGGTTGCAGGCCTCGCGGATGTGGACCGAGGTCAGGCAGGACAGGGCGCGGGCCGTCAGGTACTGGGCCTGCTCGCGGCGTTCCGGGTGGGCGATGAGGGCGCTTTCGAGTTCGCCGGCGGCGCCCGGGGCGGCCTGGGGGTGGGTGCGCAGGATCCGTACCGGTTCCTGGGAGCCGTTGCCCTGGGCCCAGCGGGCCAGCTGCTTGAAGGGGAGGCCGTCGAGGGCGGCGGCCTGGAGCCAGCTGCGCAGGAGGGTCTCCGCGGTGTCGGCGACGGCCGCGTCGAGGCGGGCCTGTGGGCGTACGGGGGCCAGCAGGGCGATCGCGCGGGCGGCCGCGGTGTCGCGGTCGGCGCATCCCTCGGCGGGGTTCCAGTGCATGCGGGCCGGGGTGTCGCACAGGTGCGAGGGGTCGTAGAGGAGGACCGGGCCGAGCTTGGCGCGGGCGTCCTTGGTGTCCTGCCAGAGGGCGGGGGAGGACGTGACCACCAGGACGGCGCCCTCGGCGGCGGAGACGGCCTGGACGGCCAGGTGGTGGCGTTCGGCGGGGGGTGCGTAAGCGAGGCGGTGCGTGGTCGCCGGCGGCGGTGGTGGGGTGGCACGGGTGGGCGGGGCGTAGCCGAAGCCGTAGCGGTAGGCCTCCTGGGCGGGGGCCGTCGGCGGGGCGGTACGGGCCTGGGGGTGCGCGGGGGCCGGGGCGCAGACGGGGGCGTGCGCGGGGCCGGTGGCGGCCGGCTGCGTGGGGGCGGGGAGTACGGCCGGCCGCGGGGGCGGCGGCTCGTGCGGGGTTCGTGCCGGGGGCGTCGCCTCGTCCGCGTCGCGGTGCCGGAGGGCGTGCGGAGTCGGGGCGGGGTGGGCGGTGCCGTGTGCCGGGTTGGGGCCGGGGGCGGATGCCCGGGCCGTGAGGGGGGCCGGCTCGGGGTCGTGGTCCGTGCCCGGGGCGAGGTCTCGGGTCGGGGGGCCGTCGGCCGGGTCCGGGGCGGGGGCCGAGGGTCCGAGGTGCGGACGAGGGTGCGTGCGCGCGGTCGCTGCGTTCCGGTCGGTGGCGTACGCCGGGCGGGGGACCGGGCCGGATGTCGAACGGGTGTCCGCCGTCGAGTCCGTGTGCGTGCCCGCGGCCCGGTGGGTGCTTCGGCCCGGGGCTGTGCCTGCGGCCGGGTGCGGGGCCGTGTCGTGGTCCTGGTGCTGGTCCGGCGTCGGGGCGGCTTCGGACGGTGCCGGGGCCTTGGCGCGGGCCCGGCGGGCCTTGGCGCGGGCCAGTACGCCCAGGGTGAAGATCGTCAGGACCAGCAGGACCAGGAGCTGGCTGATGAACAGGCCCCAGAACAGGCCCCAGCCCGAGAGGGCCGTCGGGTCGGTGTCCGGCCAGGCGCCCGGGATGTCGTGCGGTTGCGTTATCAGGGCGCGGACCGCCCCCGGGGTGCGGGTGAAGGTGACCGTGGCCGGCCAGGCGCCCTTCGCGAAGAGGGCGGCGAGGCCGGTGGCCGACCAGACCAGGACGGCGAGGCCGAGGAGGAAGGCCAGGAGGCCGACCAGTACTCCGTCGGGGATGCCCCCGCCGCGCGCGCGGGGCTCCGTACCTCTGGGGTCGTGCATGTCGTTCAGGCCACCGTGGTCGCGGATCCGGGGCCGGTGCCCCGCTGGCGTTCGATGTACAGGGCGCGTTCCTCCGCTTCGAGTTCCGCGGCCAGCAGGTCCTCGGGGAGCTGCTGGGGCGTGGAGGACTCCGTCATCGCGCGGTCGGTGTAGACGAGGGGGCGTTCGGTCTCGGTGATCAGGTGTTTGACGACCTGGACGTTGCCGTTGACGTCCCAGACGGCGATGCCGGGGGTGAGGGTCGGGATGATTTCGACGGCCCAGCGGGGCAGGCCGAGGACGCGGCCCGTGGCGCGGGCCTCGTCGGCCTTCTGGGCGTAGATGGTGCGGGTGGAGGCCATTTTGAGGATGGCCGCGGCTTCGCGGGCGGCGGCTCCGTCGACGACGTCGGAGAGGTGGTGGACGACGGCGACGAAGGACAGGCCGAGGCGGCGGCCGAACTTCAGCAGGCGCTGGAACAGCTGGGCCACGAAGGGGCTGTTGATGATGTGCCAGGCCTCTTCGACCAGGAAGATCCGTTTTTTCCGGTCCGGTCGGATCCAGGTGTGTTCCAGCCACACGCCGACGATCGCCATGAGGATGGGCATGGCGATGGAGTTGCGGTCGATGTGGGAGAGGTCGAAGACGATCAGGGGGGCGTCGAGGTCGATGCCGACCGTCGTGGGGCCGTCGAACATGCCGCGGAGGTCGCCGTCGACGAGGCGGTCGAGGACGAGCGCGACGTCGAGGCCCCAGGCCCGGACATCGTCTATGTCGACGTTCATCGCGAGGGCGGACTCGGGTTCGGGGTGGCGCAGCTGTTCGACGATGTCGGTGAGGACGGGCTGGCGGTCCCGGATGGCGTCGACGACGTAGGCGTGCGCGACCTTGAGGGCGAAGCCGGAGCGTTCGTCCAGGCCGTGGCCCATCGCCACCTCGATGATGGTGCGGAGCAGCGCGAGCTGGCCGGTCGTGGTGATCGCCGGGTCGAGGGGGTTGAGGCGGATCCCGTCGTCGTTGGCGGCGACGGGGTCCAGGCGGATGGGGGTTATCCCCAGCTGCTGGGCGATGAGGTTCCACTCGCCGACGCCGTCCTCGCCCTGGGCGTCGAGGACGACGACCTGGCGGTCGCGGAAGCGGAGCTGGCGCAGGACGTAGGTCTTCTCCAGGGCCGACTTGCCGTTGCCGGATTCGCCGAGGACGAGCCAGTGGGGGGCGGGGAGCTGCTGGCCGTAGAGCTGGAAGGGGTCGTAGATGTAGCCCTTGCCGCTGTAGACCTCGCGTCCGATGATCACACCGGAGTCGCCGAGGCCGGGGGCGGCGGTGGGCAGGTAGACGGCCTGGGCCTGGCCGGTGGAGGTGCGGACGGGCAGGCGGGTGGTCTCGACCTTGCCGAAGAGGAAGCTGGTGAAGGCGTCCGTCAGCGCGGACATGGGATCTCGCATGGCGTCTCTTCCCTCCAGCTAGCGTCGGATGCCGGTGGCGAACGGCAAGGTGTTGACGAAGGCGCGGTGGTGCTCGCGGTCGCACCATTCGAGTTTCAGGTAGGACTTGCCGGCGGAGGCGCGGATGGTGCGCTTGTCGCGGGCGAGGGCTTCGGGGGAACGCGAGGACACCGTGATGTACCCGACGAGGTTGACCCCGGCAGCGCCGCTGGCGAGATCTTCACCCCTCTGGTCGAGCCGGCCGTGGGCGGCGATGTCGCGGGGGTCGACGGTGCGGTTCATCTTGGCGGCGCGGGAGGCGTCGGCCTCGTCGTTGGTCTTCTCCGTCAGCATGCGCTCGATGGCGATCTCGGTGGGTTCGAGGTCCATGGTCACGGCGACGGTGCGGATGACGTCCGGGGTGTGGACGAGGAGCGGCGCCAGGAAGTTCACGCCGACGGGGGTCATCGGCCATTCCTTGATCCACGCGGTGGCATGGCACCAGGGGGCGCGGGTGGAGGATTCGCGGGTCTTGGCCTGGAGGTAGGTGGGCTCCACGGCGTCGAGCTCGGCGGGCCAGGCGTTGCGCTTGGTCATGGCCTGGATGTGGTCGATCGGGTGGTCCGGATCGTACATGGAGTGCACGAGGGAGGACAGACGTCCCTGGCCGAGGGGCTGGCGGACGCGGATGTCGGCCTCGGCGAGGCGGGCGCAGATGTCGGTGAGCTCGCGGGCCATGACGATGGCGAGGCCGGCGTCGCGGTCGAGCTTGTGGCCCTTGGTGCTGCCGGCCCGGGCGATGGTGTTGGCCTCGGCGGCGAGCTCGCGGGTGTAGTGCATGCAGGCGACGAGGTAGGCGCGGTGCTGCTCCGAGGAGGTGGAGACCATCGACTGGAGCTGGTCGTAGGAGTCGCGCAGCCAGGTGGGGGCCGTGGTGTCTCCGCGCTGGGCGACGTCCTTGGCGTGGGCGTCGGGGTCGGCGGGGAGGGTGCGGGCGAGCATCTGGAGGCGGGTGACGAAGCCGTCGCCGTTGGCGACGTGCTTGAGGAGGGTGCCGAAGCGGTCGACGAGGGCTTCCTGGTCCTCGCTGTCGCGCAGGCCGACGCCGGGGCCCTCGATCTCGATGGCGGCGGTGACGGTGCGGCGGTCGGCGTGCAGGAGGACGGCGATCTCGTCGGGGCCGAAGGGGGCGGCGAGCCAGTTGATGCGGCCGATGCCGGGGGGCGGGCCGACCTCGACCTCGCGGCCGTCGACGGCGCGGGTGCCGGCCTCCATGGCGGAGGAGCGGTACGTGGTGCCGCGGCGCAGGGTGCGCTTGTAGCTGCGGCTGATCTCGAACCACCGGTAGAAGGTGCGGCCCTTGTAGGGGACGTACACGGCGGCGAGGGCGAGCAGCGGGAAGCCGGCGAGGGTGACGATGCGCAGGGTGAGGTCGGGGACGAGCAGTCCGCTCATCATGCCGAGGAACGCGCCGACGATGATCAGGGCGATCTCGCCGGTTTCGCGGTTCTTGCCGACGATCGCGTTCGGCCGGGCCCGGCCGATGAGATACGTGCGGCGGGGCGCGATGGGGTGGATCTGGTGGGACTGGGTCGTCAACGCCCGTCACCTCCTGTGTTCCTCGAACTCGTGCTCGTGCTCTGGCCGGTGCGGGGCGGGGGTGCGGCGGGCGGGAGGCTTCCACCGCCGGTTCCGCCGCCGGAGCCGCGGCTGCTGTGGGCGGCCATGCCTCCGGAGATCTGGTTGGCGTCGCCGCCGGTGGAGCCGCCGCCTCCGGCGCGGTGGGCGCCGCCGCGGCTGCTGTGGGTCTTGATGCCCTGGGAGACGAGGGAGGCCGGGGAGCTGATGACGGCGGCGGCCTGGGCGCCGTCGGTGGCCTGCTTGCGGTTGCTGCGGGCGGAGGCGATCTCGTCGCCGAAGCCGGGCACGAAGCGGTAGATCATGGCGGAGGCGAAGATCGCCAGGAGGATGATGGCGAGGCCGGAGACGACGGCGGAGAAGGCGTTCGGGCCCTTGTCGCCGGCGAGGGCTCCGGCGAGGCCGAGGACGATGACGATGACCGGCTTCACGAGGATGACGGCGATCATGATGCCGGCCCAGCGGCGGACGTGGCCCCACATGTTGCGGTCGACGAGTCCGGCGTAGACGACGGTGCCGAGGAGGGCGCCGACGTAGAGCAGGGCGGCGCGGATGACGAGCTCCAGCCAGAGGACGCCGGCGGCGAGGACGGTGACGAGGGCGACGACGATCAGCATGATCGGGCCGCCGCCGATGTCCTGGCCCTTCTTGAGGGCGTCGGTGAAGGAGCCGAAGAAGACGTCGCTCTGGCTGCCGGTGGCGGAGGCGATGACGTCGGTGACGCCGTCGGTGGCGGAGACGACGGTGTAGAGGATGAGGGGGGTGAAGGCGGAGGCGAGGACGGTCAGCCAGAGGAAGCCGATGGCCTCGGAGAGGGCGGTGGAGAGGGGGACGCCGCGGATGGCGCGTTTGGCGACGGCCAGGAGCCACAGGACGAGGGTGAGGATGGTGCTGGCGGCGAAGACGACCGCGTATTGCTGGAGGAAGGCGGAGTTGGTGAAGTCGACGGTGGCGGTGCCCTTGACCGCTTCGCTGAGCTTCCCGACGATCCAGGCGGCGGCGTCGGCGCAGCCGCGGGCCAGGGAGGCGAGGGGGTTGAGGGCGTCGGTGGGGTCGTTGGAGAGCCCTGGCTTGCCGCCGCTTCCGCCACTGCCGGCGTCGCCCTTCTCGCAGTAGTCCTTGGCGGACCCGACGAGCAGCTTGCAGTCTTCGTTCGCCCGCGCGGTCGGTGAGGGAGACGTGCTGGCGGAAGGGGAGGCTGGTGGCGTGGGTGCGGCGTACGAACGGGTCGCCAGCGCCACGACGGCCAGGTGGGCGGACGCGAAGACGCCGGCCGTCCGGAGCCGGAGGCTAGCGGGCATAGGTGAACCCTCCGAACTCCTTGGTTGCCTTGCTGATGTCGTCGGCCGACGAGGCGGCCACGTCGCCGGGCACGGGGGCCGGCCCGTCCTGCTGGCTGTCGGCGGAGATCTTCCAGTCGTCACCGGACCAGACCAGGTCGAAGACCCAGGTCTTCCAGGTGGTCCGGACGGGGTCGGTGGACTTGTCCCCGGACATGCCGATGAGACCGGTGGCCCAGACCGAGATCCGGGCCGCACCGGGTGTGTAGCTGTCCACCCGTGTGCCGACGGGGATCATCCGGCTGATGAAGGTGCTGGCCTGGGGCGGGTTGCCGTTCGGGTCGAGCCCGAGCTTGGCGAGGAACGCGGGGGAATACGCCGCATCCTGCGGGGCCTTCAGGCGGGCTGCTGCCTCTGGCGTGTAGACCCCGTCGGTGAGTGCGTGGCGGGTGTCTTTCCTGAACATGCCGTCGGAGCCCAGGGCGACCGTGTAGTTTGCGGCCGCCGACTGGGCGCCCTGTTCGTCGTGGGCGAAGCCCTTGGGGATGCCGGCGGACTTGGCGGTGACCGGGGCGGTGCCCGTGGGGGCCGTCGCGGTCGTGGCCGGGGGTTTGTCGGAGGTGGTGTCCCGCGGGGTGTCGTGGGAGCGGTTCGCGAAGGCGATGGCGGCGATGAGCAGGACCACGACCCCGACCACCGTGATCAGGCCGCGCGAGGCGCGGGGGGTGCGGCGGGGGGTGCCGTAGGCGTCGGCGGGGGAGTCCGGGAGGCGGGTACGGGTCTGGCCCGTACCGCCCACTCCGCCGTGGCCGGCGCCCCCGCCGTACTGGTCGTCGTTGCTCATTGCCTGTCGTCCGCCCCCTCCGCGTCGTACGACGGTAGCGCTCGTTCCCGCGCACGCGCGGTGTGGTGATTCCTCATCAGGGTGAGGTCGGCCGCGGTGGTTCTGCTAGACGGCCATTCCGTAGACGATCGTGAAGAGGGTGCCGAGGGAGCCGATGATGAAGACTCCGGTGAGGCCGGCCACGATCAGGCCCTTGCCCTGTTCCGCGCTGAAGGTGTCGCGCAGTGCGGTGGCGCCGATGCGCTGCTTGGCCGCGCCCCAGATGGCGATGCCGAGGCAGAGGAGGATCGCCACGGCCATGATGACCTCGATCATGACCTTCGCTTCGTTGCCGAGACTGCCGAACGGCCCCCAATTCGGGGCGATTCCGCCGATGATGGTGGTGATGTCGCCCTTTTCGGCTGCCAGGATCATGTAACTCACCGCCCCTGTATGGGTAGTTCCGGTAGCCCGTGCCCGACGGCAGGGGTCACGCACTATCTTCGCTGATGAAACGTCGGCCGTCGTCGACTTGGCCGGTCTCTTTACCCGATGTCCCGGGTATCGGGCCGTGCGTGCGGGTGCCTGGGGGTGCGGGCGCGCACGGCTGTGCGCGGGTGTGTGGTCGTACGCATGGCCTGACCTGGTCACTCTGTGTATCACGGGGGGTGACCTCGGGCAATGACTGGCGGCCCGGGGGGTGGCGCGCCGCGGTCGGGGCGCGGTCGTGGCGCTCGGGGGGCGTGCGGGTGCGTGCGGGGCGCACGGGGGGTGGGGCGGGCGCCGGGGTGGCCGGCTCGGGGTCAGGCCCAGTGGGCGGGGCGGCTGAGGGTGGGCGGGATCCGGGTGCGGGCGTCGCCCTGGGCGGCGGCGAGTTGGGGCTGGGTGAGGAAGAGGGTGTCGCGGAGGTCGGCGCCGCGGAGGTTCGTGTCGCGGAGGTCCGCGCCGATCAGGTCGGCGCCGCGGAGGTCGGCGCGGCTGAGGTCGGCGGCGATCAGGTAGGCGCCGCGCAGGTTGGCCCCGCGCAGGTCGGCTCCGGAGAGGCGGGCGCCCATCAGGTCGGCGCCGCGGTGGTTCTTCCGGCGGCCCGGGGACTTGGCCCGGGCCAGCTCGCCGGCCTCCAGGAGGAGGACGTTGATCTCCTGGCGGAGGGCCGGGACGTCGAGGGCGGTGAGGGTCGCCGCGTCCGCCCGGGTGAGGGCCTCCGTCCTGGTGAGGAGGTCGCGGAGGGCCGGGTGGAGCGGGGCGGCCGCCGGGAGGGCGAGGGCGGCGGACATGTAGAAGAGCAGTTCGTGCAGCTGGCGCATCACGGGGAAGGCGTCGAACATCGCCTGCCGGGTGTCGGGGTGGGTGCGCCAGTCCCGGCCCTCGAAGGTGACCTGGGAGATCTGCTGGCCCGCGCCGAAGCAGTCGAAGACCGTGCAGCCCTGGAAGCCCTGGTCCCGCAGGGTGGTGTGGATGCCGCAGCGGAAGTCCTGCCGGAGGTTCTTGCAGGGGGTGCCGGCGGACTTGTTCACGGCGAAGTCGGCCGACTTCGCGAAGGGCAGGGCGACGCAGCAGAGCGCGAAGCAGTTCGCGCAGTCGGCCTGGAGGAGGGGGAGCGCGGGGCGGGGGGAGCTGGACACCCGTCCATTGTCGCTTGAAAGGGGGTTGATCCCCGGACCGGGGGCGGTGAGCATCCCGTGCATGACTGAAGTGATCGCGGTTGCCGTCATTACGCTGCTCGCCGTCGTGAGTCCGGGGGCGGACTTCGCCATGGTCGTGCGGAACAGCTATTTGTACGGGAGGTCGACCGGGCTGTTCGCCGCGGCGGGGGTCGCGGCCGGGGTGCTGGTGCACGTGTCGTACACCATGCTCGGGGTGGGGCTGCTGATCGCCTCGTCGACGGCCCTGTTCACGGCGATCAAGCTGGCGGGGGCGGCGTACCTGGTGTGGATCGGGATCCGTACCTTCCGGGCGCGGTCCGAGCTGACCGTGGACCTGGAGTCGAAGCCGGAGCTGACGCGGCTGGGGGCGCTGAGGTCGGGGTTCCTGACGAACGTGCTGAATCCGAAGACGACGTTGTTCGTCGTTTCCACGTTCACGCAGGTGGTGGGTCCGGACACGGCGGCCTGGCGGCAGGCCGGGTACGGGCTGTTCATGTCGGGGGCGCACCTGGTGTGGTTCGGGGCGGTGGCGCTGTTCTTCTCCCACTCCGCGCTGCGCGAGCGGATGCTCAGGGCGCAGAAGGCGCTGAACCGGGCCATCGGGTCGGTGCTGGTGGGGCTCGGGGTGGGGCTGGGCCTGGCTCGCTGAGGCGGGTGGGCGAGAGGGTCTGGTGCCGGGGGTTACCTGTGGGTAGCGTGCGGCGGCATGGGTGCTGAGGACGGGGCCGGCGGGGTCGGCGAGGTCGGCGGGTTCTACGAGCGGATCGGCGAGGGGCGTTTTCGGGCGACCGGGGCGACGCGCGGGCCGTGGGACCCGGACGCGCAGCACGCCGGGCCGCCCGCCGCGCTGCTCGGACGGGCCGTGGAGGAGCGGCCGGGGGCGCGCGGGGACATGCGGGTCGCCCGGATCACGTACGAGATCCTGCGGCCGGTGCCGATCGGGGAGCTGGCCGTCACCACGTCGGTGCTGCGGGCCGGGCGGGGCACCGAGCTGGTCGAGGCGGCCCTCACCCCGGCGGGCGCGGACGCCCCGGTGATGCTGGCGCGGGCGCTGCGGATCCGGGTGGCGGGGGAGCCGGTGCCGGCGGTGGCCGAGGCGGCGCGGGTGCCGCCGCCGGGGGAGGCGGCGGTGACGCCGTTCTTCCCGGTGCCGTGGGAGACGGGGTACCACACCTCGATGGAGGCCCGGTTCACGCGGGGGGCCTTCACCGAGCCGGGGCCGGGGACCTGCTGGATGCGGATGCGGGTGCCGCTCGTCGCGGGGGAGGCGGTGCGGCCGCTGGACCGGGTGCTGGTCGCGGCGGATTCGGGGAACGGGATCGGCGCGGTGATGGACATCGGGCGGTACGTGTTCGTCAACGGCGACCTGACCGTCCACCTGCACCGGCACCCGGTGGGGGAGTGGGTGTGCGTGGAGGCCCGAACGAGCGTGGACGCGGGCGGCATCGGGCTCGCGGACGCGCGGCTCCACGATGAGAAGGGGCCGATCGGGCGGGGGGTGCAGAGCCTGTTCGTGGCGCCGCGCTGAGGGGCCAACCCCCTTCCCAGCCTGGGGAGTCCGTATGGCACCCTCGTGCGGATGGAGGCGTTGAGGGGGACCGACCCGGACCGGATCGGGGAGCAGAAGTTGCTGGCCCGGCTGGGGGCCGGGGGTATGGGACAGGTGTACCTCGGGCGGTCGCCGGGGGGCCGGCTGGTGGCCATCAAGGTGATCAAAGAGGAGATCACCGGGCATCCCGAGGCGCTGGCGCGCTTCCGGCGGGAGGCGGAGACGGTCCGCGCGGTGCGCTCCGCCTATACGGCGAACCTGATCGACGCGTCGCTGGCGGCGCCGCCGTACTGGCTCGCCACCGAGTACGTGGCCGGGCCCACGCTGAGCCACGCGGTGCGCGCCTTCGGGGCCCTGCCCGCCGCGTCCTGCCGCAGGCTGTTCGCCGCGCTGGCGGAGGGGCTGGCCAGCGTGCACGCGTACGGGGTCACGCACCGGGACCTCAAGCCGCAGAACGTGATCCTCGGCGCCCAGGGGCCGCAGCTCATCGACTTCGGCATCGCCAAGGGCGTCTCCGAGACCGCGCTGACGCAGACCGGGGCCGCCCCGGGCACCCCCGGCTACACGGCCCCCGAGGTGCTGCTGCGCGGGGAGGTGGCGGCCGCGGCCGACGTGTTCGCCCTGGGGGCGACGCTCGCCTACGCGGCCACGGGCCGGGCGCCGTACGGGACGGGGGACCCGACGTCGGTCAACTTCCGCGCGGTGCACGGGGAGATCGACGTCGCGGGTGTGGAGCCCGAGCTGGCGGCGCTGATCAGGTCCTGCGTGGCGGCGGAGCCCGGGGACCGGCCCGTTCCCGCGGAGATCATCCGCCGCTGCGCCGTGGACTCGGCGCTGGTCGACGACCCGGTGTACGCCTCGCTCACGGCGGCGGGCGGCGGTACGGGTCAGGTCCCCGGGACGCTGCCGTCGACCATCGGCCCGGGGCTGCCGGCGCCGCCTTCCGGCTACGTGCCGACGTACGTGCCCGGCGGGGTGCCCGGCGGGCCGGCGGCGCCGACCCGGAAGAGGGGTGTGCCGCGCTGGGCGGTGGCCGTGGTCGCGGGGCTGCTGGTGGGCGGGCTCGGGATGGGCGGGTACCTGCTGCTCCAGGGCGAGAGGGACGCGGGGCACGAGGGGGCGGGGGCCGTCGCCCCGCCGGCCGGCCCCGCCCCCGGGAAGGGGGAGCCGTCGTCCGGGCAGCAGGCTCCGAGCCCGGCCCCGCCCGCTGCGGGCTCGGGGGGCGTGCCCGACCACATCGAGCCGAACAAGGTCTCCAGGGACCTGTGGACCGGCACTGCCACGGGCGGGAGCTGCAACCTCCCCGCCGAGGAGCGGGCGGAGTTCCTGGCGGTCTCCGCCGTGGACGCCGACGACCCGAAGGCGCAGGCGGTCACGGGCAAGGTCAGGATCCGCGTCTACCTGAAGCCGTACAACACGGAGAAGGCGCCCTACGCCGTCTCCGTCGGCGTCAAGCCCCCGCACGAGATCGACGAGAGCACCCAGCGGCCCCTGGAGTCCGTCCGGGACTACAACCACGGCATCGGCTACGCGAGCAAGCCCGTCGACCTCAGGACCCCGGGTCCGGGCGGCGAGGTGGTGCTCACGTATCCGGACGACTTCTCCACGCAGCTCGTGGACAACGAAGGGACCCGGAAGCGGTTTCCGGCCATCCCGCTGGCGAACGATCCCGGCGACTGGACGGTGCTGGTCTACCGCGTCCGGGGCGTGAAGGAGTACAGCAGCCTCTACTGCACCGGCTTTCCGGTGAAATAGTGTCAAGACAGACTGATGAATGCACTGTCAGGCGAGCTGCCATAAGGCAGTGTTGACGGGTGCGCAAATTCTGGGTGGCAAGCGGGATCGGGATCGGCGTGTGCCTGACCTTCGTCGCGCTGCTGGTCGTCGGCACGTACTCGGCGGCGGCCGGTCTGGCGAAGGGCGGCAGGCAAGGGGCCGTCGGGCTGGTCAAGGGGGCGGTCCCGGCGATCTACCAGCCGCTGGTGGAGAAGTGGGGAAACCTTTGCCCCGCCCTCAACCCGGCCATGTTGGCGGCCCAGTTGTACACCGAGAGCAACTGGAAGCCCGACGCGCTCAGCAACGCCGACGCGCGCGGCATCGCCCAGTTCATCCCGGAGACGTGGGCCACGTACGGGGTTGACGGCGACGGCGACGGGGACAAGGACATCTGGGATCCCAAGGACGCCATCCCCTCGGCCGCCACCTACGACTGCCAGCTCTCCAAGGACGTGGCGGGAGTACCGGGGGACCAGTCGGACAATATGCTCGCCGCTTACAACGCCGGTCCCTACCGCGTCATCAAGGCGGGCGGTGTGCCGCCGATCAGCGAGACCCAGGGCTATGTGAAGGCCATCCGCTCCCTGGAGAAGAGCTTCGCCCGCCCCGTCGGGCGGGTGTCGCCGTCGCAGCAGGCCGCCGGGGCCGTGTACTTCGCGCAGAAGCAGCTCGGGACGCCGTATCTGTGGGGTGGTGACGGGACGGCCGCGGACAACGGGCGGTTCGACTGTTCCGGGTTGACCAAGGCGGCGTACGAGACCGTGGGGGTCGAGTTGCCGCGGGTGGCCAACGACCAGTACAACGCCGGGTCCCATCCCTCGCGTGACGAGCTGCTCCCCGGTGATCTGGTCTTCTTCTCCGACGATCTGACGAACTCTCGGGAGATCCGGCACGTCGGGCTCTACGTGGGCGGCGGCTACATGATCAACGCCCCGTACACCGGCGCCGTCATCCGCTTCGACAGGATCGACACCCCCGACTACTTCGGTGCGACCCGGGTCACCAAGGAAGGGGCCGAGGCGCTACCGGAGCGGTCGCCGGCTGCCCCGAAGGCATAGTCGCTCTCCGTGAAGCACAGGCCCTGAGCTGCGACGATGAGTCACCTTTGGATAACGTTCACGTGATCATTCGGCGCGGAGTGGAACCATGGCCGTCAGAACGGGCGTTCCATGGACGCGGGGGTGGATCGGCGGGGGGTTTGAAGGGGGCGCACACCGTCGTGCGCCCGCACGGGACCTAGGCAGCAAGGGGCCGCGTCACATGGCTGGACTCACGACCGGTGGGCCGAATGTGGATGTCAGCCTGCTGTACCGGATCAACGGCATCGCCCGGAGCGCCCCCGAGTGGTTCGACCACGGCGTCTCCCTGCTCGCCTCCTACGGGCTTCCGCTCGCCATGGCCCTCCTCGTGCTGTGGTGCTGGCGCGGGGCCCGGCGCCAGGACGAGGCGGCCGCCGCCGAGTCGTTCGCCGCGCTGGTCTGGGCCCCCCTGGCCGCCGCCCTCGCGCTGCTCGTGAACGTGCCGCTGCGCGGGTTCGTGGCGCGCCCCCGGCCCTTCGTCGCGCACGAGGGCCTGGAGGTGCTCGGCGGTGCGGGCGGCGGGCCGGGCGCCGGGTTCTCCTTCGTCAGCGACCACGCCACCCTCGCGATGGCGCTCGGCATCGGACTGTTCCTCGCCCACCGCCGGCTCGGGCTCGTCGGGATCGGGCTGGCGGTGGCCGAGGGGATGTGCCGGGTCTACCTGGGGGTGCACTACCCGACCGACGTCATCGGGGGCTTCGCGCTCGGCACCGCCGTCGTCCTCGTCCTGGCACCGCTCGCCATGGCCGGGCTGACCCCCCTGGTACGGGCGCTCGCGCGCTCGCCGCGCCTCGGGTGGCTCGTCCGGGCCGGGGACCGGGTCGTGGCCCGGCCCGTGGAGCTGGCGCAGCGGCCGGCCGAGAGCGACCTGGCCGCCTGAGCCCGCGGGGCCCCGGGGCCCTACGGGTTCCACAGCGCCAGCAGGAGCGCCACCAGCAGGCACAGGCCCGCCGCGCCGAAGCACAGCCGGACCGCCGTCGGACGCTGGCGGGGCGTCACGGGCCGCCGCCCTCACCACCGTTGCCGCCCGGCTGCTCCGCCTCCTCGCGGCGGTAGCGGGAGCGCAGCCACAGCCCCGTGACCACCGCCGCGGCGGTGGTGAGCCCGACGGCCAGGGCCACGTCGGCCGGCCCGTCCGCCGAGCCCACGGGGCGGGCCCAGGCCGCCGCGGCCGGAGTGAGCGCGATCAGCAGGGCCCAGAGCAGGGTCACGAGGCGGGGTGCGGTTCCTGGCATGCCTCCAGCGCAACCGGTCGCGGGGCCCCCGGCCAGCCGGGACGTCCGAACGGGCGACACGCCCGGCCGCGGGGGGCCAGGCGAGAACCGGAAGAGCGGGCTACGGGGCTGCGCGCCGCAGGGTTACGGCGTGGCGGTGTGTCTCGTGGCGTCCCTGCGGGCCAGGTCCCGGGAGCGGCGGGCCGGGCCGGTCCAGCCGCAGCTGCACACGGCCAGGCAGAAGGAGCCCCGCTCGGCGGTGCTGGTGGTGTGTCCGGAAGGTGTCTGCGCGCCTTCCGCGGGGTGACGCGGGTCGGGCACAGCGGTAAACGGAGCGGGCTGGGTCGCCTTGGTGTGCGGATCCACGACTCAACGGTACCGGGGCCCGGCCAGTGCCGGTACGGGGCCTGGCCACTTCCGGACCGTGACGGGAAACCCCGGACCTCGTTAACCGGAGCGGGTGGGGGCCTCGGGCAAGCAGCGGTCATGCGTTGGGGGTTGGCAGGCGATGGTGGTGCACCAGCACAGGCGGCGACGACGGCGTGCGGGCGAGGCGGTGCTCGCGGCCTGCGTGGCCGTCACCGTGGCCGCGCTGGGCGGATGCGGTGCCGCGAGCGGAACGGTGGCCGGCGGCGGCGCGGGCGACGACCGCCCCCCGGGCGACCCGGCGACGGCGGTCCGCGCGGCCGCCGACGCGCTGGCCGCCACCGGGAGCGCGCAGGCCCGTACGGCGATGGAAATGGCCACCGGCGGGACCCGGGTGACCATCCGGGGCGAGGGCGGCGTCGACTTCCGCAAGCGGATGGGACAGCTGCTGGTGATGCTGCCCGCCGACGTCAAGGGACAGCCCGAGCACCGGCCGATCACCGAGCTGCTCGTCCCCGGCGCGCTCTACATGAAGAACCGGGGCGCCGGGGTCCCCGACGACAAGTGGGTCCGCCTCGACACGGCGTCCCTCCCCGACGGGAACCTCGTCACGGGCGGGGCCACCGATCCGCTGGCCGCCGCGGAGCTGCTGCGGGGCGCGCAGCAGGTGACGTACGTCGGCGAGAGCGACTTGGCGGGCACCAAGGTGCGGCACTACCGGGGGACGACGGACATCGGGCGGGCCGCGCAGAGCGCCTCCCCGGGGGTCAGGGAAGCCCTGCGGGCGGCGGCGAAAGGGTTCAGCAAGGACAGCGTGCCCTTCGACGCCTACCTGGACGAGGAGGGTCGCCTGCGGAAGGTCCGCCACCGGTTCACGTACGTCAAGAATGGCGTGATCGATGTCTCCTCGACGACGCTGCTGTACGGCTTCGGGACCCCCGTGACCGTCGTATTGCCCGCGGAAGGGGACATTTACGCCGGGAAGATCGCCGAGTAGCCGACCGGAACGGCCCGGGCGGTACGTCCGGGCCATGGCTCCACTATCCGGAAATGGTCCATCCGTGTCATGCGCGCTACGAGCGGCGGTCCCTACGCTGGGAAGCCGGGTGCCGGACGGGCGATGGCGGCAGAGAGAGGTGACACGCGTGACTCCCGCAGGCGGTACGACGGTGCAGGACCACGTGGCGCTCGCCGAGATCGAGCTCTGCGGGGAGCTGATCATCGCGGCGTCGGCCGCGGTCGAGGAACGGCTCAGTCAGGACCGGATCGACGAGGTGCTGATGGGGATCGGGCCGTAGCGGGCGGAGCCGCTCAGCTGCGCAGGAGGCGGGCGATGGCCTTCGTGGCCTCCTCCACCTTCGCGTCGATCTCGGTGCCGCCCTTGACGGCGGCGTCCGCCACGCAGTGGCGCAGGTGCTCCTCCAGGAGCTGGAGGGCGAAGGACTGGAGGGCCTTCGTGCTCGCCGACACCTGGGTGAGTATGTCGATGCAGTACACGTCCTCGTCGACGAGCCGCTGGAGGCCCCGGATCTGGCCCTCGATCCGGCGCAGCCGCTTGAGGTGCTCGTCCTTCTGGTGGTGATAGCCGTGGACGGGAACGGCCCCGGAGCCCTCCGCCTCGATGGTCGTCATGAGTCCTCCCGTGGTCCGGTACGAGGGGGTATATACCCCTCATGGGTATAGGTTACGTCGCCCGGGCCGCAGGGACAGGGATCCGCAGGGCCCACTCTGCCCGTTCTGCCTGATGCACGACACCCGGGACCGCCGGTTAGCCGTGGCCGGGGGATGCGCCTAGCATCAGCCTGACCGAATCCAATGCACCCCGAGGACCCCACGTGCGATTTCGTCTGACCCCCAGGGAGACGAGCTTCTACGACATGTTCGCCGCATCCGCGGACAACATCGTCACGGGCTCGAAGCTCCTGATGGAACTGCTCGGAGCGGATCCCTCCGCCCGGGCCGAGATCGCGGAGCGGATGCGTGCCGCCGAGCACGCCGGGGACGATGCCACCCACGCGATCTTCCACCAGCTGAACTCCTCGTTCATCACGCCGTTCGACCGCGAGGACATCTACAGCCTGGCCTCGTCGCTCGACGACATCATGGACTTCATGGAGGAGGCCGTCGACCTCGTCGTCCTCTACAACGTCGAGGAACTGCCCAAGGGCGTGGAGCAGCAGATCGAGGTCCTGGCGCGGGCCGCCGAGCTGACCGCCGAGGCCATGCCGCACCTGCGGACCATGACCAACCTGACCGAGTACTGGATCGAGGTCAACCGGCTGGAGAACCAGGCCGACCAGATCCACCGCAAGCTGCTCGCCCAGCTCTTCAACGGCAAGTACGACGCCATCGAGGTGCTGAAGCTCAAGCAGATCGTCGATGTGCTGGAAGAGGCCGCCGACGCGTTCGAGCACGTCGCGAACACGGTGGAGACCATCGCGGTCAAGGAGTCCTGAACCTCGTGGACACCTTCGCTCTGGTCGTGACCATCGGTGTCGCGCTCGGCTTCACGTATACGAACGGTTTCCACGACTCCGCGAACGCCATCGCGACCTCCGTCTCGACGCGGGCCCTGACCCCGCGCGCGGCGCTCGCGATGGCCGCGGTGATGAACCTCGCCGGTGCCTTCCTCGGCAGCGGTGTGGCGCACACGGTCAGCAAGGGGCTGATCGAGACCCCGCACGGCAACCGCGGCATGTGGATCCTCTTCGCCGCCCTGGTCGGCGCGATCGTCTGGAACCTGATCACCTGGTACTTCGGGCTGCCCTCGTCCTCCTCGCACGCGCTGTTCGGCGGCATGGTGGGCGCGGCGCTGGCCGGCGGGATCGGCGTGCTGTGGGACGGGGTGCTGGAGAAGGTCGTCATCCCGATGCTCCTGTCACCGGTCGTCGGCCTGATCGTCGGCTACCTGGTGATGGTCGCCATCCTGTGGATGTTCCGCCGCTCCAACCCGCACAAGGCCAAGCGCGGCTTCCGCATCGCGCAGACCGTCTCCGCGGCCGGCATGGCCCTCGGACACGGTCTGCAGGACGCCCAGAAGACCATGGGCATCGTGGTGATGGCCCTGGTCATCGCCGATGTGCAGGGCGCCGACGACCCGATCCCGGTCTGGGTGAAGATCGCGTGCGCCGTGATGCTGTCGCTGGGCACGTACGCGGGCGGCTGGCGCATCATGCGCACCCTCGGCCGCAAGATCATCGAGCTGGACCCGCCGCAGGGCTTCGCGGCGGAGACCACCGGCGCCTCGATCATGTTCGCCACCGCCTTCCTCTTCAAGGCGCCGATCTCCACCACCCACGTGATCACCTCGGCGATCATGGGTGTGGGCGCGACCAAGCGGGTCAACGCGGTCCGCTGGGGCGTGGCCAAGAACATCATCCTCGGCTGGTTCATCACCATGCCGGCGGCGGCCCTGGTCGCCGCGCTCTGCTTCTGGCTCGCGGACCTGGCCTTCGTCGGCTGAGACGGCGGCCCGGCCGCACGCGGTACGGAAACGGGCCGGCTCCCCCCACCCAGGGGGAGCCGGCCCTCTTTCCTTCCATCCTGCGGTGGCACCGCCATGCAGCACCGCAGGACGACCGCGCGAGCGGCCCCGGCGCTTTAGCCGAAGCGGCCCGAGATGTAGTCCTCGGTCGCCTGGACGGACGGGTTGGAGAAGATCCGGTCCGTGTCGTCGATCTCGATCAGCTTTCCGGGCTGACCGACGGCGGCGAGGTTGAAGAAGGCGGTGCGGTCCGAGACGCGGGCCGCCTGCTGCATGTTGTGGGTCACGATGACGATCGTGAACCGCTCCTTGAGCTCGCCGATCAGGTCCTCGATGGCGAGGGTGGATATCGGGTCGAGGGCGGAGCAGGGCTCGTCCATCAGCAGGACCTGCGGCTCGACCGCGATGGCGCGGGCGATGCACAGACGCTGCTGCTGGCCGCCGGAGAGGCCGGAGCCGGGCTTGTTCAGGCGGTCCTTGACCTCGTTCCAGAGGTTCGCGCCCTGGAGCGACCGCTCCACGATGTCCGTGAGCTCGGACTTCTTGTAGCTGCCGTTCAGGCGCAGGCCCGCCGCCACGTTGTCGAAGATCGACATGGTGGGGAAGGGGTTGGGGCGCTGGAAGACCATGCCGACGGTGCGGCGCACCGCGACCGGGTCCACGTTCGAGCCGTACAGGTTCTCGTCGTCCAGCAGCACCTTGCCCTCGACGCGGCCGCCGGGGGTGACCTCGTGCATTCGGTTCAGGGTGCGCAGGAAGGTGGACTTGCCGCAGCCGGAGGGGCCGATGAAGGCCGTCACGGAGCGGGGTTCCACGGTCATCGAGATGTCATCGATGGCCTTGTGGCTGCCGTAGAAGGCGGAGAGGCCGCTGACGTCGATTCGCTTGGCCATGAGGGGTCACTTCGCTTTCGGTTGGTCGCGTCAGCGACCGGTCTTCGGGGCCTTCCAGCGGGCGATGCCGCGGGCCACCAGATTCAGGATCATGACGAAGGCGATCAGGACGAGCGCCGCGGCCCAGGCACGGTCGTAGGAGGCTTCACTGCCGACCTTGTACTGCTCCCAGATGTACAGCGGGAGCGAGGACTGGGCACCTTCGAAGGGGTTGCCGTTGATCAGCTGCGATCCGAAGACCAGCAGCATGATCGGCGCGGTCTCGCCGGCGATGCGGGCGACGGCCAGCATGACACCGGTGGAGATGCCGCCGATGGCCGTGGGCAGGACGACCTTGAGGATCACGCGCCACTTCGGCACACCGAGGGCCAGGGCGGCCTCGCGCAGCTCGTTCGGGACGAGCTTGAGCATCTCCTCGGTGGAGCGGACGACGACGGGCATCATCAGGATCGACAGGGCCATCGCGCCGCCGAAGCCGGACGGGCCGAAGCCGAGCATCAGGT
This sequence comes from Streptomyces sp. NPDC032091, assembly GCF_055580265.1. NCBI lineage: Bacteria > Bacillati > Actinomycetota > Actinomycetes > Kitasatosporales > Streptomycetaceae > Streptomyces > Streptomyces sp. NPDC032091. The sequence continues at coordinate 7,664 of NZ_JBVILR010000041.1, read as the reverse complement.
TCCAGGTCGTCAGGATGAACAGGCCCGCGACGATGGAGGGGATGCCGGTCATGACGTCGACGAAGAAGGTGACCGACTTGGCGAGGCGGCCCTTGCCGTACTCGACCAGGTAGACGGCGGTCAGCAGGCCGATGGGCGCCGCGATCAGGGTGGCGAGGCCGACCTGCTCCAGGGTGCCGAGCAGTGCGTGGTAGACGCCGCCGCCCTTCTCGAAGCTGGTCACGCCGTTCATGGAGTGGCTGAGGAAGTCCCCGCTCAGGGTCTTCGCGCCGCGGCTGATCGTCGTCCACATCAGGGACAGCAGCGGGACGACCGCGAGGACGAAGCAGACCCAGACGACGGAGGTCGCGACGCGGTCCTTGGCCTGGCGGCGGTTCTCGACGACCGAGCTGGCGGTGTACGTGATCACGACGAACAGGAGGGCGGCGATCAGGCCCCACTGGACCTTGCTGCTCAGGTCGAAGACCAGGCCGATGACCGTGCCGAGGACGGCGGAGGCGGCGGCGATGCCGGCGGGGGCCCAGCGGGGCAGGCCGCCGCGGGTCAGGCCGGAGGGGGCGGGGGACCTGTGGGCCGGAGCGGGCCGGTGGTCCTGGAGGGTGTGGCTCATCAGGCGTTCGCCCCCGAGAAGTCCTTGCGACGGGCGATGATCAGGCGCGCGGCGCCGTTGACCAGCAGGGTGAGCAGGAAGAGGACGAGACCGGAGGCGATGAGCGCGTCACGGCCGAACTCGTTGGCCTCGTCGAACTTCGCGGCAATGTTCTGCGCGAAGGTGCCGCCGCCCGGGTCGAGGATGTGCCCGGAGATCAGGAAGCTCGGGGAGAGGACGGTGGCCACGGCCATGGTCTCGCCGAGCGCGCGGCCGAGGCCGAGCATGGAGGCGGAGATGACGCCGGAGCGGCCGAAGGGCAGCACCGACAGGCGGATGACCTCCCAGCGGGTCGCGCCGAGGGCCAGGGCGGCCTCCTCGTTCATGCGCGGGACCTGGAGGAAGACCTCGCGGCTGACGCTCGTCACGATCGGCAGGATCATGATCGCGAGCAGGATGCCGACGGTGAACAGCGAGCGGGCGACGCCGACCTGGGTCTTGTCGAAGACGTAGGTCCAGCCGAGGTACTGGTCGAGCCAGAGGTTCAGCCCGTTCAGCTGCGGCACGAGGAAGAGGGCGCCCCAGATGCCGTAGATGATCGACGGCACGGCGGCCAGCAGGTCGACCACGTAGGCGAGGGGCGCGGCCAGCTTGCGCGGCGCGTAGTGCGAGATGAACAGGGCGATGCCGACGGCGATCGGAACCGCGATGGCCATCGCGATGACCGAGCTGACGACGGTGCCGAAGAGCAGGACGGCGATGCCGAAGACGGGGGGCCGGGCGGAGGCGTTCCAGTCGAAGGTGGTGAGGAAGTTCCCCTCGTTCTTCGACAGGGCGATGCTGGCCCGGTAGGTGAGGAAGGCGGCGATCGACGCCATGATCACCAGGAGCAGGATGCCGGAGCCCTTCGAGAGCCCGGAGAAGATCTTGTCACCGGCGCGGCCGGTGGACCTTCCGCTCTTGGAGACGGGCGGAGCCGTTTCTATGCGGGTGGGTGTGCTGGAAGCCATGGTCTTTCCGGTCTGTGTGGGGGGCGAGCCCCCTGGCGGCGGTGCACCGGATTCCCCCGGGTGGAGGGGGAGGGTCCCCGGGCCGGCCCGCCCTGGGGGTCCCCCGGACGAAGCCTGGGGGAGGGGGCGGGCCGGACCTCGGGGGTCAGGACTGAGCCTCGTGGCTCCGGAGCCGTCGGGCCTCGCGGCCTTCGGGCTCCAGGGCCTTACGCGAGGGACTTGATGACCTCGCGGACCTTGCTGTTGATCTCGGTCGGGATGGGGGCGTAGCCGTTCTCGGTGAGGGCCTTCTGGCCGGCGTCCGAGGCGGTGTACTCCAGGAAGGACTTCACGGTGCCGAGCGTCTCGGGCTTGTTGCCCTTGTCGCAGACGACCTCGTAGGTGACCAGGACGATCGGGTACGCGCCCTCGGCCTTGGTGGCGTAGTCGAGCTTGAGGGCCAGGTCCGAGCCGGTGCCGGTGACCTTGGCGGCGGAGATGGCCTTGGAGGCGTTCTCCGGGGTGGCCTTGACCGGGGCGGAGGCGCCGGTGTTCACGTCGATCGTCTTGATGCTCTGCGAGGTGGCGTACGAGAGCTCGAAGTAGCCGATCGCGCCGTCGACGGCCTTGACCTGGGAGGCGACACCGGCGGAGCCGGAGGCGGCCTGGCCACCGGGGGCCGGCCACTTCTTCGAGGCGTCGTAGGACCAGGCGTCAGGGGCGGCGGCCTTGAGGTACTTGCCGAGGTTCTCGGTGGTGCCCGAGTCCTCGGAGCGGTGGAAGGCCTGGATGGCGGTGGAGGGAAGCGTGACGCCGGGGTTCAGCTTCTTGATCGCCTCGTCGTCCCACTTCTTGATCTTGTCGTTGAAGATGTTGGCGATCGTCGCGGCGTCGAGGTTCAGCTTGTCCACGCCGGCGACGTTGAAGCCGAGGGCGATGGGGCCGCCGACCATCGGCAGGTTGATGCCCTGGCCGCCGCCGGTGCAGACCTTCTTCGAGTCCTCGACCTGCTCGGGCTTCAGCGCGGAGTCCGAGCCGGCGAAACCGACGGTGCCCTGGTTGAACGCGACGATGCCCTCGCCGGAGGAGGAGGACTTGTAGTTCACCTCGACGCCGGAGCAGGCGGCCATGTAGTTCTTGACCCACAGGTCCACGGCGTTCTTCTGGGCGGAGGAGCCGGAGGCGAGCAGCTTGCCCTTGGCGCCGTCGCACTTGATGTCGCCGGGGGCGGGGGCCGAGGCCTTCGGGGTGCCGTCGGCGCCGGTCTTCGTGTTGTCGTCCGAGCCGCACGCCGTGAGGACCAGGGCGCCGGACACGACGAGGGCCCCGAGGGCGGAGGCACGAAGCCGGTTCTTGCGCTGAAGCTTCACTGTTCGGGTGTTCCTTCCGGGGGGCCGCCGGCCGCTTTCTGGTATCGGGGCGGCGTGCGAAGAGGACTACGTGGTCGGTGGGGTGCGCGGCCGTTCATTCCCGTTCGGCTCGCACCGTGCGCTACCGAAATTAGGCAGAACAGGTGACGGGGTCGGCGGGGGTTGGTGAACGGATGGTGAACCGTGGCGGACGGGCGAGTGCGGATGGGGGGGTTTGTACCTGGGATTAAGCGGGCGTTATCCGCCCGTTATGGTGCCGTGACCTTCCGGTGGGGGGTGGGGGTGGGGTGGGGGTGGGGTGGCTGGATTCCACCGGTGGGGGGTGGGGCGGGGTCGGGGGTGGGCGGGACCCGAGCGGGGCGGTCTCAGGGAGGGTTGGGGCTTTCCCGTCAGTCTCATCGTCCTTCCGCGTCGGGCCGGCCTGTCAAGGGCGCTCCCTTCGGTCGCGTCGCTGCGCGATCGCCTGCGGCGACCCTTGACAGACCGTCCCGCCACGGAAAAACGAAGACTGCCGGGAAACCCCCAAAGAAACGGGACGGATGTTCATAGGACATGCGGCCATGTCAGGGAGCAGGCGAGGTCGTCGGGGGTCGCCTGACCGGGCATCCGGCCCCGTCGCGAGCGCAATCGGGGACGACCCACGCGTCAGATCGCTACGCGCTTCTCCCGGCTTAGCGTCTGCCGTCCGTCTGGGGTCGCTGCCTGCACGAAAGGACGATGAGATCGTCATCCGGGGCCGGTGGGCGCGTCAGATCGCTACGCGCTCCTCATTCCTCAGCGTCCGGCGGTCGTTTTGGCTTTCTGACCGCACCAGACGACGAGTGGCAGGGCATCCCAGCCCACGACCACCCCTGGACGCCGAGACGAGAGGAGCGCGTAGCGATCTGACGCGTAGGGCGTTCCCCATTGCGCTCGCGAGGGGGCCGGATGGATGTCTGCCGGCTCCCGACCACCCCGGAGGGTCCCTGAGTCCGCCGCATCTGCCATGAACATCCGTCCCGTTTCTTTGGGGGTTTCCCGGCAGTCCTTGTCTTTCCGGTTCGGGTCGGGCTGTCAAGGGTGGCCGGAGGCCATCGCGTAGCGACGCGACGAAGGAGCGCCCTTGACAGGGCGGCCCGAACCGGAAGGACAGTGGGACTGACGGGAAAGCCCCAACCCTTCTCCGAGACCGCTCAGGGAGGTCCCGACCCTCCCCGGCCCCGCCCCGCCCCCCTCACGGCGCCGCCGGGACCGCCGCCGTCGGGGTCCACAGGGTGTGGAAGGCGAGGCGGGTGGCTTCCACCGCGTGGCGCTGGTCGGCGTGGAGGACGCCCAGGGCGTACGCCGTCGCCGGGGCGATGCGCGGGGTGCGGGCGGCCGTCGCCGAGGCGGTGGCCGCCTCCGAGGCGTCCCGGTGCTGGTTCAGCGCCTCGCTCGCCGCCGCCAGGTGGGGCTCGTACGTCCCCAGGGCCTCACGGGCGTAGCGGTGCACGCGCAGCAGGCGGCGTACCTCGTGCCAGGCGGCGTCCGCGTGCGCCGAGTACGGGGTGGCGGCGTCGGTCGCGGGGAGGGCGGCGACCGCCGCGCCCAGGCGGGAGCCGGCGACCTCCGCCAGTGGGGTCAGGACGTCGTCCACGCGCCCGCCGGCCGCCACCGGGTCCAGCGGGACCTCCGAGGCGAGGACCGCCACCGCGTCCGCCACCGCGTGGAACCGGGCCGAGCCCAGTGCCTGGAGGGTCGCCGAGTGGGCCCGGGTCCGGGCCAGGGTGAGCTGGCGTTCCAGCAGGGCGCCCGCGCGGGCGGCGCCGACCGTCAGCGCGCTCGCGGCGGTGCCGCGCGGGGCCGGGACCTCGGGGGAGGCCGAGAGCCGTTGCAGGGCCTCCATCAGGCGGGACAGCCGGGCCGCGTACGCGTGCTCGTCCGCCAGGGTGGAGGACAGCCAGACGAGCTCGGTGCGCAGCGGGTCCGCCCAGCTCACCTGGGTGACGACGCGGAACGTGCTCAGGGACGAGGCGATGCGGCGCGCGGCCCCCCGCAGGCCGTGCGCCGCCTCGCCCTCGTCCCCGCCCGGGGGACCGCCCCCCGGGCCCGCCGCGCCTGCGTCATGCAGGCGCAGCGCGCGCAGGAAAGCGGTGGCCTGGGAACGCAGGTACACGCCGAGCACGTCACCTGCGGTCGGGTCATGGTTTGGCTGAGCCACGCCGGCGCCTCCGGGCGTCTATGAGCATCTCCTGAACGTGCCGCAGCGGCTGGCCTTCGGCGTCGGTGCTGTGCCGGGTCCATTCGCCGTCCGGGCCGAGGTGCCAGGAGGAGGTGGCGTCGGACATGCCGGTCTCCAGCATCCGGTCCAGTGCCGCGCGGTGGCCGGGGTCGGTGACCCTGACCAGTGCCTCGATGCGGCGGTCGAGGTTGCGGTGCATCATGTCGGCGCTGCCGATCCACACCTCGGGCTCGCCGCCGTTGCCGAAGGCGAAGACCCGGGAGTGTTCCAGGAAGCGGCCGAGGACCGAGCGGACCCGGATGTTCTCCGACAGCCCCGGCACCCCCGGTCGTACGGCGCAGATGCCGCGCACCCAGATGTCGATCGGGACGCCCACCCGGGAGGCCCGGTAGAGGGCGTCGATCAGGGCCTCGTCGACGATCGAGTTCATCTTCAGCCGGACCGACGCCGGGCGGCCGGACCGGTGGTGGTCGGCCTCCTTGTCTATGCGCGCTATGAGCCCGTCGCGCAGGGACTTGGGGGCGGTCAGCAGCCGGCGGTAGGTCTCGCGGCGGGAGTAGCCGGAGAGCCGGTTGAAGAGGTCGGAGAGGTCCGCGCCGACCTGCGGGTCGGCGGTGAGCAGGCCGAGGTCCTCGTACAGGCGGGCGGTCTTGGGGTGGTAGTTGCCGGTGCCGACGTGGCTGTAGCGGCGCAGGGTGTCGCCCTCCTGGCGGACCACGAGCGACAGCTTGCAGTGGGTCTTGAGGCCGACGAGGCCGTAGACCACGTGGCAGCCGGACTCCTCCAGCTTGCGCGCCCACTTGATGTTGGCCTGCTCGTCGAAGCGGGCCTTGATCTCGACGAGGACGAGGACCTGCTTGCCGGATTCCGCGGCGTCGATCAGGGCGTCGACGATCGGGGAGTCGCCGGAGGTGCGGTACAGCGTCTGCTTGATCGCGAGGACGTCCGGGTCGGCGGCGGCCTGTTCCAGGAAGGCCTGGACCGACGTCGAGAAGGAGTCGTACGGGTGGTGGAGCAGGACGTCGCGTTCGCGCAGCGCGGCGAAGATGTCGGGCGCGGAGGCGGACTCCACCTCGGCCAGGTCACGGTGGGTGCCGGCGACGAACTTGGGGTACTTCAGCTCGGGCCGGTCGAGGGAGGAGATCCCGAAGAGGGCCGTCAGGTCGAGCGGGCCGGGCAGCGGGTAGACCTCGGCGGCGGAGACCTTCAGCTCCTGGACGAGGAGGTCCAGCACGCCGGGGTCGATGGACTCCTCGACCTCCAGGCGCACGGGCGGGCCGAAGCGGCGCCGCATGAGCTCCTTCTCCAGGGCCTGGAGGAGGTTCTCGGCGTCGTCCTCCTCGACCTCCAGGTCCTCGTTGCGGGTCACGCGGAACATGTGGTGCGCGAGCACCTCCATGCCGGGGAACAGCTCCTCCAGGTGCGCGGCGATGACGTCCTCCAGCGGGACGTAGCGCTGCGGGGAGGCCTCCAGGAAGCGGCTGAGCAGCGGGGGCACCTTGACGCGGGCGAAGTGCCGGTGGCCGCTGACGGGGTTGCGCACGACGACGGCCAGGTTCAGCGACAGGCCGGAGATGTACGGGAAGGGGTGTGCGGGGTCCACGGCCAGCGGGGTGAGCACCGGGAAGATCTGGTTGCGGAACAGGGTGAAGAGGCGCGCCTGCTCCTTCTCGGTGAGGTCGGGCCACCGGATGAGGTGGATGCCCTCCTCGGCGAGCTGGGGGGCGATGTCCTGCTGGTAGCAGGCGGCGTGCCGGGCCATGAGCTCGCGGGAGCGGGTCCAGATGAGGTCGAGGACCTCGCGGGGCTGGAGGCCGGAGGCCGAACGGGTGGCGACGCCGGTCGCGATGCGGCGCTTGAGGCCGGCGACGCGGACCATGAAGAACTCGTCGAGGTTGCTCGCGAAGATCGCCAGGAAGTTGGCGCGTTCGAGGAGCGGGGTGGTGGGGTCCTCGGCCAGTTCGAGGACCCGTTCGTTGAAGGCCAGCCAGCTGCGTTCGCGGTCGAGGAACCGGTCGGCGGGGAGCTCGCCGGTGTCGTCCTTGTCCTCGTAGACGTCGAGGTCGGCGTCGAGATCGGGGTCGAGGGGGCGGTGCGCGGCTATGGAGCCGAGGCGCGACTTCGCCGGTGCCTTTTCCTCTGCCTTGCTCCGCGTTTTGGAGGCGGAGGAGACCGCGGCGGAGGTGTGAGACGGGTGCTGTGCGGGGACCTCGGTGGGGCCTGCGCTGGGCTGGTGGCTCATACCTCTATTCTTCCGCGCACGGGGGAGGACAGGCGCGTCGGAAGTGTCCGCGGTCAGGCGGAGTCGGGGCTGCATGCTGGGAGGCTCGCAAGCGTGTCTGAATGCCCGGTTAATGGCGTATGGCTTCCAGACTCCGGGTGCGGGCGGGATTCCGGGGGGCGCTGGCCGGGGTCGGGGGTGGGCGGGGTCCCGGCGGGGCGGTCTCAGGGAGGGGTTGGGGCTTTCCCGTCAGTCTCATCGTCCTTCCGTGTCGGGCCGGCCTGTCAAGGGCGCT
>NZ_JBVILR010000040.1:0-33498 GCF_055580265.1 Streptomyces sp. NPDC032091 | reverse complement strand
AGTGCAGTCGCGAGGGTCTCCAGGTTTGTCGTCACAAACGAACCAACGAGACCCTCGCTTCATGCGCCCGAAGACTTCGGACTTACTCGTCTAGCGCTCGGCCGGCTTGTCCGGGCCGGCCGTCAGCTCGGCGATCTCCACGCGCTGCTCGGGGGTCACCGGGTGGGGGACCCGGTCGCGGTAGTACCAGGAGCTGACGGCCGCCCGGACCCGCAGGGCCACCCGGTGCGGCAGGGGGCGGGTCGGGTCGTGGTCGTCCTCCAGCGGCCGGGGCTGGTCCCCGACGAGCATCACGTACCGCTCCGCCGCCGGCAGCGGCCGGTGCTCGGGGTGGAAACCCCCCTCGACGCCCTGGCGCACCAGGCCCGTCTCCTCGCCGCCGGTCAGCAGCTCCCGCTCCCGGTCCTGGAGGGCCAGGCACAGCCGCCGGGTGAGCCAGAACACCAGCGCCGGCACCACGAAGAACGCGGCGCGCAGGGTCCAGGTCAGCTCCGGCAGGGCCACGGCGAAGACGAACGCGAGGACGTCCTGGGCCCCGGCGAGCAGCAGTACGGCGTACCAGGCGAGGGCCGCCGCGCCGAGCCCCGTACGGACGGGGCGGTCGCGGGGGCGGTCGCACAGGTGCCGTTCGCCGTGGTCGCCGGTGATCCAGCGTTCGAAGAAGGGGTAGGCGTACAGCGCGGTGAAGAGCGCGCCGGGCAGCAGGACGGCCGCCACGAACGGGTTCCACGCCACCGTGTGCCCCCACAGCCGGGTCTCCACCCCGGGCATCAGCCGCAGGGAGCCCTCCAGGAAGCCGATGTACCAGTCGGGCTGGGAGCCGGTGGAGACCACGTCCGGGCGGTAGGGCCCGTACACCCAGATGGGGTTGACCTGCGCGACGGCGGCGAGGGCGGCGAGCAGCCCGAAGACGAGGAGGAACAGCCCGCCCGACTTGGCCAGGTACTGGGGGAAGAACGGCAGGCCGACGACGTTGCGGCCGGTGCGGCCGGGTCCGGGCCAGTGGGTGTGCTTGAGGTGCACGACCAGCAGCAGGTGGACCGTGATCAGGCCCAGGAGCAGGCCGGGGACCAGCAGGATGTGCACGGGGTAGAGGCGGGGGACGATGTCGAGGCCCGGGTACTCCCCGCCGAAGGCGAAGAAGGCCAGGTACGTGCCGACGACCGGGACCGACATCATGACGCCCTGCGCGATGCGCAGACCGGTCCCGGACAGCAGGTCGTCGGGGAGGGAGTAGCCGGCGAAGCCCTCCAGCGTGGCCAGCGCGAAGAGGGTGACGCCGATCGTCCAGTTGAGCTCGCGGGGGCGCCGGAAGGCCCCGGTGAGGAAGACGCGCAGCAGGTGCGCGCCGATGGCGGCGACGAAGACGATCGCCGCCCAGTGGTGGACCTGCCGGATGAGGAGCCCGCCGCGGACGTCGAAGCTGATGCGGAGGGTGGAGAGGTAGGCCTGCGACATGCGCACGTCGCGCAGGGGCGCGTACGCCCCGTGGTAGGCGCTCTCGCGCATGGAGGGGTCGAAGAAGAAGGACAGGTACACGCCGGTGAGCAGCAGGACGGCGAAGCTGTAGAGGGCGAGCTCGCCGAGCAGGAACGACCAGTGGTCGGGGAAGACCTTGCGCACCGCGCCCTTGGCGATCTCCCCCAGCGGCAGCCGCGCGTCCAGCGCCTCGGCGCCGCGCACCGCCGCCCGTGCCCTGCGCGTGGAACCCGGCACCGGCGTGCCTCCTGTCATCGGACGCGTACGCCGGTCCACGCTACCGAACCGGCACAGGAGGGGGCACAACAGACACGGGGGCCATCGGGGTGGGTCGGGTGGGGCCCTTCACGGCCTTCCGGGACGTCGCTCAGGCGGAGCGCAGGGTGGTGTGGGCGACGATGGCGAGCTGGATGCGGTTGCTGGTGCCGGTCTTGTGGCGCAGCCGGCGCAGGTAGGTGTCGACGGTGTGGGGGCTGAGCGCCATGCGGTGGGCGATGGCGCGGTCGGTGGCCCCCTGTGCGAGATGACCCAGGAGTTCCTGCTCGCGGGCCGTGAAGACGGGCGGGGGCCCGGGGTCGGGCGCGGGGCGGGCGGCCATGGCCGGCGTCCGGGTGCTCGGCGGGCGGGCCATCAGACGGTCCGGCCGTCGCGCGGGGGCAGCGGACCCCAGCCGTTGCCGGTTCCGCCGCCGGAGCAGCTCCACAGCCGGCCGTCCGTCAGACTTCCGGCGGCCTGCAGGAGGGCGATCGCCTCCGGGGTGTACCGCTGCCGCAGCTCCTCGGCCGAGACCCAGCGGCAGCCCGACGGACCCCCCACCGTCCCGCCGCCGGTCCCACCCCCGCTCGGGTCGGCGGGAGGGGCGGTGCCGGCGTGGGCCGTGGCCGGGACGGCCACGGCGAGCAGGGCCGCGGTCAGGGCGGTGAGGGCGAGGTGCTTGAGCTTCACGATGACTCCGTTGGTCAGTCGGGTCGGTCGTCGGGCCGGTCGTCGGATCGACGGGAGTCCCCGGGCGCCGGGGGGAACGGCCGACGCCCGGGGACACGCCCAGCATCACCGCCGCCGAACCCCGGGACCATGCGTTCCGCCCCTCACTAAAGTTACGTGGCAGTAAGAGGAGCGGGGGACGAAGTGGACGAAGGACGTATTCCCGGGCGAATAGCGGGCTTGACGGTCTTCGAGGAGACGGATCGGGCGGTCTACCAGTGGCTGGCCGGGCACCGCCGCCTCGACGCCGGGGCCATGGCCGAGGACCTCGGGCTGGACGCGGTGGACACGGCGGCCTCGCTGGAGCGGCTGATGGCGGCCCGGCTCGTCCATGCCGACCCGGAGGAACCCGGCACCGGTTACGCGGTGGCCCCCGAGGTCGCGGCCGCCCAGCTGGCCGCCCCGGTCGAGGAGGAGATCCGCTCCCGCCAGTACGAGCTCTTCCGCATGCGCCGGCAGCTCCAGCAGTTCACCTCCGCCTATCAGCAGGGGGTGCAGGCGGCGGGCGGCGCGCTGGAGGTCGTCTCCGGCATGCAGACCGTGCGCACCCTGATGACCCGGGCCGCCGCCGCCTGCCGCAGAGAGGTCTTCACCTGCCAGCCCGCCGGTGGCTTCCGCACCCCCGACACCCTGCGCGACACGCTGGAGCGCGACCGTCCCCTGCTCGAACGGGGCGTCCGGCTGCGGGTCCTGCACCCGCACACCTCCCGCTTCCACGCCCCGACCCAGGCCTACGTCGCCGCGGCCTCCGAGCTGGGGGCGGAGCACCGTACGGCGCACGAGCTGTTCGGCCGGCTGGTGGTGTACGACCGGGAGGCGGCCTTCCTGCCGCTGAGCGACGGGAGCTGGGGTGCGGTGGTGATCCGCGAACCGCACACCGTGGCCTATCTGTGCGAACTGTTCGAGCAGTCCTGGGAGCAGGCCGCCGTGTTCGCGGACGCCGCCAGCCAGGGCCTGGAGCAGGTCGCCCGCGAGATCGACCGGACCATCCTGCGGCTGCTCGGCGCGGGCCTGAAGGACGAGGCCATCGCCCGCCGCCTGGGCATGTCCCTGCGCACGGCCCGGCGCCACATCGCCGACATCATGGACCGCCTCGACGCCGACAGCCGCTTCCAGGCCGGCGCGGCCGCGGCCCGGGCGGGCCTCCTCGCCGACGGCGACCGCTGACCGCCGCCCGCACCCGCCGGGGCGTGCGGCCGTGAGGCGTGAACCCGGGACCTGAACCACGGGACCTGAACCACGGGACCGACGGCCCGGGGCCGGGTTGTCGCGGATTCCCGCGCGGGCGGACGCGGCACAGGATGGTGCCCGTCAACCCGACCACCCACCGGGCCCCGGAGGCGGCCGGTTCGCTGCGGGACCGGCCCCAGGAAGGCCCGTCCCGGATGTCGAGCACCGCCCGGGTTCCCGGAGAGACCGAAGCCCTCCTCGTCGAGGAGATCGCACTGTTCCTCTCCGTCCACCTCGGGCGGAACCCCGGACTGATGTGGACCGAGCACGAGCCGCCGGAGCCGGGCGACCTGGAGGCCTTCCTCCCGGCCGCCCTGACCGGCCGGCTCGGCCGCCGCGTCACCGTCCTGCCCCACCCCACGGAACGCGACACCGTCGCACACGACCTGCTGGTCTGCCAGCTCGGCGGATCCAGCACCTGGCACATCGCCCCGCCGACCGGGGCGGCACTGACCCTGCGCCTCCAGGCCGGGTCGGTCCTGCACACCCCGGCCGGCTCCGTCTGCACGCCCCGCCACGGCTCCCGGTCCCGGGTGCTGCCGCTGGCCCTCGGGGACCGAAGAAGCGAAAGAGAAGAGGAAGACCCATGAAGAGGACGAGGACCGGATTCAGGACCGCCGTCATCGCGACGGCCCTCGCCGCCGCGGTGGTGGCCTCCGCCCCCTCCGCCCTGGCGGACACGGCGGCGGGAACGCCGGCCGGCAAACCGCGGACGGGGCAGACGGGCACGGCGAGCGCCGCGGCGGCCGGCGACGTCCTCGGCACGGTCATCTCGGGGATCGACCGGGTCTTCGCGGCGTTCCAGCAGTCCGGGCAGTACAAGTCGTTCGTCAACTCGATGCTGGATCAGGTCGACCAGGACACCAACTACAAGTACAACATCGTCGTCGTCTACCTGGACAAGGACTTCGGCGCGGAGAACGTCAACACCGGCAGGCTGCGGGGCGGCCCGGGCGTGAACAACACCCCTTTCTTCCGCACGGGTTCCATCAACGGCTACTCCTACGGCGTCTTCATCTTCGACCAGGGAACGGCCAACTTCCAGGGAACCATGTCCTGGTACGCGGGGCAGAAGATCACGTCCTACACGGAGTCGAACGGGGGCATCCACGGCAACGCGATCGGCATGGGGTCCGCCGGCAGCTGGAACTCCTGGCTCAAGTTCGACAGCCGGGACTCCGCGCACACCGGCGGGAACTCCATCCTCGCCGCCGGCCAGACCCTGTCGAAGGGCCAGCGCCTCGCCTCCGGCAACGGCAACACCCTCATCATGCAGGACGACGGCAACCTCGTTGAGTACGGCGACGGCGGCCGGGTCCTCCACGCGAGCGGCACGGTCGGCCGGGGCGACCACCTGACCATGCAGTGGGACGGCAACCTGGTGCTGTCCACCGCCAACAACATCCCGCTCTGGTCCACCGGCACCCCGAACAACCAGAACGCCTGGGTCCAGCTCCAGGACGACGGCAACCTCGTGCTCCACCGGTCCGACAACTCGGTCCTGTGGGCCATCACCCCGAACGGCTGGCCGCAGACCGTCAACCCCGACCTCGGGTCCCACGGGGCGAACAACAACGGCAGCCGCGGCAACCACCCCGACGGCTCGTGGATCACGATCGTCAACCAGGGCTCCGGGCGGGCCGTCGACGACGCCGGCGGCGGCACGGCCGACGGCAACCGCGTCCAGACGTGGGCCCAGCACAGCCCCAACGAGCCCTCCCAGGGCTGGCGCCTGGACCGGAAGGAGGACACCTCCGACGGGCTGCCGACGTACGCCCTGACCAACCGCGTCAAGGACGGCCAGGTACTGAACCTGTCCGGAGCCGACAACCGGACCACCCAGCTGTACCACTACGACGCCACCAACAACAGCAAGTGGATCTTCATGCCCAAGGGAGACGGGTGGTACGAGGTCTTCTCGGCGAACAAGCGCAACGACTGCCTGACCGACAACGGCCACGGCAGCCAGCTCACCATCGAGCCGTGCAACGGCCGCCCCGAGCAGCGCTTCGGCACCTACCTCTACTGACCCGACCCGGTGCGTCAGCCGCGCAGCCTGCGCTCCGACTCCTCGATCGGGACGTCGTTGATGCTGGCCTCGCGGCGGCGCATCAGGCCATCGTCGTCGAACTCCCACTGCTCGTTGCCGTGGCTGCGCCACCACTGGCCGGCCGCGTCGTGCCACTCGTACGCGAAGCGGACGGAGATGCGGTTGCCGGTGTAGGACCACAGCTCCTTGCGGAGGCGGTAGTCGAGCTCGCGCCGCCACTTCTCGGCGAGGAAGGCGCGGATCTCGGCGCGGCCGGTGAGGAAGCGGTCGCGGTTGCGCCAGACGGAGTCCTCGCTGTACGCGAGGGCGATCCGGTCGGGGTCGCGGGTGTTCCACGCGTCCTCGGCGGCCCGCACCTTGGCGCGGGCGGTCTCTTCGGTGAACGGCGGTACCGGATGCACGGCAGGTTCCTCTCACTTCGACGATGCGGAGAACGCTCGTTCTCCCGAGGCTAGAGAACGAGCGTTCTCAAAGCAAGCGTTTCTGAATTACCCTGCACTCCATGGACGATGACGAGGCCCGCACCCGCCTCCTCGACGCGGCGGAGGCGCTGTTCTACGCCGAGGGCATCCAGGCCGTCGGCATGGACCGGATCCGCGCGGAGTCGGGCGTGCCGCTCAAGCGGCTCTACCGGCTGTTCCCCGCGAAGGAGGCCCTGGTCGCCGCCTATCTGGAGCGGCGCGACCGCCGCTGGATCGCCGGTCTGCGGGAGGCGGTGGCCGGCGCCCCGGAACCCGTACCGGCGGTGTTCGACTGGCTGGCGGTCTGGTTCACGGAGCCGGACTTCCGCGGCTGCGCGTTCCTCAACGCGTACGGGGAACTGGGCACCGGCCCGGCCGCCGTCCTGGACGTCGTCCGCCGCCACAAGGCGGAGCTGCGCACCCTCCTGGCGGACCTCGCCCCCACGCCGGAGCTCGCCGAGCAGCTCCTGATCCTGGCCGAGGGCGCGACGGTGGTGGCCGCCCTCGACCCCGGCCCGGCCCCGGCCCGCCACGCCCGCGCGGCGGCGCAGCGGCTCATGGAGGCCGCCGCGCGGCCGGCCGGATGAGCGGCCGGGAGCCGGCTCAGGCCAGGGGGCCGCGGTCAGCTCCAGGACCTGGGCCGGGGACGCGCGGAAGGCAGGGCTGGTGGCGTCGGCCTCGATCATGTGGGGGGTGGCGTCGTGGGCGGCCAGCGCCTGCCTCGACGTCCACTCCTCGATCAGGACGAAGCGCTCCGGGTCGCCGGCCACCGCGTGCAGGTCGTAGCGCAGGCAGCCCTCCTCCGCCCGGACCAGCGGCGCGAGGCGCTCGTACGCCTCCCGCTGCTCCCGGCCCCGGCCGGGGAGGGTGGTGATCAGGACGACGAGCTTCACGGGCTGCGACTGCGACTGCGGCTGCGGCTGCGGCTGCGACATGCGGCGCAGCCTATGCGTCCAAGATCATCCCCGGCAGGCCGATTTCGCCCTGTGAGATGGTGGACGGCGTGAACCTGGAGGACCTCGTCCGGCTGCGCCGGGCCCGTGACGCGATGGACCGCGACTACGCGAAGCCGCTGGACGTCCCCGCTCTGGCGCGCATCGCCCTGATGTCGGCCGGCCACTTCCAGCGCAGCTTCCGCGCCGCCTACGGCGAGACCCCGTACGGCTACCTCATGACCCGCCGCATCGAACGGGCCAAGGCCCTGCTGCGGCGCGGCGACCTGTCGGTGACGGAGGTCTGCTTCGAGGTGGGCTGTACCTCGCTGGGCTCGTTCAGCTCCCGTTTCACCGAGCTGGTCGGCGAGAGCCCGAGCGCCTACCGGGCCCGCGACCACGGCGACAGCGCCGCCATCCCCGCCTGCATCGCCAAGATCCACACCCGGCCGGTCAGGAACGGAGAAGCCAAACCCGGCGGCCGCGCGTAGCGTCGGAGCCATGGGAATCAAGCTTTCGCAGTGCTTCATCGCCGTCGACGACCACGACAAGGCCCTCCCCTTCTACCGGGACGTCCTGGGCCTGGAGGTCCGCAACGACGTCGGGTACGAGAACATGCGCTGGGTGACCGTCGCCTCGCCCTCGCAGCCGGACGTGGAGATCGTCCTGGAGCCCCCGCTCGCCGACCCGAACGCCACCCCCGCCGACCGTCAGGCCGTCGCGGAGCTGATGGCCAAGGGCATGCTGCGCGGGGTCATCTTCACCACGGACGACGTCGACGCCACCTTCGAGCGGATCCGCGCGGCGGGCGCCGACGTGCTCCAGGAGCCGATGGACCAGCCGTACGGGGTGCGCGACTGCGCCTTCCGCGACCCGGCCGGCAACATGCTGCGCTTCAACCAGCCCCGCAAGGCCTGACCCGGGCCACCGGGGCGGCGCCCTGGTTCACAGGGGCAGCGTGGCCCAGGTGCGGGTCCCGCCGCCGGGTTCGCGGGAGGGCCCGACGCCCCATGCTCCGCCGTGGTCCCGGACGAGGGCCGAGAAGACCCGGAGGGTGGCCCGGCGGCGGGCTTCGCACAGGGCGGCGAGGCGGGGGTGGGCGTGGGGGGGGTGGCCGTCGTAGACGATCAGACGCAGGGCGTCGTCACGGTGGCGCAGGGACAGGTACAGCTCTCCGCCCGGGTCCATCCGCCAGGCGGAGCCCATGAGTTCGGAGGTGGCCTGCACGGCGGTGGCCGCGAGGGGGTCGAGCGCGTAGGCGTGCAGCGCGGCCCGTACGGCGTGCCGGGCGATCCCGGCCGAGCGGGCGGAGGCGGGCAGCGTCATGCTGCACGAGAGCCCGTCCGGCGGGGCCGGGTGGTCGGGGGCGACCGGGCAGGCGGTGGGGGTGGCGAAGAAGGGCGCGTGGAAGGGGGTGAGCATGTTCGGCTCCCAAGTCGTCTGGAGGGACGGCGCATTGGCGAAGGAAGCTCGACGCGCACGGATGGCTCACGCGGGAGGGGGAGGTGGCCCGTCGCCGAGGCCGAGGCATGCTGCGGCGATGCACTTCGACTCCCCTACGTGAGCGGTGCGCTACCTAACGTAGCGTGCGGGGTGGCTCATTCGCCACCTCGTCGGCAGGATCGAGCGACCCGTGGATCCGGCGGGCGCCGACACGGCAGACTGCAGCCATGCCACCACGCACCTCGCCAACCGAACGGCAGAAGCGACTGGGCGTCGAACTCCGCAGGATGAGACTGGCAGCCGACGTATCGGCCGAATCCGCCGCCGGCCTGCTCGGAGTCGACCGGGCCAAGGTCTCCGCCATGGAGCAGGGGGTCCGGACCATCAGCGAGGAGCGCCTGCGTGCTCTGGCCTGCCACTACGACTGCGCTGACGAGGAATACATCCGTGCCCTGGTCGCCATGGCACAGACCCGCAAACGCGGCTGGTGGGAGCGCTACCGGGGCTCGTTGCCAGCGGCAGTGCTCGACATCGCCGAGCTGGAGGCCCACGCCACGCGCATGCGGTGCGCACACTCGGTGCACATCCCCGGCCTGCTGCAGACGAGCGAGCACGCCCTCGCGCTGTTCCGGTTCGTCGTACCGACGCTCCCGGAACAGCAGGTCGCCCTGCGCCTTGCACACAGGCTGGAGCGCCAGCAGGTGCTGGAAGGGGCATCCGCGCCCGAGTACGTCGCGGTCGTGCACGAAGCAGCACTGCGCATGCAGTTCGGCGGGCCGAAAGTGGCACGGGCGCAGCTGGAGTACCTCGCTTACGTGTCCGAGCGGGACAACATCGTCGTCCGCGTCCTCACCTTCGAGGCCGGCGGCTTCCCCGGCGCCGGCCAGACCGTCAACTACCTGGAGGGGCCCGTCCCACGGCTCGACACCGCACAGGTGGACAGCACGCACGGCCCCGACTTCCTGCACACCGAGGCCCAACTGTCCAAGTACCGGGCCCAGCTGGACTGGATGGAGCGGCTCAGCCTGCCACCTGCCGAATCCCGGAACTTCATCCAAGCCCTGGCCCGCCAACTCTGAGAGGACCCGATGGCCACCATCGACTGGGAAGACGCGTACTGCGGCGAAGGCGCCAGCTGCTACCGGATCGGCGTGGACGCAGACGGCAACAGCTACATCGCCGTCGCCGGGCAGGAGGACCGCCCCCTCACCGACAGCCGCGAGGCCCTCTCCGCGCTCATCCGGGACATCAAGGCCGGCAAGGCCGATCACCTGCTCGATCCGGACGACTGACGACACGCCCCGGGCCGACACCAGCCGCCCCACCCTGAGCCGTCAAGATCCCGGGCCCGGGATCTTGACGGCTTCTTTCCTCGTTCCTCCTGGATCGCGCACGAACCCCCGTTCTACGATCACGGTCCACCGGATGGAGGAGGGGCACGGGCATGCCAGGGGAACGGGACGGACAGGACCGGTTACGTCCGGGGGGACCGGGAGGACCAGGCGGCGGCGACGCGGACTTCGCCTCCACGCCCTCCCAGAAGGCGGACGCCGCGAACACCATCGAGACCGAGCTTCAGCCGAACACCAAGAAGGCCACGGAGCACGCGGACGAGGCCACCGATGCCGCGGTGAAGACGTTCGCGGGCTGGGACACCGCCGCGGGTCTGAAGAAGGTGGCGGACACCTGGGACCAGCAGGTCAAGGTACTGATGGGCCGGCTCGCCTCGGAGAAGACTTCGCTGCGCGGCGCCTCTGGTCTCTTCGCGCGCAACGACATCGCCACAGGTGACACCTTCCGGGCGATCGCCCCGCAGTCGAAGCTCAACAAGCTCTAGGGGGGACCGTGCTGACGTACCACCAGGTGATGACGACCGACCTGACCCAGCTGACGACAGCCGCCGGCAAGTGGGACGTCATGGCCGAGGAGCTGAAGAAGGTCGAGGGCCGCTACGGCGACAGCGTCCAGAAGATCACCATGGGCCCCGACTGGCTCGGTGCCAGCGCCCTGGCTGCCCACGACAGCTTCACCGGCACCCGCTACGAGTACTCCGCCGCGCAGATCCAGGCCAAGGCGATCGCGAGCCTGTTACGCGACGCCCACGAGCAGTTCACCGACCTGAGGAACAGGGTCGAGAACGCCCGGGAAGAGGCGGTCAAGGCGGGCATGACGGTCTCGGAGGCGGGCAGGGTCTCCTTCGACTTCTCCAGGCTCACACCCGCCGAGGCCGGCCCCTACCACCACGACCCGGACGGCGAGGCCTCCCTGCGCAAGGCCGTCGCCGAATGGCAGCAGCGCATCGACGACGGGGTGAAGGCCGTCTCGGAGGCCGACCAGGGCGTCAAGATCGCCCTCGACGCGGTGGTGGTCGACAGCAACAAGGACGCTTTCGGCGGCGACGAGACCTCCCACGGCTTCAACGCCGACGCCCAAGGGGACATCGAGGTCTACGAAGCCCGCAACGCCCAGTCCATCGCCACCCGCATCAACAGCGGCGGGAACGTTTCCGCAGCCGACTACGCCGAGCTGGACCGCTCTTTCCGGGACAACGCCAAGAGCCAGGTGTTCAACCAGACCTTCCTCAACGGAGTGGGCGCGGAGAACGTCCTGAAGCTCACGAACAAGCTGAACGACCACGCGTACGGCGACGACAAGGGCAACAAACAGCGCTACCTGGACGTGGAGAAGGGCCTCGCCAACTCCCTGTCGAACGCGATGCAGGACCCCGGGTCCGGGTTCTACAAGAACTTCCGCACCCAGCTCGACAAGGCCGGGCTCGCCTCATACGACCTCAAGCAGATCGGCGACTACGCCCTCGGTCGCAGTCACGGCCAGCAGGTCCACGGCTATCAGAGCCTGGCCACTCTCATGCAGCACGGCGACGGGTACTCCACCCCCTTCCTGCACGACCTGGCCACGGACATCCGTAAGGCCGAGGACAAGAAACAAGGCGGCAACCCGGATATCTGGGACCTCACGGGCAACTTCAGCGGTGACAACAGGGGGTGGTTCGCCAACGATCCCCTCGACGGCGTCCTCGGCATCATGTCGAGGAATCCCGAGGCCGCCACCTCTTATCTCGACCCCGGCCCGGACGGCAAGAACGACAACCTCCGGTATCTGCTCAAGGACCGCGACTGGAGGCACGTGGACACCACCACGTGGATCGGGAACAGTGAGCGCGTATCTGCCGACACCTTCGACAAAGACGTGCGGGCAGGCCTGGGACTCGTCCTGGAAACCGGCACGACCGGCCACACCCCGGGATCTCTCGGCACGCAGATCGCCCGTCATTCCGAGGCCGAGGCCCGCATCATGCACGACGCCGTCAACCTCTTCGACTATGGCGACGGGAACGGCAAGGACGACAAGGGTGTGCTGAAGGGACAGGGCGACAACGTCCTGAAAAGCGAGGAGTACGCGAACGTACGCGGCCCTCTCGCCCGTGCTCTGTCGTCCTACTCCCCGGACGTTGTGGACATCATCGCCGGCGAAGGACCCGGTGACAGGGTAGGCAAGGACGACGCGCTGGCCGCCGGCGACAATTCCAGGATCCAGAACAGCAGAAGCAGTGTGCTGCGTGTGCTGAGAGGGGTGTCCGAGGATCCGGAGAACTACTTCCTCCTGCACGAGTCCGAGCGCCGCTACATGGCGGAGCAACTCACCACCTCGGACCTCTCCGATCCCGAAGCCCTCAAGAACCGCGCGGCCAAGATCGGGGAGGTCAACGGCGCGATCAACGCCATAGGCGGCGACACCAAGCTCAGTGAACGCGATGCCGTCCTGAGCGCGGCCGGTGACATGAGGGTGTACGGGTACCACGTCATCGGTGGCGCCATCACCGGCATACCCATCGTCGGAGACCTCGCCCAGCGGACGGTCGACGGGGCCTGGAACGAATGGCTCAAGGGAGTCACCTCGGAACAGGGCCTGCTGGCACGCGAGCGCATCAGCTCCGCCAACGACGCCGCGCAGACAGACCTCGACAAGTTCTTCCAGAGCTGGGGAAACGAGACCCATCAGTCGGCGACCAGTGTCGGAGCGGCCCAGCGAGAGGCCCAGCAGAGCTACACCAGCGGCCGGGAGAGCGCCTACGACGCCCTGCGAGACCGAAAGTGACACCGATGCCCGATACCACGCCACGAACCCGTCGACGCCCGCTGTTCGCCGTGCTGGCCGGGGTCCTGGCGTTGGCGACCGGCGCCGGGGCGTTGCTCTGGTCGGACACCGACGTGCTCGGGCGGGACCGCTTCTGCGAGGGCGCCCTCGACTCCGCCGAGGTCAGGGCGGTACTCGCCGGACCCGGGCGGCTTGAGCAGGGCGACGGCTACGACCATCGGGATCCGTACTACTCCTTCTCGTGCACCGTCCGGCGCGCCGACGGGGTGCTCGGCGGCGAGCGGCCGCGGATGACGGCGGAACTCTCCCTGGACAGGGCCGACTTCGCGTTCTCGGGGTCGTTCCAGTGGAAGAGCCCGTCGGCCGGCTCCTACTTCGTGGGCGGAGCCACCGGGGCGGCCTCCGAGACGCAGGCCTGGGTGCTGCTGCCCCAGGGTTGCGCCTACGAAACGAGGCCGGGCTCCCGCGGCCACGAGGTTCCCGTGCTCAAGCTGGACCTGACCGGGGGCCGGGGGGAGCCCACCGCGCTGGCCAAGGCCGCCATGGGTGCCGCGCGGCATGTCGCGGAGGGCCTCGGCTGCCAGGACACCGGCGTGCTCAAGACCCCCGCACGCCTGCAGGGGCCGGTCTCCGCCGACGATCCGGCGAACACCTGCGAGGTGGCCGGCTTCAGGCTCCCGGAGGCCGCTCTCGTCCAGGGGAAGGCGGAGCAGGGCACGTCCCGGGTCACCGGCCGCGGCTCGCGGACCCGCGCGTGCGAGGTACTGCTGCACGGTCCCGGTGAGCCACGGATCATGCTGACGGTCAGCGACGACCCCGCCTTGACCCGGGGGGTCCGCCGCGACACCTCGGCAACGACCGAGAACAGGCGGACCGTGATCGCCTGCTCCTCCGGGGACCTCTACATCGCCATGAGCTCCAACGACACCTACCGGGACCTGCTCCTGGACAAGGGTGTCGACGCGTCCGGCAGAGCGCTCTCCGCGATCTTCGACGCTTTCCACCAGGCCGTGGTCCGGGACCGCGGGTGCAGGACCGACTGACACAAAGCCGCCCCTCATCCCACGAAACCAGAGGCGCGCGGTCTCCCGTCCAGCGCGGCCGGCCGGGTCGCGGTGGCGGCCACCGAGCCGCGGAGGAGGTCGGACAGGTCGTGGGGGTGGGACGGTTCACCGGTCGGGGTGGCGGTCGTGATGCGGTCCAGGCGGAAGCCGCGGCCGGCGCGGCGGGTGCGGCACCAGGCGATGAGGTACCAGTGGCCCTCGGCGGTGAGCAGGCCGGCCGGCTCCACGGTGCGCTCGCTCGTGCGGCCGGCCGCGTCCACGTAGCCGAGCCGCAGGACGGTGCCGTCGGTGAGGGCCCGTTCCACCGCGTCGCGGACCGTCGATTCCGTGCGGGAGGGCAGGGCGACGATCCGGGCCGCGAGGGTTTCGGCCGCCGCCGCGGCGGGGCCGGTCATCGAGGTGAGGAGCTTCTGGTACGCCGTCCGGGCGGCGCCCGCGTAGGGGGTTCCGGCGGTGGCGAGGGCGGCGGCCAGGGCCGCGGCCTCGTCGGCGGTGAAGTGGACGGGGGGCAGGGTCATCGCCGGGTCGACGGTCCAGCCGCCGCCCCGTCCGAGGGCGGTGCGGACGGGGACGCCGGACTCCATCAGCGCCTGGAGGTCGCGCTGCACCGTCCGGGTACTGACCTCGAACCGGGCGGCGAGCGCGGCGACCGAACGCGGGCGGGGCGCCGCGGCGCGCAGTTCCTCCACGAGGGCGTAGAGCCGGGTGGTGCGGTCCATGCGGCCGACGCTACCCGGCCGCGGCGACGGCCAGGAACTCCCGCTCGCGCGCCAGTTCCCGTTCGGTGATGGTGAGGGGGAAGAGGGTGAACCCGTGCATCGCGCCCGCCACGACGGCGAGTTGGACGGGCGCTCCGGCTGCCTGCCAGCGCCGGGCGAGGAAGAGGGAGTCGTCGAGCAGGGGGTCCTCCGTGCCGACGACGATGCGTGCGGGCGGCAGGCCGGTCAGGTCGGCGTAGAGCGGGGAGAGCCCGGGGTCGCGGCGCTGCCGGTGGTCGGTGCCGGGGGAGAACAGCTCGTAACTGCCGCGGAGGGAGTCCGTGTTGCTGAGGAGGGGGCGGGGGCCGAAGGCGCGCTGGCTCGGGGTCATGCAGAGGTCGTAGGGGCCGAAGAGGAGGTGGGCGGCGCGGAAGGCCCCGGCGATGCCGTGGCGGTCGCGCAGGCGCAGCAGGGTCAGGACGCTGAGGTGGGCGCCGGCGGACTCGCCGCCGATGAGGAGGCGGTCGGTCCCGAACTCGGTGGCGGCGTGCGCGACGAGCCAGCGGGCGACGGCCTCGCAGTCGTCGGGGCCGGCGGGGAAGGGGTGCTCCGGCGCGAGCCGGTAGTCCACGCTGACCACGGCCAGCCGGGCCTCCTCGGCGATCCCCCGGAGCCGCTCGTCCTGTCCGTCGGCGGAGCCGAAGGACCAGCCGCCGCCGTGGATGTGCAGGTACACCCCTTGGGGCCGCCCGGCGTCCGGCACGAAGGTCCGTACCCGCACCCCACCCGCGACGACCCGGTCGTGCCCCTGCGGCAGGCGCACGGGCGGCGCGTCGCCGGCGAGCCGGTTGCGGCGCAGCCGCGCGAGGAGTTCCGGGTCCACGACCCGTCCGCGGGCGGGGAGGCTCGCGGCGGCGGCCTCGAACCGCTCGTTGAAGGCGAGGGTCTCGGCGAGGACGTCCTGGTCGGTGAGGGGCAGCAGCGGCATCGGGAGCGGTGTCTTCGTCGTCATGCGGACAGCTTCGGGGCGGTCCGCGACAGCCCCGTGTCACCCTTTTCAGGTGACCCGGGTCACACCGGGGCCTCAGGCGCGGGCGGCGATGGCACGGGCGCACGCCAGGGATTCGGTGCGCGTGGTGTCGACCTCCAGGTCGTAGACCACGCCCCGGTGGACGGCGTCGGCCTGGGCGGCGGCCATGCCGGAGGGGCGGTCGCCGCGGGCGATCTCCCGGGCCGCGGCCACCTCGCCGTCGCACCGGACGCCGACCCACAGGACGTCCAGCCCGTCCAGGGCCTTCCGCCAGCGCTGCTGGGACGCGGGCCCGCCGAGGAACACGTCGTCGACGACGATCCGGGCCCCGGCGCGGGCCATGGCGGCGATGCCCTCGGCCCAGGCGGCGTCGAGGGTGCGGAAGGCGTCCCCGACGAGCACCTCGCCATCGGGGGCGAACCCGATCCCGGCGTCCGGGGTGCGCAGGGAAGGCGGCAGGGCGTCGACGAGCGTGTCCACGCCGAACGCCAGCCAGGGGTCCGGCAGCACGGCCTGCAGACAGCGGACGATCCCGGTCTTGCCGGAGCTGGAGCCGCCGTTGAGGACGATCACCTGTGCCGGGGCGTGCGTACGGAAGCGCAGCTCGGGGCGCTCCCAGGTCACCTTCGGCGGCGAGGGGGCGACCGTGCCCACCCGCTCGGCGCCCAGGCGCCGGTAGAACAGTTCGGCCGGCGGGTGCGCGACGACGCGTACGTGCGCCAGGCCCGCGCTCCTCGCCCGGTCGCGCATGTGGCGTACGAGGAGCCGGCCGATGCCCGCGCCCTGCGCCTCGTCCGCGACGAAGAGCAGGTCGAGTTCGGCCTGCTCCAGGACGAGGGAGTAGAAGCCCAGGATCCGGCCGGCGGCCGGGTCGACGGCCGCGAAGACCTGGTGGCGCTCGATGGAGGCGGGGGTCACCCGGTAGCCGGCGACGATCGCGGCGTACGGCCCGGAGTAGGCGCCGGACCCCTGCACCAGTGCGGTGAGGCGTTCGGCGTCCGGTGCGGTGGCACGCCTGATCGTCATGGGCTGCTGCATAGGAGGAAGTATAGGGGCGCAACTGGCCTACGGCTCTTACGAGATGGGCCCGTCCGGCCCGGTCTCCTGCTCCCTCAGCCGGGCCCGGTAGGCGCGTGCACGGCAGCGAGGCGAGCAGTGGCGGGGCGGACGCCCGCCGGCCCGGCCCGGGCCCGCGGCGGGCGCGGCCACCACCCCGCCGCACCCGGGACACTCCGGGACGCCGTCCGCCACCACCGGGGCGACGGCGGCGTCCGCGCCGGGCGGGGGGCCGTCCCCGGCGGGCGGGGCCGGGCGGTCCGGGTGGTCCGGGTGGTCGGTCAGGCCCTGGCGTTCGGCGATGACCCCCGCCTGGAACCGGCTGTGCGCACCGAGCCCCTCCAGCAGCTCGGAGACGTGACGGCGGCAGGTGCGCAGGGATATGCCCAGGCGGCGCGCGATGGATTCGTCCTTGAGCCCCTTGGCGAGCAGCACGAGGATGCTCTGCTTGATCGTCTTGGACACGTCGTGCGCGGCCTGCGGCCCCGTCGCGAACGGCGCGGCGTTCCCCCAGTCCCGCTCGAAGACCTCCAGCAGATAGGCCAGCAGGTCCGGCTCCCGGATCAGCAGCGCACCGCCCGACCTGGCCGGCAGCAGAGCCAGCGACCCGTCCACCACGATCATCTGCGGCAGCACCTCCGGCAGCGTCCGGATCTCGGCGCCCGCCCCGATGAGCCGCTCCGCGTGCAGCCGCGTGGGCTGGTCGAAACGGGTCGCGTGCTGGTACAGGCTCCGCATCCGGATGCCGCGCCCGAGCAGCGCCAGGTCGCGCGGCAGCGCCTCCCGCAGCGCCGCGGGCGGGAACGAGCCGCCGTGCTTGGAGATCAGCACCTCGCTGCGGCAGGAGTCGATCACGTCCGACAGCAGCGCGCGGACCGCGAGCTTGTCCGGGAGGTGGTCGATGGTCCCCTGGGGGAAGGCGTGCTGGCGGGCCTGGAGGTAGACCGGCATCAGCGAGGCCAGCCCGTCGCGCTGGAGTTGGATGCGCCGACGCTGTTCCCGCAGCGCCTCCTCCTGCGCGCGCAGGGCGGCGTCACGGTCCGCCAGCAGGTGCGCGGTGGCGGCCTGGGGGCTCACCGGCTGCCAGCCGGCCGGCTCCTGCGACCCGCCGTCGGCGGGGAGTTCCGTGAGGAGGCAGGACTCGGTGAGGGACCGTACGGCCACCAGACAGTCCTGCGGGCTCACTCCGGTCTCGGCGGCCGCCTGCGCGAGGGTGGCGGGGGTCAGGCCTTCGTGGATGACCGTCCACCGGTAGAGCAGGACGGCCGCGCCGTCGAGGCCGGTCGCTTCGGCCGCCGCACCGGGTCCGCTGTCCGTCCGCATCGCCTGCCTCCTCCACGTGCCTGGCAGGATCATGATCCCTCTTCGGGGATGCGTGTGCCATCCACGCACCGGCAGGGACCAGGAGAGCCCCGCCCGCCGTGGTGGGCGGCGGCGGCGCCGCGTGGTTGTGGGCCCGACCCGGTCGCGGCGCACTCCCGTACGGGGCGGCGCTGGCTCAGCCGGAGCCGGACGCGCCGGACGCGCCGGACGCGCCGGACGCGCCGCGGGGGAAGGTGATCTCGACGCGGCGGTTCTTCTTGCGGCCTTCCTCGGTGCTGTTGTCGGCGATCGGGTAGTCCTCGCTGTAGCCGCGGACGTCGTAGGTGACGCCGGGGTTGGTGACGGTCTTGGCCAGCTCCGCCTGGACGGCGTCGGCCCGCTGCTTGGACAGCTCCTTGCCGTGCTCGTAGCTGCCCTGGTCGTCGGTGAAGCCGAAGACGCGGATGCGGGTGGCCTTCTGGGTGTTGATCTCCTGCGCGATGGCCTGGATGCGGGCGGCGGCCTGGGCGTTGAAGACGGCGCTGTTCTCGGGGAAGAGGACCTCCGACTGGAGGGCCATCATCACGTTCTGGTTGGTCTCCTGCCGCCGCTGCTCCCCGCCGAGGTCCTCGACGACCTCGGCGATGTCGAGCACCTTGACGGGCGCGAGGGTCCCGCCCTGCGGGATCTTGAGCCCGGGGGCGTTGGAGTCGATGGCGACGGGCGCGGCGGGGGAGGGCTCGGTGCCGGGGGGTACGGAGGGTTGGGGGCCATCGGCGTGGGCGCTCGTCGCGCCGAGGAGGTGCACGCCCGCGATGACGAGAGCGGTGACGGTTGTGGCTGCGGCTACACGGTGGCGTGTTGTCATCGGGTCACCCGGAAATTTTGACGGTGGCCGAGGTGAAGGTGGGAAGACTGAACTCCACCTCGGTGGTGGAGGCCGGTGGTGCCGGGAACTGTGCGAAGAAGGGTACGACCTGGCCGGGGTCGACGCTGGAGATACCCGTGGTGCACAGACACCTCGACTCGGTGTCCCGAAGCACGTAGTAACGCTTCTTGCCCACCTTGTCGACGAGAGTCGCACCCGCCACCGACTCTCCGCTTCCCTTCAGCTCGATCCCGCGCCAGTCCGACGTGCGGGTGAAGGCTTGGGTGCCCGTGTTCTTGATCTGTCCGTTGACGGTGATGAAGCCGCCGGCATCGCGGCGCACCGAGTTGATGACCAGGGCCATCCCGGCTTGCCCGTTCAACGTGGCGATCACCTCGGTCGGCTCCGGGCTCTGCCCGTTGCTCGGCGTCGACCCCTGGTTGCCCGCCCCCTGGGACTGTGGCGGCGAGGACTTCGCAGGGCCCTTCGCCTTGTCGTCGCCGCTGCCGCCACATCCGGCCAACGTGAGGGCGAGAACCGCCGCAACCGCAACGGCCGCTCCCCCGCGAACCTTCACCGTTTGCCGCATGCTCATGTGCGCTGCTTCCTTGTCCGTTGCTCGCTGTTAGTCGGTCAGTCGCACGTCGAAGAGGCCTCTTGCCAACGTGCGCCAGGGATCGGGCTTGGCGGGGTCGAAGGTGATGTCCTTCCCCCCTTTGCACTGGATCTTCACCGAGGGGGGCATCGGACTACCGCCTCCAGGAGGCGGAGTCGGCTGTCCGGTGGACGTGGAGGGCGCCGGAGAAGGCGTGGGCGACTCACCGAGATGGCAACGCGGTTCGATCTCAGCCGTGGCTCTGGCCGTCCCGTGCATGCCCTCGGTTTCTGGAATCACCGAGCTCCCCACCGTCCTCGCGGTCTCCACGGCGACGGTGAAACTGAGCCCGCTGGACGTGCACGACGCCTTCGCGTCGTTCTTCCCGGCGAAGCTCTCGGCCTTCTCGCAGCCCCCGCCTCCGAACCGGTTGCCCTTGAGTACCTCGATCCAGTCCTTCGGTTGCAGCTCGGACAGGACCAGCCCCGGGAGCAGGTGGTCACGCGCGTCCTGCGCCGCAGCCAGCGCGGCAGCGTCGGCGGCACCCTGCGCATCGCTGCGGGTGACGGACGCCTGACCGATGACGAAGAAGGCGAGGGCGGCGAACAGCAGGCCTGCCACCATGACCACGTAAATGGGGAAGGCCTGCCCTCGGTCACCGCCGCGCGTCGCGCGCAACGCCGCTATCCCGCCTTGATGTTCTTCACCGCGTCCTTGATCCTCGACGTGATCTCGGAGCCGATGCCGGAGCCGACGATCGCGCCGATGATCACCACGACCACCAGGATGATGCCCAGGTACTCGAACGCGGTCTGCCCCCGGTCGAGGTTCGCGTACCGCTTGCGGATCCGGGACACCGCCGTGTCCGTCCAGCCGGCCAGGCGGATCTTCGCCCCGACGGACGCCTTCAGCAGCGAGTTGTGTGACATGGGGGTTCCCTCCCGGGCCGGTGCCGCTGTCGATTTGCGGACCGTACGGCGCGTGACGGGTGATGACCAAGGGTCCCGGGGCCCAATTACGGACCCACTGCGCACCGTGTCTACCCATGTCCACTCACCCCCGGACGGGCGGTTCCCAGCCAGTGGGCTATCGCTTCGCTTCGGGTGGTGCTCTGGAGCTTGGCGAAGATGCGGTTGATGTGGTTCTTCACCGTCTTCTCGCTGATGAAGCACGCCGCCGCGATCTGCTGGTTGCTCATTCCGGACGCGATCAGGTCCATGATCTCCACCTCTCGCGAACTCAGCCCAAACAACGCCGAGTTGTTCAGCCGCTCCCCCGGCTGCGTCACACCGCGTTGCGGTTGCGACGAGGCGCGGAGGTCGGTGAGGAGGGTTGCGGCCGGGGAGGGCGTGAAGTGGGGGCGGCCCTCGCGGACGTCGTGGACCGCCCGCACCAGGTCGTCCGGCGTGAACTCGCCGTGGACCAGGTAGCCGCCCGCGCCCAGCAGCAGCGATTCCCGGACGATGTCCGACTCCCGGCTGTACGTGAGCATCAGGACCGGCGCCAGGCGGACCAGGTGCGGGAGGGCCGAGATGCCGTCCACGCCCGGCATGCGGACGTCCAGGAGGATCAGGTCGGGGGCGTGCCGGCGGGTCAGGCTGAGGGCCTCGCGGCCGTCCGAGGCCTCGGCGGCCACCTCGATGCCGCCCGCCGCCGCCAGCAGCGCGGCCAGGCCGGCCCGTACGACCGGGTTGTCGTCGGCGATCAGGACGCGGAGGCCGGGCATCAGGGGCTCCCTTCGAGGGGGAGGGTCAGGTGGACGCGGGTTCCTGGGGCGCCGTCCGGGCGGGGGCCCAGGAGGAGGTCGGCCCCGATCGCCGCCGCGCGTTCCCGCATGCCGCGCAGGCCGTAGTGGCCCGGGGCGGCGGCGGGGGGCGCTCCCCCGGCGGCCCCGGCGGCTCCGGCGGGGAGGCCCCGGCCGTCGTCGGTGACGGTGAGGGTGAGGCGGGCGGGGGTGGTCGCCGCCGTCAGGGTCACGCGGGTGGCCCGGGCGTGGCGGCGGGCGTTCTCCAGGGCCTCCGACGCGATGGCGAGCAGGTGGTGCGCCACCGGCGCGGGGAGCACGGGCAGGGGGCCCTGGGCGTGGACGGTCGTGCCCGGGCCGGCCAGGCGGTGGAGGGCCGGCAGGAGGGGGACGTCCGCGAGCGGCTCGCGCAGGTCCGTCAGCAGCGCGCGGGACTCCGCCACCGCACGGCGCGCCGCCACCGCCAGCAGGGCGGACTGGACGCGGATCACCGCCGGGTCCTGCGCGAGGGTCAGGGCGTCGGCCGTCAGGGCCAGGCCGTGCAGGGTCTTGGACACCGAGTCGTGCATCTCCCGGGCCAGCCGCTCCCGTTCGGCGCGGACGGCCTCCGCCGCCGCCAGCTGGGCCCGGGCCTCGGTGAGGCGGACCAGGAAGTCGCGGACCGAGGAGCCCGCCGCCCCCGACAGGACGCACAGGAGGCACAGCAGCAGGCCGCCGCCCAGCGCCGCCACCACCGCCGTCTGCGCCGCCGCGTACACCGCCGAGCCCCGCCAGCCGTAGACCAGCCCGGCCAGCAGTGGGGTGCCGAGGGCCACCAGGCCGAGCGGCGAGGCGGGGGTGGCGGTGATCAGCAGCAGGGTGCCCAGGGCCATGTCCGCGGCCAGCAGCCAGCGGTGGCGCAGCAGCAGCGGACCGCAGCGCTCCCAGTCGCGGAAGAGGGCGTAGGAGAGCATGAAGGTGCCCACGACCGCCCCGGACACCAGGTACGTCGCGGCGCCCGGGGCCGTGCGGGACAGGGCCAGGGGCGCGCCCAGGGGGATCATCACCAGGCGGAGGGCGAAGACCTGGCGGCAGAGGGACCGCAGGGCGTTCGCCCGGAGCCGGAGCGGAGAACCGGGGGCCGCCGCGGGAGCGCCGGCGGAGGGGAAGGGGAGCGGCCCGCCGGGCGGGCGGCCGGCGGCGGGGAAGGCCAGGGCGGTCGGGGAGGCCGGGGAGGCCGGGGAGGCCGGGGAGGCCGGGGAGGCCGGGGAGGCCGGGGAGGTCATCGTCAGCCACCGCCCAGCAGCGCGCCGAAGTCCACGTTCGCGCCGTAGACGAAGCCGCAGACCAGCAGGATCAGGGTGCCGGGCAGCATGAACATCGTCACCGCGAACGTGGCCTTCGGGACGGCCCGGGCGGCGCGGCGGCGGGCGTTCTGGGCGTCCGTGCGGCGCATGTCCTCGGCGATGGCGATCAGGGTGTCGACGATCGGGGAGCCCAGTTCCTCGCCCTGCTGGAGGGCGGTGACGAACTGGGCCACCTGTTCGCTGTCGTTGCGGCGGCGGAGCTCGTCGAAGGCCTGGCGGCGGCTCACGCCCATGTCCATCTGCTGGAGGGTGATGCGGACCTCGTCCGCCCAGGGGCCCTCGTACTTGGCCGCCACGCGTTCCAGCGCCTGCCGGAAGCCCAGCCCCGCGCTGACGACGACCGCGAGGACGTCGAGGAAGTCGGGCAGGGTGCGCTCGATGTCGTCGCGGCGGACCCGGATCGCCGACCACAGGCCGGCCTCGATCCAGAACAGCCCGAACGCGACCATCAGGAGCGCGGCGACCAGCTGGCCGTTGAGCAGCATCGCGAAGGCGCCGAGGGCGCCCAGGAAGCCGTACACCGCGCGCCGGGCCGCGTACCGGTCGATGGTGAGGCCGGCCGGGTTGCCGGCCCGGTCGATCTGGGCACGCTTGCGGGCGACCTGACGGGGGCCCATCAGCCGCAGCACCAGCGGCGCCCAGCGGATGCCGAGGCGGTCGACCAGCGAGCCGACGGCCGTCGTGCGGGAGGAGCCGACCTCCAGGGCGAGCGCGAGGTCGGTGGGGAGTTCCACGTCGGCGCGGTAGAGCCGGATGCCGTGGAGGACGCCGAAGACCGCGAGGGCGGCGGCCGCGGCGAGGAGGACCGGAAGGTAGGGGTTCATGGGTGTCGTCGTCCTCCCGTCAGACGTCGATCTTCGACAGGCGGCGGATCAGGACGAAGCCGAGCGTGAAGAGGCCCAGCGCGATCAGCACGGCGGTCTGTCCGATCAGGGCGCCGGTCATCCGGTCCAGCGCGCCCGGCATCATCGTGTCGACCAGCAGCAGCGAGCCCAGGCCGATCGCCGGGACCAGGTAGGCGGTGACGGTGACCTGGGAGAGCTGCGTACGGATCTCCCGGCGCGTCTCCTTGCGCTGCTCCAGGGTCACCACGAGGTTGCGCAGGCTCCCGACGATGGCGCCGCCGGCCCGCGCCGACAGGACCAGGGTGGAG
The DNA here is from genome assembly GCF_055580265.1 of Streptomyces sp. NPDC032091. Classification (NCBI taxonomy): domain Bacteria; kingdom Bacillati; phylum Actinomycetota; class Actinomycetes; order Kitasatosporales; family Streptomycetaceae; genus Streptomyces; species Streptomyces sp. NPDC032091. The sequence goes on along the minus strand of NZ_JBVILR010000040.1, from coordinate 9,944 downwards.
ACGAGGACGACCAGTTCGCGGGAGGGGAGCCGCTCCACGATCTCCCCCAGCGCCTCCTCGATGGAGTGACCGACCGCGAGCCGGTCCGCGACCCGGGACAGCTCCTCCCCCGCCGGGGCCTCCAGTTCCTCCGCCGCGATCCCGATGGCCGTCCGCAGGGCGAGCCCGGCCTGGGTGGCGTTCGCGAGGATCCGGGCGAGCTCCGGCAGCTGGTTGATGAACCGCTCGGTGCGGCGGGTCCGCTGCCAGGTGAGGAAGGCGTTCGCGGCCCACAGGCCGATCAGGCCGGCGACCGGCCCGAAGAAGGGGGCCAGGAGGGCGGCGGCGACCAGCCACACGCCGGCGACCGCCATCAGCACGTACGCGAAGAACTCGCCGGGGGTGAGGTCCAGGCCGGTGGTGCCGAGCTTCACCTCGATGCGCCGGCCGAGCTTCGTCCGGCGCAGGCGCCGGTCGAGGCCGGGGAAGCGGCGCCGGCGGCCGGGCGCCGGCGGGGCACCGTCGGCGGCGAGGCGTTCGACGAGGGCGGCGCGCTGGGCGAGGCCGGCGGAGTAGAAGTGCACCCCGAGGGAGACGAACAGGCCGGCCAGCAGGGTGGCGCCGAGGGTGAGGAGGACGAGGTCGGTCACAGGACGGTCCGGGAGGTCAGCGGGTCGAAGCGGTCCTCGGGCGGGGCGACCCCGAAGGCCTGGGGGATCGGCTGGTTGTTCATGTGGAGGCGCTCCGCGATCCGGCGCGGGAGGGGGGCGTAGGCGAAGTGGCCGTGCACGCGCCCGTCGGCGGCCATGGGCTGGGCGAGGAAACGGCAGACGGTGGTGATGCGGAAGGGTTCGCGGCCGTGCGAGTCGAGGATCGAGATCTCGGTGATGCGGCGCGATCCGTCCCCGAAGCGGGTGAGCTGGACGATGACGTTGACGGCGCTGTTGATCTGGTCCTGGAGCGCCTCGAAGGGGATCTCGACCTCCGACATGGAGGCGAGCGTCTGCAGGCGCATCAGCGCGTCCTGGGAGCTGTTGGCGTGGACGGTGGCGAGGGAGCCGTCGTGGCCGGTGGACATGGCCTGGAGCATGTCGAGGGTCTCGCCGCCGCGGACCTCGCCGACGATGATGCGGTCGGGGCGCATGCGCAGGGAGTTGCGGACGAGGTCGCGGATGGTGATCTGGCCCTTGCCCTCGACGTTGGCCGGGCGGGATTCGAGGCGGATGACGTGCGCCTGCTGGAGCTGGAGCTCGGCGGAGTCCTCGATGGTGATGACGCGCTCGCCCTCCGGGATCAGACCGGAGAGGGCGTTGAGGAGGGTGGTCTTCCCGGTGCCGGTGGCGCCGGAGACGATCAGGTTCATCCGCGCCTGGACCATCCCGGAGAGCAGCAGCAGCATCTGCTCGTCCAGGGAGCCGAGGGCGATCATCTCGTGCAGGGTGAAGGCGCGCGGGAAGCGGCGGATGGTGAGGGTCGCGCCGGTGAGGGACAGCGGCGGGATGATGACGTTGACGCGCTCCCCGCTGGGCAGGCGGGCGTCGACCATCGGATTGGCCTCGTCTACGCGGCGGTTGACGGTGGAGACGATGCGCTCGATGGTCTGCATCAGCTGTTCGTGCGAGGCGAAGCGGATCGGGAGCTGCTCGACCCGGCCGGCGCGTTCGACGAAGATCTGGTCGGGGCCGTTGACCATGATCTCGGAGATGGAGGCGTCCTCCAGGAGCGGTTCGAGCACGCCGAGCCCGAGGGCTTCGTCGACGACGCGGCGGATCAGCTGGGCGCGCTCGGCGGTGGAGAGGACGGGGCCCTCGCGGCTGATGATGTGGCCGAGGACCCGCTCCAGGCGGGCCCGGCGCTCGGCGGGGGCGAGCGCGGACATCTCGGCGAGGTCGATCTCCTCCAGCAGCTTGGCGCGGTAGGAGGAGACGAGACGGCCGTCCTCGCGGGGGCTGTGGCGGTCGTCGGGGGTGGCGACCCGGGAACGCAGGCTCATGGGCTTCCTCCGGTCGGATCGTCGTTCGGCATGACTGCGGTGGCCTTGGCGTCGTCGATGCTCAGCCCGGGCACGATGCTGTTGATCTTGATCGTCACGGTGGCGGTGACCGCGTCGGCGTCCTTGGCCACCTCCACCACGGGAGCGAGGCCCCCGCGGACGGCGGCCGCGCCCGCCGCCTTCCCGCCCGAGCCCTTGCGGGCCTCCACCCGGGCCGCCGTACGGGCGGCGGTGTCGGCCTGTTCGTGGACGTACGCGATCCAGCCCAGCTGGATCCCGCACAGCGCGACGAACAGCAGGATCGGGATGAAGCCGATGTACTCCAGGGCCACCTGGCCCCGGTCGGCGCTATGCCGCCGCCGGTACCGGTTCACGGGGCCTCCTTCTCCATCGCCGCACCGCCGGTGCCGCTGAGCTCGCCGAAGTTCAGGCCGGGGTAGAGGACCGGGATGTGGAGCGTGACGGTGGCCTTGTAGACGTCCCCGGCCGGGCCGCATTCCGCCTCCATCCCCCACTCGCCCCCGATGTGTTTCCCGGCGGCCGCCACACAGGCGCCGTCCCCGTGCACCGCGCCCGCCCGCGCCCCCTCGTCGGCGGCGTTCCCGGCCAGTGAGAAGGCGTACCCGATCAGGACGCACTCCCACACCGCCGCCAGGATCAGCAGGATCAGCGGGACCATGCCCACGAACTCCAGGGCCACCTGCCCCCGGTCCCTCCCCCGCTCCCCCGGCCACCGGCGCATCCGTCAGCCCTCCCGGCCGCGGCGCAGCCGGGCCACCGGCCCCGCCGAGCGGACCGCCAGGGCCGAACCCGCCGGGGCCCGCGTCCCGGCCGCGGACCCCTGCTCCGGGGCGGCCAGCAGTCCGAGCTCCCCCGCCAGCGCCCACAGGGCCTGCTTCACGGTCGAGCGGTTGTCGAGGTCCTGCACCCGGCCCGCGTCCACGACCCCCTGGAGCTCCTTGAAGGCGGCGGGGACGGGGGTGCGGGTGGGGCGGGTCCTGGTGATCTTCTCGATCAGGGAGGGCTGGATCTCGGTCTGCTTGCTCCACCGGTTGACGACCATCGCGGTGTCCTCGGGTTTGCGCACCTGGAGCCGCTCCCACATCCGGACCATCCGCTTGGCCGCGCGGACGGCGACCACGTCCGGGGTGGTGACGAGGACGGCCACGTCCGCCTGTTCGACGGCGGTGGCGTTGGCGCCGGTCACCTGGGTGCCGCAGTCGACCACGACCAGCTCGTAGCGGGCGCGCAGGGCGCTCAGCACCTGGCGGGTGGCGCGTTCGTCGAGGTCCTCGCCCCGCTCCCCCTCCGCGGGGGCCAACAGCAGGGCCAGGCCGGTGCGGTCCTCGTAGACGGCGTCCTGGAGGACCCGGGGCGAGATGTCCTGGATACCGGCGAGGTCGGCGATGGAGCGGCGGAACCGGACGTCGAGGTAGGAGCCGACGTCCCCCGCCTGGAGGTCGAGGTCCACCAGGGCCGTGCGGCGTCCCGAGGCGGCCGCGGCCAGGGCGAACTGGACGGCGGTGAAGGTGGTGCCGACGCCGCCCTTGGCGCCGGTGACGGTGACCACCCGGCCGCCCGGCCCGGAGACCGCCTCCGCGCCACGGCCCAGGTGGCGGCGTACGCCGGCCGACCACTGGGCGGCGGCGCCGACCCGGGCGGCGAGCTCCTCGTAGTGCAGGGGCAGCCCGACCAGGCCCCGGGCGCCGGAGTCCATGGCGGCGGAGAACACCTGCGGCCCGGTGTCCGAGGAGAGCAGGACCACGCCGACGGCGGGGAAGCGCAGCGCGACCTCGCGGACGAGTTCCAGCGCGGGGACGGGCCCGATCCGCTCGTGGACGAGGACGACCTCGGGGAGTTCGTCGACGGAGTCGGCGGCGAGCCGGCCCAGGGCGTCGAGGAGGGAGGTGGAGTCGGGGACGGGCGGGGCGGGTTCGGCGTCGGGGAGCTGGCTGAGCAGGGCGACGATGGAGCGGGCGGCGTCGGCGTCGCCGGCCGCCGGGAGGATTCGAGTGGTCATCCGCGCCTCACTTGTCCCCGTCGAGGGTGTACGTGCGGTCGGCCGGGCCGGGGGCGGAGTCGGTGCCGGGGGCGACGAGGGCCAGGCGGACGTGCTCCGCGAAGGACTCGGCGTAGGCGACGCGCTGGGTGTCCTTGGTGTTCAGGGCGAAGGTGATCGGGACGGCCTCGGCCGGGCCCTTCTTGTCGCTGTCCTTGTCGAGGGCGGTGAGCTTGCCGACGCCCAGGACCCGGGCGTTGGCGACGATGATCACGGAGCGGGCGGGGTCGGACTCCTTGGCGCCCTTGAAGGTGGCGATGATGTTGACCTTGGCGCCGGAGGTGATCTTGCCGGCCACGCCGGTGGCCGCGTCGATCATGATGGCGATCTCCTGCTCCCCCGCCTGGAGCTGCGGTTTGTCGACGAACATGTCGCTCTGGAGCAGGGAGCCCTTCTTCAGGGTGGTGAGCGCGATCTTGCCCCGGAGGGCCCCGAGGTCGCTGACGGCGGTGTCCGACAGCCAGCGCTTGGGGACCTTGACCTCCTCGAACTGGCCGGCGGTGAGGGCGCTGTAGGGGGCGATGTCGCCCTTGACGCGGTACGCGACGACCTCGGCGCCGACCTTGGAGTTGACGTCGCCGATCACCACGAGCACCCCGGCGAACGCCGCGAGGGCGCACAGGACCGACAGGAGCAGCAGGATGACGCCGCGGCGCTGGCGTGAGTTCATGAAGCGTCGTACCTCGCCGTTCTTCGTTCGTTCGGGCGGTCAGGAGCCGGCTGTGGCGTGGGGCCGGGGGGCGGTGCCGTGGTCGGGCGGTGGTGCGGAGAGCGGGGCGGAGCAGAAGCCGCAGCGGTCGCCGATGAGCTCGAAGCCGCACCAGTGGCACTGCTCGCGGCGGACCGAGGCGACGAGCTGGTAGAGGACGGAGACGTCCGGGATGGCGGCGGCGAACTCGACCAGCCTGGGGGTGGCCCACCAGCGCGGCGAGTCGGCCGGGAGGGGGTTCTCCATGACCCCCCGCACCTTCCAGGCGGGGGCGAGTTCCGCCGCGACCCAGTCGGAGGCCAGCTGCCCTCGGGCGAAGGTCAGGTGGGTGGCGAAGGCGGGGCCGGGGGGCAGGACGCCGCCGTGGGCGGGGGCCGCGGAGGCCCCGAGCCGGGCCAGGTGCGGCTGCGGGTGGGCGAGTACGGCGAACTGGGCGCTCGGTGACCAGGAGCGGGCGTGGGCCTTGAGCCCGACGGGGATCCGGTCCAGTTTGGCGACGCTGCCGAGCAGCGCGCCCGCGTAGACGTAGTGGGACAGCAGCCGGGCGGCGGAGGCGAGCACCCCGGGGCTGAGGTCGCTGACGGTGAGCTGGCGCAGCTGACGGGCCAGCACGGCGGTGCCCAGGGGCGGCAGGTCGATGTCGAGGAGCGCGATCCGGTCGGTCTCCAGGATGGCCCGTACGGTGTGCAGCCGGCGGACGGTGGCCGGGGGCAGCCAGGGCGGTACGAGGGCCACGAGGTGGCCGTGCCGCTCCAGCAGGGCGGAGGTCTCGGCGAGCGCGCCCTCCAGGTCGACCTCGCCCGGCGGGCGCAGGATGGCGGCGCCCGGGGTGTGCCGGTCGGGGGCCGGCAGTACCAGGTCGGCACTGGTGACAGCGATGGCGGTCGGCATGCGGATCCCCCCGTTCACCCTGTACGCGCCGGCCGTTCCCCGGGCCGTCACGTACGCGCGCGCACGCCCCTGGCGTACGCGCGGTACTGCGCGACCGCAAACGCCCGACGCGCCTTCCCCCTTGCCCCAGCACCATATCCGCGTCACCCCTGGCAGGTCAGGGGCTTGGGGATTCCCGTGCCGGAAGCACATGTCAGAGGTGGCGAAAACCTGGACAACCGGGGTCCGGAAGCCGTTCGTTTCAAGCCACTTCGCAAACACTCTTGACACCAGGATTGGTCTGGACCAACTTGGCTGCACGTCAGCCCTCGGTCGCGGGGAACCCCACTCCCCGCCCTCGGACCCTTTTCGAACTCCCTTCCGCTCCACCCCTTCACTCCCCCCACGGAGCCCACGTGAACCGCATACGCTCCCTCGCCCTGTCGCTCGCCGCGGCCCTCGCCGCCGGCGGCCTCACCGCCCTGGCGGCGGCCCCCGCCCAGGCCGCCGACGTCAACGTCGCCCGCAACGGCGGCTTCGAGTCCGGCCTCGCCGACTGGTCCTGCTCGGCGGGCTCGGGCACCGCCGTCTCCTCGCCCGTCTACGCCGGCTCGGGCGCCCTGCGCGCCACCCCGGCGGGCCAGGACAACGCCCAGTGCGGCCAGACCGTCACGGTCAAGCCGAATTCCACGTACACCCTCAGCGCCCAGGTCCAGGGCTCGTACGTCTACCTGGGCGCGACCGGCACCGGCACCCAGGACGTCTCCACCTGGACCCCCGGCTCGGGCGGCGGCTGGCAGAAGCTGTCGACCACCTTCACCACCGGCCCGAACACCACCAAGGTGACGGTCTGGACGCACGGCTGGTACGGCCAGCCGGCCTACCTCGTCGACGAGTTCAGCGTCTTCGGCCCCGACGGGGGCGGCGGCACCGACCCCGGCCCGAGCCTGCCGGGCGCCCCCTCGGCGGCCACCGTTTCCGGCCAGAGCGCCAGCGGGCTCACCCTTTCGTGGAACGCGGTCGGCGGGGCGAGCGGCTACTACGTGTACCAGGACGGCGCCCGCGTCCAGACGGTGACCGGCACCTCCACGCAGATCGGCGGCCTCGCCGCGTCGACCTCGTACTCCTTCCAGGTGAGCGCCTTCAACGCGGCCGGCGAGGGCCCCAAGTCCCCGCCGGTGACCGGCACCACCACGGGCGGCGGGGGCAACCCGAACCCCAACCCGTCGGTGCCCAAGCACGCCCTGACGGGCTACTGGCAGAACTTCAACAACGGCGCGACCGTCCAGAAGCTCTCCGACGTCTCCGCCCAGTACGACATCGTCGCCGTCTCCTTCGCCGACGCCACGACCACGCCCGGCGCGATCACCTTCAACCTCGACTCGGCCGGCCTCGGTGGCTACACGGTGGCCCAGTTCAAGGCGGACCTCGCCGCGAAGAAGGCGGCGGGCACGTCCGTCGTCCTCTCCATCGGCGGCGAGAAGGGCACGATCTCGGTCAACGACTCCGCCTCCGCCGCGAACCTGGCGAACTCGGCCTGGGCGCTCATGCAGGAGTACGGCTTCAGCGGGATCGACATCGACCTGGAGAACGGCCTCAACCCCACCTACATGACCCAGGCCCTGCGCTCCCTGGCCGCGAAGGCGGGCCCCTCGCTGGTCCTGACGATGGCCCCGCAGACCATCGACATGCAGTCCACCCAGGGCGGCTACTTCAAGACCGCGCTGGCCGTGAAGGACATCCTCACCGTCGTGAACATGCAGTACTACAACAGCGGCGCCATGAACGGCTGCGACGGCAAGGTCTACTCCCAGGGCTCGGTGGACTTCCTGACGGCGCTGGCCTGCATCCAGCTGGAGGGCGGCCTCGACCCCTCGCAGGTGGGCATCGGCGTTCCGGCCTCGCCCAGCGGCGCGGGCAGCGGCTACGTCTCGCCGACCGTCGTCAACAACGCCCTGGACTGCCTGGCGCGCGGGACGAACTGCGGGTCCTTCAAGCCGTCGAAGACCTACCCGGGGCTGCGCGGGGCGATGACCTGGTCGACCAACTGGGACGCCAAGGCGGGTAGTACCTGGTCGAACGCGGTGGGTCCGAAGGTCCACGGGCTGCCGTAGGCGGTAGGTGTGTGGGGGTGGCTGATTCGGTCCGGTGCGCCCGGCCGGGTACGCCTGGCGCTATTGACCGTGACATGCCACAAGAGCACGCTGTGCGCGTCCGCACGGCTACCCCCACACTCCACCCAGGAGAACGCATGCGGCTCCACACCCGCCGGAGGGCCGCCGTCACGGCCGCCCTGCTGGCGCTCGCGCTCGGCGCACCCGCCTACGGCATGAGCGCGACGGCAGCACCGCCGCCCACCCCCTCGACGGCCACCCAGGACGAAGCGGTCGTCCAGTACGAGATCCAGGGCCCGTCCACCGCCGTCGAACGCACCGCCCTGCTGAGCAGCGGGGTCTCCATCGACGAGGTCGACGCCCGCTCGGTCGTGGTCAGCGCGAACGCCGCACAGGCCAAGGCCCTGCGCGCCCGCGGCTACAAACTGACCGCCCTGGCCGGGCCGCCGGACCGCTCCGAGCGCGGCGTCGCCAACCGCCCGATGGACTTCCCCTCGGCGGACTCCAAGTACCACAACTACGCCGAGGCGAGCGCCGAGATCGACCAGCGCATCGCCCAGTACCCCGGGATCATGAGCAAGCAGGTCATCGGGAAGTCGTACCAGGGCCGGGACATCGTCGCGATCAAGATCAGCGACAACGTCGGCACGGACGAGAACGAGCCCGAGGTGCTCTTCACCGCCCACCAGCACGCCCGCGAGCACCTGACCGTCGAGATGGCCCTGTACCTGCTCCAGGAGTTCGGCTCCAAGTACGGCAGCGACTCCCGGATCACCAACATGGTCAACAGCCGCGAGATCTGGGTCATCCCGGACCTCAACCCGGACGGCGGCGAGTACGACATCGCGACCGGCTCCTACCGCTCCTGGCGCAAGAACCGGCAGCCCAACTCCGGCTCCACGGCCGTGGGCACCGACCTCAACCGCAACTGGGACTACAAGTGGGGCTGCTGCGGCGGCTCCAGCAGCAGCAAGAGCTCCGAGACCTACCGCGGGCCGGCGGCCGCCTCGGCGCCCGAGGTCAAGGTGGTCTCCGACTTCGTGCGCAGCCGGATCGTCGGCGGCAAGCAGCAGATCAAGGCCGCCATCGACTTCCACACCTACAGCGAGCTCGTGCTGTGGCCCTTCGGGTGGACGTACAACGACACCGCGCCGGGCCTGACCGCGGACGACCTCGCGGTGTACAAGAAGATCGGCACGAGCATGGCCGCCAGCAACGGCTACACGCCGGAGCAGTCCAGCGACCTGTACATCACCGACGGCACGATCGACGACTGGCTGTGGGGCAACCAGAAGATCTTCGCCTACACCTTCGAGATGTACCCGTCCGACACCGGCGGGGGCGGCGGCTTCTACCCGCCCGACGAGGTCATCGACCGTGAGACGGCGCGCAACAAGGACGCGGTGCTCCAGCTGCTGGAGAACGCGGACTGCATGTACCGCTCGATCGGCAAGGAAGCCCAGTACTGCGCGTAGGCGCGACCGGGTGGCCCGGGGCGCCCCACCGCCAGGGGGGCGCCCCTCCCTCGCGCTGCGGTCAGCCGAGCACCGCGAGGGCGTCGATCTCGATCAGCAGGCCCGCGGGCAGGCCGACGTACACCGTGGTGCGGGCGGCGGGGACCTTGACGCCCTGCTCGTCGAAGTACGCGTTGTAGATCTCGTTCATCTCCGCGAAGTGGGCGGTGTCGGTCAGGTAGACGCGGATCATCATGGCGTCGTCCCAGCTCGCGCCGCCCGCCTCCAGGACGGAACGGACGTTCTCCAGCGTCTGGAGGGTCTGCTCGCGCAGCCCCGGCCCGGCGGTGACGGGCGCCTGCCCCTCGACGGCGGGCAGGTAGCCGACCTGGCCGGCTACCTGGAGGATGTTGCCCTTGCGCACGCCGTGCGAGAACTTCGCGGGCGGGGCGGGGTGGGACTCGGGGGTGACGGCGGTCTTCTCGCTCACGGGGTCCTCTGGTGGGGTCGACGGGATGTGCTGCCTCCCCGATGGTGTCAGCGCCACGACCCGCCGACGGCCACCGTTCGAGCGTTCCGCTAGGTCGTCTCTTTCGGATCTTGCCGGTCAAGCCCGCGTCGTCGGGTGCCGTGCATCGCCGCCTTGGCGGGGCGCCGCCGTACTGGACGTACTTGGTGCCCCGCCAAAGCGGCGAGGTGCGGTGCCGGGCGGCGCGGGCCAGGCAAGATCCGGAAGAGACGGCCTAGGCCGCCCCCTCCTCATCTC
>NZ_JBVILR010000039.1:0-47420 GCF_055580265.1 Streptomyces sp. NPDC032091 | reverse complement strand
CAGTCGCGAGGGTCTCCAGGTTTGTCGTCACAAACGAACCAACGAGACCCTCGCTTCATGCGCCCGAAGACTTCGGAATTACTCGTCTAGGCCGTGCTGCGAGCGAGGAGCAGCAGGACGTCGGCCGTCGCCACCGCCATCACCCCCAGGAACGGCGTCCGTCCCGGGGCCGCGGCCGTGCCCGCGAGCAGGGCGGCGGTCAGGGCGAGGAGGGTCCAGCCGTACGGGGTGACGTGCCCCGGCGGGCCCAGGACCAGGAGGGCCGCCGAGCCGGCGACGAGCAGCGCGGCCAGCGCCGCCGAGGGGCGGGCCCCGAGCCGGTGCGGCAGGCCGCGGACGCCGGTGGCGAGGTCGTCGGCCAGGTCGGGCAGGACGTTGGCGAAGTGGGCGGCGGCGCCGAGCAGCGCGGCGGCGGCGGTGAGCCAGGGCGGCGGCCAGGGCGCACCCGGCAGGCCGAGCGTGACGAAGGCCGGCAGCAGCCCGAAGGCGAGGGCGTACGGGAGCCAGGAGACGGCCGTGCCCTTGAGCCACAGGTTGTACGCCCAGGCGGCCGCGACCCCGGTGAGGTGCGCGGCGCCGGCCGCCGCGCCGGCCGCCAGCGACAGCGGGACGCACAGGGCCAGCGCCGTGAGGGCGGCGGCGGTCACCGCGCCGGCCGGTACCCCGCCCGTGGCCAGGGGCTTGTCCCGGCGGCCCGCGGCCCGGTCGCGCCCCAGGTCGACGCGGTCGTTGCACCAGCCGACCGAGAGCTGCCCGGCCGCCACCGCCCCTGCCGTGAGCGCGGTGCCCGCGGGGCCGCGCCCGGCGGCGGCCGCGAGGATCCCGGCGACCAGGGTGACGGCGGCCGCCGGGAGCGGGTGGCAGGCGCGCAGCAGGCCGCCCACCGGGACCGTCGGCAGGGGGAAGGCGGAGGAGGGGGCGGGCACGGCGTCACGCTACGCCGTGGCGGCAGGTTCCTCGGCCGCCCCTCGCGCGCTTCGCCCAGGTTTGCCCTGTTCTTCCCTATGTTGGGCCAATGACCCGTGTCCTGGCGGTGAGCAGCGTGTTCCCGCCCCACCTGTACCCACAGGCCCAGATCACGGAGGCGCTGGTCCGGTGCCTGCCACCCGGCGCCGACGCCGCCCTGCTGCGCCGGGTGCACGCCTCGGCGCGGGTCGGCTCCCGCCACCTCGCGCAGCCGCTGGAACGTTACGGCGGCCCGGACGCCGACTTCGGCACCACCAACGCCCTCTTCCTCCGCACGGCCCTGGAGCTCGGCGCCGAGGCGGTCGGGTCCGCCCTCGCGGGCGCGGGCGTCGCGGCGCCGGACATCGGTGTGGTGGTGTCCACGACCGTCACCGGGCTCGCCACCCCCTCCCTGGAGGCCCGGCTCGCGGAACGGACCGGGCTGCGGCCGCACGTACGGCGCGTCCCCCTCTTCGGGCTGGGCTGCGCGGCGGGCGCCGCCGGGCTGGGCATGCTGCACGAGCAGCTGGCCGGGCGGCCGGGGCAGGCCGCCCTGCTGCTGTCGGCGGAGCTGTGCTCGCTGACCCTCCAGCCCGCCGACACCTCGATGGCGAACCTGGTGGCGGGCGCCCTCTTCGGTGACGGGGCCGGGGCCCTGGTCGCGGTGGGCGCGGAGCACCCCCTGCACGACGGCCCCGGCGGGCCGTGGGTGGTGGACGCGCGCGGCCGGCTCTACCCGGGCACCGGGCACCTCCTCGGCTGGGACATCGGCCATTGGGGCCTGCGCATGGTGCTGGGCCGGGAGCTGCCCGAGCTGGTCGGGCTGCACGTGGTCGAGGAGGTCGAGTCCTTCCTGGCCGGACACGACCTCAAGCCCGCCGACGTCGACGTCTGGATCTGCCATCCGGGCGGCCCCAGGATCCTGGACGTGCTGGCCGGCTCCCTGGGGCTGCCCGAGCACGCCCTCGCCGCCAGCCGCCGTTCGCTGGCGGCCGTAGGGAACCTGTCCTCCGCCTCCGTCCTGCACGTCCTCGGCGCCGTCCAGGCCGCCGGGCCGCCCGCGCCCGGATCGGTGGGCCTGATGCTCGCCTTCGGTCCGGGCTTCGCCTCCGAACTCGTCCTGCTGCGCTGGTGAGGTGCCCATGCCGCTGATGCTTTCCGTCTCCGCCGCCACCCCGCTGACCTGGTACTTCCTCCTCCTCGCGCTGGTCGCCGCCGAACGGCTGGCCGAGCTGGCCACGGCCCGCCGCAACGCCGCCTGGAGCCTGGCGCGCGGCGGCCGGGAGTACGGCCGCGGCCACTACCCCGCCATGGTCGCCCTGCACACCGCGCTGCTCGCGGGCTGCGCGGTGGAGGCCGTGCACCGGCCCTTCCTGCCCGCGCTCGGCTGGCCGGCCCTCGCCGTGGTGGTGGCGGCGCAGGGGCTGCGCTGGTGGTGCGTCCTGTCCCTGGGCACGCGCTGGAACACCCGGGTCATCGTGGTGCCCGGGCTGCCGCTGGTGGCGGCGGGACCGTACCGGCTGCTGCGCCACCCCAACTACGCGGCGGTGGTACTGGAGGGGCTGGCGCTGCCGCTGGTGCACACGGCGTGGATGACCGCGCTCGGCTTCACCCTCCTCAACGCCCTGCTGCTGCGGGTGCGGATCCGCTGCGAGAACACCGCGCTCACGTACGCCCGTACCGCCGATCCGCTGCTGGGGCTGGTGCGGTGATCGACCTGCTCGTGGCCGGCGGCGGCCCGGCGGGGCTGGCGACCGCGATCCACGGGGCGCTGGCCGGGCTGGAGGCGGTGGTCCTGGAGCCGCGCCCCACACCGATCGACAAGGCCTGCGGGGAGGGGCTGATGCCGGGGGCCGTCCGGCGGTTCGAGGCACTGGGCGTGACGGTGCCGGGCCGCGCCTTCCGCGGCATCCGCTACGTGGACGGGGTGACGGGGCTGCGCGCGGAGGGGCTCTTCCGCGCCGGTCCGGGGCGCGGGTGCCGGCGTACAGAGCTCCAGGCGGCACTCGCCGAGCGTGCGGCGGGACTCGGCGTACGGGTCCTCGCGCGGCGCGCCGGGGAGGTCCGCCAGGACGGGCGGCGGGTGTGGGCGGCCGGGCTGACGGCCCGCTACCTGGTGGCGGCGGACGGGCTGCACTCGCCGGTGCGGCGCGGGCTGGGCCTGGCGGTGCCGGCCGCTCCGGGGCGGCCGGCCCGGTACGGGCTGCGCCGGCATTACGCGGTCCCCCCGTGGAGCGACCTGGTCGAGGTGCACTGGGCGCCCGGCGCGGAGGCGTACGTGACCCCGCTGGGGCCGGACCGGATCGGGGTGGCGGTGCTGACCTCGGAGCAGGCGCCGTTCGACGTCCAGCTGGGCCGCTTCCCGCTGCTCGCGGCCCGGCTGCCGGCGCCGCCGTCCGGGCCGGGTGCGGGGGTGCGCGGGGCCGGACCGCTGCGCCAGCGGACGCGGAGCCGGGTGGCGGGGCGGGTGCTGTTCGTGGGGGACGCGGCGGGGTACGTGGACGCGCTGACCGGGGAGGGGCTCACCCTGGCGGTGGCGGCGGCGGAGGAACTCGTACGCTGCGTGCGCGCGGGCCGGCCGCAGGAGTACGAACGGGCCTGGCGCAGCCTCTCCCGCGACTACCGCACCCTGACCACGGCCCTCCTGTGGGCCCGCCGCCGTCCCCCGCTGGCGACCCGCATCGTCCCGCTGGCGGCGCGGCTGCCGGGGGTCTTCACGGGCGCGGTGAACCTCCTGGCGGACTGACCCGCCGCCCTTCCGCCCGCCCCCGCGCGGGGGGCTCAGCCGGCCAGTGCGGGCCGGCACCCACCTGCGGCGTCGGCGACAGCCGGGCGTTGCCGACACGGCGCGCCCTTCGCTGCCGCGGCGGTGCGGGGTCCCGACGGCCGGTGCGGGCCGTCACCCACCGGCCCCGCCGGGCACAGCCGAGCCTCGCCGCGGCGACGCACGCTTGGATGCGGCGGCGGGACGCGGCCGTGCCTGGTCCCGCCGGCCGGTGCGCGACGCCACCCCACGGCCCCCTCGGGCACCGCCGAGCCTTGCCGTGCCGACGCGCGCTTGGATGCGGCGGCGGGGCCCGGGCCCGTGCGGGGTCCCGACGGCCGGTGCGGGACGTCACCCCCGGCCCCCTCGGGCACCGCCGAGCCTTGCCGCGGCGGCGCGCGCTTCGATGCGGCGGCGGGGCCCGGTCTGCGGGGTCCCGACGGCCGGTGCGGGACGCCACCCCCACGGCTCCGTCGGGGACAGCCGGGCGTTGCCGTGGCGTCGCGCGGGTACGGGGTCCCGCCGACCGGTGCGAGACGCCACCCCCGGCCGCCTCGGGCCCGGCCGGGCATTGCCGTGCCGGCGCGCGCTTCGATGCGGTGGCAGAGCGCGGCCGTGCGGGGATCCGACGGAGCTTTCCGCCCCGGTGCGGGGGGGAACCCCCGGGCGCCTGCGGAGGGCGGCCGGGGGTTCTCCGGCGGGGTCAGGCTCCTTCGTCCTCGTGGGGGCGGGACGGGCGGTACGCCAGTGCGAGGCCGGCCAGGACCGCTGTCGCGCCGGCGCCGAGCACCGCCGCCACACCGGCCCACGGGTACGGCGCGCCGAGGGTGCCGTCGAGGGGGTTGAAGAAGGCGACCCCTGCCACGATGTGCAGCGTCACCACGGCCAGCGCCGCCACCGCCGCCCCCCGCCACACCGCTGGGGTGTCCCGTACGGCCAGCAGGGCGCCGAGCGGCAGGCAGAGCAGTGCCACCGCGAGGGGCGCCAGCCGGCCCGGGGCGGGCGGCTCCGCGAGGTTGCCGGGAAGGTGCAGCAGCCCGCAGAACAGCAGGGCGGCGGCGGTCGGCCAGCGCAGCACGTGGCCGAGGACGCCCCCGCGCCGGGCCGCGCGATCCGCTATGGCGTCGGCCGTGGCCGTGGCGGGCACGGGCCGGGCCGCGCGGACCGGCGGGGGTTGCGGGACGGGGTCGGGCGCCGGGGCCGCCGCCCCGGTCGGGGGACGGTCGGGCCGGACGGCCACGTCAGCCGGATCCGCCGGGCCCGCCGACCGCGCCGCCGGACCGGAGGCGGGGTCGGACGCGGAGGGGTCGGCGCCGTCGGGGCCGGGCGTGGGGGCCGCGCCGGGCCCTTCGGGGTCGAGGATGGTGGCCAGCAGTGCCACGTCCTCGATGGGCCGGCCGATGGCGGCCGCACGCAGGGTGATGTCCGCCTCGGCCTCCTCGTCGGGGTGCTCGCCCAGCAGGGCGACCATCCGGCGGACCTCGTCGACCGGCCGGGCGACGGCGGCCGCGCGGAGGGCGTCGTGCCCGGGGTTCGCGAGCCGGCCCGATTCCTTCAGGAGGCCGACCAGGGCGGTCACCTCCTCGACGGGCCGGCAGGTGGCGGCCGTCTCCAGCAGGGTGCGCAGCGGCTCGGCGTGGGGAGGGGCCGGGGCCACGGGACCCGGTTCCGGGGCCCCGGGCTCGGGCCCCGCCGCGTGGGCCGCGTGGGCCGCGGGAGCGGGTGTCGGGGGTTCCGAGCCGGTCCCGGCACGGTCCCACTCCGCAGGCCGCTCCTGTGGAATCCGCTCCACGGGCGCCTCAGTGAGGGGCAGGGCGTTGGCGCGGAGCGCGGAGTCGGCCCGATCGACGGAAGCCTCCGCGAGGGGCCGGAAGTCGGCGTCGAACCCGCCGCCCGAGCCGGTCCGGTCCCCCGAGGGGTCCCGAAGGGGCCGGAGGCCGGCGCCGGAGCCGGGGTCGGGCCGGGCCGTGGAGGCCGCCGCGAAGGGGCGGTGGGCGTCGTGGGGTTCCGCGGGCCGGGGGGCATCGTGGGGCCCTGGGCGGTGGGGTACGGGCGCCGGGGGCTGTTCGAGGTCGGGCCGGGGCGACGGCTCCGGCCGGTCCGTGGTGGCCTCGGGGTACGGCCGGAGGCCGGCGTCGAGCGCGGGGTCGCGGGCCGGCCGGGCCGCGTGGGGGTCGAGGAGGGGGACGGGTGCGGGAGGTTCGGCGAGGGCTGGGGGCGGGGGTGCGGGAAGGGCGCCGTCGGTCGGTTCCGGGGTGGGGGCGTGGATGCCGTCGCGGTCGCCGGGGTCCGTCGCCGCGAGGGTACTGGGGTCATTCATGGAAAGCTCCGTCTCGCCGACGCGCGGGTCTACGCATCGCACGCCGGTCATCGTGCGTCATGGGACGCGCACGCTTGGTCACATTCAGCGGCACGGGCCCGCACTGCGCCATTCGGGGCGGGCAAACGGGGGGCTCCCCCGGCGTGTCCGGGGCGACCCCCCGGACACGCCGGGCCCAAGGCGGCACGCGAAGCGGTGGGCGGGGCACAGTGGCAGGGTCCCGGCCCCGCACCCCGGGGCCCGTCGTCCCGTTCCCGCCACCGCCCGCGGGCCGACCCCGTACGCGGCGCACCGCCGGCGCGCGCCGCCCGCCCGGCCCGTACGAGAAGCCGCCCCACTGCACCGGGCCCCGCAGGCCACGGGCACCGAAGCGGTCGGAGCGTGGCGGCGGGCCCGCTCCGCACGGGGCGCTCGCCGAGGAGGGCCAGCCTCCGGAAGGGACGTCAGCCATGCCGGATCCCCGCACCGACCCCACCCCCCACCACGACGACGCCACCCCCGGCATCCCCGCCCGGTCCGGCCCGGGGCGCCCGGGGCGCGGGGTGTCAGCGGTGCTGCCGGCCGTGCTGGTGCCCGTGGTGCTGCTGCTCTGCGCCGTGGGGTCCGGGCCCACCGGCGGGGGGCGGGGCGCCGGGACGGCCGGCCGGCCCGTCGTGGTGACCGCCGAGGGGCCGGTGCGGGGGCGGGCGCACGGGGCGTACGACACCTTCGAGGGGATCCCGTACGCCGCCCCTCCGACGGGCCCGCTGCGCTGGCGGCCCCCGCGGGCCGCCGCCCACCGCGGCGGCGTGCTGGACGCGGGGGCGCCCGGGGCCCGCTGTCCGCAGCTGCCGGCGGTCGGGCCGGGCGGGATCAGCGGCTCGGAGGACTGCCTGTACCTGAACGTGACCGCCCCGGCGGGCCGGGATCCGGGCCGCCCCGTGATGGTCTGGTTCCACGGCGGCGGCTTCCGCTTCGGCTCCGCGGACCCCTACCGGGCGGAGCCGCTGGCGGTGCGGGGCGACGGCGCCGTCGTGGTGACGGTCAACTACCGGCTCGGGATCCTCGGCTTCTTCGGCCACCCCGAACTGGGCGGCGCCCCCGACTTCGGTCTGGCCGACCAGCAGGCGGCGCTGCGCTGGGTCCGGGCGAACGCGGCGGCCTTCGGCGGCGATCCGGGCCGGGTGACGGTGTTCGGGGAGTCGGCCGGCGGACTCAGCGTCTGCGCCCACCTGGTCTCCCCCGGCTCGGCCGGCCTGTTCCAGCGGGCGATCGTGCAGAGCGGGTCCTGCTCGACGACGATGCCGCCGTACTCGGTGCTGCCGACGGTCGGGACGTACGAGCCCTTCGTGCCGCAGCGGCGGGTGGCCGGGGCGGGGGCCGCCGCGGCGCGGGAGCTCGGCTGCGGCGACCGGCCGGCCGGCCGGGTGCTCGACTGCCTGCGCGGGCTGGACACGGCCCGGCTGGTGACGGCCGAGCTGATGGAACGGTTCTCCACGGTCGCCTACGGCAACGCCCTGCTGCCCGTGGAACCCCGCAGGGCGCTGGAGGACGGCCGCTTCCACCGGGTTCCGGTGATGCAGGGCACCACCCTGGACGAGATGCGGCTGTTCATGGCGCAGACCCTGACCTCGTACCCGGTGGGCGGCGGGCGGGACTACGGCGAGCGGCTGCGCACCTCCTTCGGGGCCGCGGCGCCGGCCGTGGCGGCCGCGTACCCGGAGGCGGCCTTCCCGACGGCCGCGATCGCCTTCGCCACCGCGCTGTCCGACGCCTCGTTCATCTGCCCGACGCTGCGCGACAGCCGTGCGCTGGCCCGCCACGTGCCCGTGTACGGCTATCTGTTCAGCGACAGCGGAGCGCCGAACTTCACCGGCCTGCCGGAGCTCGCGGGCTTCCCGTTCGGCGCGGCCCACGGCTTCGAACTGCCGTACCTGTTCACGACCGTGCCCCTGACGGCCCCTCAGCGGGGGCTCGCGGGGCGGATGGCCGGGTACTGGACCCGCTTCGCCCGCACGGGCTCCCCGGCCGGGCCGGGAGCGCCGGCCTGGCCCCGGTTCGGGGGGAGCGGCCCGTCGGTGCTGAGGCTGGCGCCGGGCCCCGGGGGGACCCGGCCGGTGGACGCGGCGGCCGCGCACCACTGCGCCCTGTGGGACGGCCTGCCGGCGGGCGGGGCGGGCTCCTGAGCCGCCGCTACAGCCGGACGTCCCAGGTGACGGTGGAGGACAGGGCGCGGGCGAGCTCGGGGTCGCGGACGGCGGGGGTGCGGTCCTCGACGGTCACGGACAGCTTGTGGGTGCGCAGGTCCAGCAGCCACAGCTCGGCGACCTTGACCTGGGTCCGGCCGGCGAAGCGTCCCAGCTCGCGGCCGTCGAGGTACCAGCGGACCGTCGGCTGCCGCCCGTCGGGGGTGGCCAGGTGCGCGACGGCGGCCTTCGCGGTGCGGCCCAGCCGCAGGGTCCGGTCGGTGGGGGTGAGGGGGGTGACGAGGCGGGTGTGCCGCTGGAAGCCGGCGATCATCGCCTCGACGCCGGGGAGGTTGAAGGGCTTGCCCAGCACCCTCATGATCGAGTTGTCGGTGGGCCGGTAGAGGCCGGTCACGAAGTAGCCGCCGCCCTCGTAGGCGCCGACGGTGCCGCCGTCGGGAGAGGTCTCGCCCAGCCAGCGGTACCACTTGGCGTGCTGCGCGGCCATCGAACCGGCGTCCAGGGTGGAGGTGTTGGGGTCGGCCGGTTCGGGACCGGTGTACTTCTCGTAGTCGGGGACGCCGGGGTAGAAGTACTCGTCGGCCAGCTTGCCGAGGGAGTGTCCGGTCTCGTGGATGGCCACCTGGCCGGATTTGGGGTGGCCGGCGGAGGCCGTCGAGATGCCCTCGTAGCCCAGGGTGGGGCTGGGCTCGTTGTAGCCGGCGCCCCCGTACTTGGCGCTGTTGGCGAGGACGATGACAAGGTCGGCGGCGGGGGCCTTGGCCACGTACGCGTCCACCTTGGGCTGGTCCACGCAGAGCAGCCGCTCGATGGACCCGCACCAGAAGTACGAGCCGAGGGCGGTGTCGCGGACGGTGTCCGGGCCCGGGTCGCCGGAGACCCCGGACTGGGCGGAGACGGCGTCGACGGTCCATACGTTGAAGAGGTCGCGGTAGGTGGTGTACGGCTCGACGGCCGTGACCTCCGCCCATTTCGCGCGGACGTCGGCGTGGAAGCGGTCCAGTTCGGCGGCGGTGTAGCCGTCGCCGACGAAGACCACGTCGAGCCGGTCGGAGGTGGGGCCGTTGTCGACCGTCTTGGTGACCTGCCCGTCGGCGGCCCGCGCCGACTCGGAGAGGCGGCCCGCGGGCTTGCCCCGTCCGGCGGCCGGTACCCGGGTGCGGCCCGATCCGGCTTCGCCGCCGTGTTCCGGCCCGGGTATCTCGACCTCGACGCCCGGCCGGGCGGTCGGGCCGGGCGGCGGGGCCGCTCCGGCGGGTACGGCGGACGCGGCCAGGAGCGCGGCGCTCGCACAGGCGGCCGCGAGCGCCGCGCGCAGGGCCGATCGGACGGTTCTCTGCATGAAGTCCTCCGCCGGGGCAGGGAGTTGAGGGGGGTTAAGTGCTCAGTTAACTCGACTGAACCGGCTGCTTAAACTAAGGGGCGCCCCAGGGCGTGCGCAATGGCCGGCTCCCGCCGGATACTGGGGAGTTGGGAAAACCTCGTGGACAACAGGGGGAGTTCATGGACGAACCGGCCGAGATCGGACGCCGGGTTCAGCGGCTGCGCGGCGAACGCGGCCTGACGCAGCGCCAGTTGGCGGAGCCCGCGTACACCCCGGCGTACGTGTCCACCCTGGAGGCGGGCAAGGTCCGGCCCTCGGAGACCGCGCTGCGGTTCCTCGCCGGGCGGCTCGGCACCTCGTACGAGGAGCTGGCCACCGGGCGTCCGGCCACCCTGGCCACGGAGTTGCGCCTGGCCCTGACCGACGCCCAGCGGACCCTCGCCACCGGCTCGGCCCGGGAGGCGTCGGGGCACTTCCGGCGGCTGCTCGACGAGGCGGAGCGGCTCGGGCTGGCCGACGAGCGGGCCGAGGCCCTGCTGGGGCTCGGGGACTGCGCCTTGGAGGCGGGTGAACTGACCGAGGCGGCCGGGCACTTCGAGGCGGCGGAGCTCCTGCTGGCCGGCGAACCGCTCCCCCGCCGGGCCCGGCCGATCCGCGGCCGGGCCGTCGCGCACCTGCTGGCCGGGGAGCTGCGGTACGCCTGCTACCTGCTGGAGTCCGCGATCGACGGTCTCAACGCGGGCGGGCTCGCCGACCCGGAGGCGCTGGTGCTGCTGTACTCGGCGGTGATCGGCCCGTACATCGACATGGGCGCCCACGCCCGCGCGGCGCACGCGGCGGAGCTGGCGCTCGCGCTGGCCCCTCAGGTCGCCGACCCGGCCCTGGTGGCGGGGATGCACCGGCAGGTGGCCCGCACGTTCCTCGCCGAGGGGCGGGTGGCGGACGCCGACGCCTCACTGGCGAAGGCCCAGGCCGTCTACCGGCAGCTGCGGCTGCGCACCGATCTGGCGCACTGCCACTGGATGCGGGGCTACGTCCAGGCGCAGCACGGGGAGCTGGCGGCGGCCGAGCGCGAGCTGCGGATCGCCCGGGAGATGCTCACCGCCCGGCGGGCCGCCCTGTACACGGCGCAGGTGGAGGTGGAGCTGGCGGACGTGCTGCGGCGCCTGGGCCGGTACGAGGAGGCGGCCGAGCTGGTGTCGGGGCTGCTGGCGGAGGGCTCGGACCCGGGCGCGGTGCACGCGGGCGGGGCGCACCGGCTGCTGGGGCTGATCGCCGAGGAGCGGGGGGACGCGGAGGCGGCCGAGGAGCACTACGTACGGGCGCTGGCGCTGCTGGAGCGGAGCGGGGCGGGCGGGGACCTGGCGGACCTGTGCCGGCTGCTGGGGGACCTGCTGCGCCGGGCCGGCCGGACGGAGGCGGCGCTCGACGCCTACCGCACCGGGCTGGGTCACCGCGCGGCCCCCGGCACCACCACCCTGGGCCCGGCCCCGGCGGCCCCCGCGTTCCGCTGACGCCCGGTTCCGCCGCGCGGACGGGGGCTGGTCCCCCACCTGGGCCTCACACGCCGGCGGGACTTCACAGTCCCGCCGGCGTGTGGGGCGAGGGGCCCGGAGCGCCCGTCCTACGACTCCCCCGGCATGCGCGCGCGGGCGCCCTCTCGGGTGCGGCCCGACGCGGGGGCGCGGTGCGGGTGGCGCCGGAGGTACTCGTCCTCCAGCTCCTTCAGCCGCTGCGTGTGGGTCGCCAGCGCGTCGTCCGAGCCGTGGAGCAGGGTCTCGTGGCGGGTGCGGTGGATGGTCTCCAGTTCCTTCAGCAACCGGTCGTCCTCCAGCTTGCGCGGCGCCGCTCCGCCGGAGCGCTCTGCCATGGCAACCACCTCCACGTCCTACGGTAGACGCGTCGCGCCGGTTCAGCCGTCCGGCCCGGCGCCCCCCACGGGCGGTGGCTCCGGCGGCGGCAAGGGCAGCGCCGCAGCGGCGGCGTGGGCCCGCAGGGCGCACCGCACCGACCAGGTCACCGAGACCAGCGGCACGGCGACCACCGCACCGACGACCCCCGCCGCGATGGCCCCCGCGATCACGGAGACGGCCACGACGAGCGGGTGCAGCGCCACCGCCCAGCTCATCACCAGCGGATGCAGCAGGTGGCCTTCGATCTGGCCGATCACCACGATGAGCGCGACCACCACGCCCGCGATCACCGGCCCCTTCGCCGCCAGCGCGACGACCGCGGCGACCGCGAGGGCGACCGGCGAGCCGATCAGGGGCACGAACGCGGCGAAGAACTCCAGCAGCGCCAGCGGGAGGGCCAGCGGGACCCCCAGCAGGTGGAGCGCGAGCCCGACGAGGGCCGCGTTGGTGGCGGCCACCAGCACGATCCCGTGGGTGTAGCCGGTGAAGGTGCGCCAGGCCGCGCGCCCGGCGACGCCCACCCGCTCGCGCGCCGCCTCGGGCAGCTGGGCGCAGAACCAGGCCCACTGCCGGTCGCCGCCGTGCAGGAAGAAGACGGAGGAGAACACCGCGAGCGCCAGGACGGTGAGGGCCTCCACCACGTGCCCGGCGCCGCTGACGGCCGTGCTGAGCAGGGTCGAGCGGTGGGCCGAGAGGTACTCCCCGACGCGGGACTGGATGTGGGCGAGGGCCTCCGACTTCAGCCGGAACGGCGGCCGCTCCAGCCACTTCTGGATGCTGCCGAGCCCTTCGCGGAACTCCCGGACCAGGTTGTCGCTCTCCCCTGCCACCGCCTCGCCGACCAGCGCGAGCACGCCCAGCAGCAGGACCGTGCTGCCGATCAGGCTGACGGCCACCGCCAGTGAGCGGGGTACCACGCGCGCCAGCCGGCGCGACAGCGGCGACAGCAGGGCGGTGACGACCAGCCCGAGGAAGAGGGCGACGCCGATCTCGTGGAAGCGGCCCAGGACGACGAAGACCGCGTAGACGGCAGCCCCGACGACCAGCAGGCGCCACGCGTAGGACGCTGCCGAACGCAGGAACGGGGACACCGACGGCATGACCCATGGGTGCCACCGGGAGCGGCCCGTGCCACGCGCCGGGTCCCGTTTTGACCCGTCCGGGGAGAAAATGCGTTGCCGGGTGCGCGGCGGGCCCGCACGATGGCCCGTTGTGAGTGGCTCCCGTTTGTCTTCCGTACTGCCCGACCTGTCCCCCTGGCGTTCCAGCCGTGACTTCCGGCTCCT
Organism: Streptomyces sp. NPDC032091; assembly: GCF_055580265.1. Classification (NCBI taxonomy): domain Bacteria; kingdom Bacillati; phylum Actinomycetota; class Actinomycetes; order Kitasatosporales; family Streptomycetaceae; genus Streptomyces; species Streptomyces sp. NPDC032091. The sequence goes on along the minus strand of NZ_JBVILR010000039.1, from coordinate 34,682 downwards.
CTTCTTCCAGGGCACGGTCACCTACTTCGGCTCGTTCATGGCGATGATCGCCCTTCCGCTGCAGATCAAGCACCTGACGGATTCGCCGCTGGCGGTCGGTGCGATGGGTGCGGTGGAGCTGGTTCCGCTGGTGGTGGGCGGGCTGTACGGGGGCGCGCTCGCGGACGCGGTGGACCGGCGGCGGCTGATCCTGCTGACGGAGGCCGGTCTCGGGCTGCTGGCGCTGGTGCTGCTGGTGAACGCGCTGCTGCCGGATCCGATGCTGTGGCCGCTGTACGTGGTGGCGGCCGGGGTGTCGGCGCTGAGCGGTCTCCAGCGGCCGGCGCTGGACTCGCTGATGGCCCGGATCGTGCCGCACGACCAGCTGACGGCCGCCGCCGCGCTGAACGCCCTGCGCTACCAGTCCGGGGCGATCGCCGGACCGGCGCTGGCCGGCGTGGTCGTCGCGTACGCCGGCTACGCCTCGGCGTACGCGGTGACCGTGGCGGGTTTCGCCGTCTCGGTGGCCCTGTGCGCGCGGCTGCGCCCGGCGCCGCCCGCGGGCGGGGCGGAGCGGCCCTCGCTGCGTTCGGTGGCCGAGGGGGCGCGGTACGCGTGGAGCCGGCCGGTGCTGCTGGGCACGTACGCCGTGGACCTGGCGGCGATGTTCTTCGCGTTCCCGAACACGATCTTCCCGTTCCTCGCGGACGAGCTCGACGCCGAGTGGGCGCTGGGCCTGATGTACGCGGCGGGCGCGGTCGGCTCGTTGGTGCTCGGGCTGACCAGCGGCTGGGTGTCGCGGGTACGGCGGCACGGGCTGCTGGTGGTGTCCGGGGCGGCCGCGTGGGGTCTGGCGATCGCCGCGGCGGGCTGGTTCTCGAACATCTGGCTGGTGCTGGTGTGCCTGGCGGCGGCGGGCGCGGGCGACATGCTGAGCGCCCTGGGCCGCTCCACCATCTGGAACCAGACGATCCCGGAGGAGCTCCGCGGGCGGCTCGCGGGGATCGAGGTGCTCTCGTACAGCGTCGGGCCGCAGCTCGGCCAGGTGCGGGCGGGCACGATGGCGGGCTGGACGGGGACCCGGCCGGCGTTCTGGAGCGGCGGCCTGGCCTGCGTGGCGTCGGTGGCGGTGCTGGCCGCGCTGCTGCCGAAGCTGATCTCGTACGACGCGGACACCGACGAGGACGCGCTGCGCCGCCGGGCCGCCCGGGAGGGCTCCGCCGCCCAGGCGGACCCGGCGGGCGCGACGGCCTGACCGGAGCCGCCGTCCGGGCCTGCCATCCCGCGCCGCGCCCCGGGCCACCACGCGGCCCGCGCCCCGGCCCGGGACGCCCGAACGGCGGTCCTCGCGGTGCGCGGGACCGGCGTCACCGGGAGGGTGACGGCATGGGCGACTGGTGGTACCGCAACATCCTGGAGCCGGGGAAGCTCCCCCTGCTCCTGGCCCTGGCGGCGTTCGTCGTGACCTTCGTGGCGACCCGGGTGATCACCCGGATGATCCGGGCGGGGAAGGGCCCCTTCCGCAACGTCACGCCCGGCGGTCTGCACGTGCACCACTGCGTGCCCGGGGTGATCCTGATGACCGTCGGCGGTTTCACCGCGATCGGGGGCGGCCGTAACGGGTGGGGTTCGTGGGTGGCGGCCGTGCTGTTCGGGATGGGAACGGGCCTGGTGCTGGACGAGTTCGCGCTGATCCTGCACCTGAGCGACGTCTACTGGAGCGAGGAGGGCACGCTCAGCGTCGAGGTGGTGGTCATGACCTCCGCCCTGGCGGGGCTGCTGCTGTGCGGCTTCCTGCCGCTGGGCGTGGACGGCCTGACCGAGGACCAGCTGGAGAACCGTCTGTTCCTCGCGCTCACCGTGCTGTTCAACCTGCTGCTGGCCGTGGTGGCCCTGTTCAAGGGCAAGCCGCGGCTCGCGGTGTTCGGCGTGGTCGTGCCGCTGATCGCCCTGATCGCGGCGGTGCGGCTGGCCCGGCCGGCGTCACCGTGGGCGCGCCGGTTCTACGCCGGCCGCCCCAGGACCCGGGCCCGGACCCTGCGCCGGGCCTACCGGCACGACCGGCGCTGGAGCGGGCTCGAACGCCGGATCGGCCACCTGATCGGCGGGGCGCCCAGCCGGTAGGCCGGATCCTCCGGATCAGGCGGCGGGGGCGCCGTCCAGCTCCCACGCGTGGCGCTTGAACTCCCTGCGGAAGTCGGCGTGGTCCTCCCACTGGCGGGCGATGCCGCGCAGCACGTCCCAGTGGTGCTCCACCGACTGGTCGATGACCTTGCGCACGAGCGGCTCGGCCGTCTCGCGCGTCGCGATGAGCCCCTTGACCGCGGAGGCCTCCAGCACGCTGTTGCGCAGGGCGCGCAGGGCCCGGGAGGTGTCGTCCATGGCGAAGCCGCGCTCACTTCCGGTCTCCGCGTCGAACAGCGGGGTGAGCCGCGCCTCGATGAACGCGGTGATCCGCTCGAAGTGCTGCACGTCCATCAGGGGTCTCCCGTTCCCGCCGCGCCGGCGCTCGGCGCGCCGCGGCTCATCGACTCATCGAAGCTGCTCGTGGGTGAGCTCGGATGCAGGATACGAGGTCACGGGCGGTCTCCCGGCACGGGGCGGCGGAAGGGGGGTGACGGCGAGAAGGGGCGGGGCCGGCGAGGTGTGGCGGTGCCCGCAGGGCTCGAAGACCAGGACGACGGGCTCGCCGGGACGCTGGCGCCAGGAGATCCGCTGCGGCGGGGCGGCGCAGCGGGGGCACCCGGGCAGCGGGCCCGGGCCGGTCCGGGGCGCGGGGGCGGCCGTCGGCACCGGCGGCACGGTGTGCGGGTCAGGCATGGGGGCTCCCTGGTCCGGAGGTTGCGCTGCTGGCACTGTGCCATGCGCGGTGCCTCCGGCGCACGGGTGAACCGTCCCCCGTCCCGGCAGGTCAGAGCCGGGCCGGCCGGCGGAATGGGGCCGTCTGCGGGCACTTGGTGATCAAGTGCTCCTCCGTTCGGCCTCCACCAGGCCCGATTCGTACGCCGCGATGACCGCCTGCGCCCGGTCGCGGACGCCCAGCTTGCCGAAGACCCCGGTGAGGTGGTTCTTGACGGTGGAGACGCTGAGGTCCAGTTCCGCCGCGATCTCGGCGTTGCCGCGCCCGGTGGCGAGCAGCCGCCAGATCTCCAGCTCGCGCGGGGTGAGTGCGGTGGGGGGCGTCGGGGCGGGCCGCGGCTCGCGCGGCGCGGTCCGTACGTAGGCGGAGATCAGCCGGGTCAGCAGCCGGGGGGCGACGGCGGCCTCTCCGGTGTGGACCGTGCGGACGGCGGCGAGCAGTTCCTCGGGGGAGACGTCCTTGGGCAGGAAGCCGTAGGCGCCGGCGCGCAGGGCGGCGACCACGTACTCGTCCATGTCGAAGGTGCTCAGGGCGAGGACCCGGGACGCGGGGCGGACGAGGGCGAGTTCCTCGGTGGCGCGGACCCCGTCGAGGACCGGCATGCGGATGTCCATGACCACCACGTCGGGGTGGAGCTCCTGGGCGAGCGCCACCGCCTCGGCGCCGTCGCCGGCCTCGCCGACCACCTCGACGTCCGGGTGGGGCGCCAGGATCAGGCTCAGGCCGCGGCGCACCAGCGGCTGGTCGTCGGCTATCAGGACGCGGATCATCGGCGGGAGTCCTCTCGTTCTGCCCCGTCCGGGGCCGCCGCGGCGGCGGGGACCGGGAGGCGGGCGGCGACGCGGAAGCCGCCGTCCGGGCGGGGGGCGGCCTCCAGGGTGCCGCCGTGCAGGGCGACGCGTTCGCGCATGCCGATCAGACCGTACCCGCCGCGGCCGGTGTGCCGCGCCGCCGAGCGGCGCGGCGGCGCTTCGCCGGGCCCGTCGTCGCACACCTCGACGGCCACCTCCTGCGGCCGGTACGTCAGCCGGACGCGGGCGTTCGCGTTCCCGGCGTGCTTGCGCGCGTTGGTCAGGGCCTCCTGCACGACCCGGAACACCGTCAGGCCGACGGTGGGCGGCAGCGGGCGGACCGCTCCGTCCACGGTGAACTCCGTGTCCATACCGGCCAGCCGGGACTCCGTGATGATCCGCTGAAGGTCGTCGGTGCCCGGCTGCGGGGCGGTCGGGGCGGATTCCCCCTCCTCCCCGGTCCGCAGGACGTCGAGCAGCCGGCGCATCTCGCCGAGGGCCATCCGGCCGGAGTCCTCCAGGACGACCAGGGCCTCGCGGGCCGCGCCGGGGTCGTGCGCGAGGCTGACGCGGGCGCCGCCGGCCATCAGCTGCATGGTGGTGATGTGGTGGGCGACGATGTCGTGGAGCTCGCGGGCGATCCGACGGCGTTCCTCGGCCACCGCCCGTTCGGCGAGCAGCTGCCGGTTGGCCTCGACCTCCCGCTGCCAGCGGTTGGCCACGACGGCCGCGCCGACGACCAGGACGCCGGCGAGGGCGTTGGTGAGGACGTTCATGCCGGACGGGAGCAGGGAGCCGCCCAGGCCGACGGCGGCGAGCGGCACGGCGGCCGGACCGGCGACGGCGACCACGGCGGGCCGGCAGCGGCGGGCCACGGTGAACAGGGCGACGGTCAGGGCCAGGCCGAAGTGCGGCGCCGCCGGGGTGGCGACGTTCACCACGATCCCGAGGGCGAGCACGGCGCCGAGCACCGCGACCGGGTGGTGGCGCCGCAGCAGCAGGGTCAGGGCGGCGAGGACCAGTCCGAGGGCGGCGGTGACCGTGAAGGGGGTCCCGTCCACCACGGCGCTGAGGGACAGACCGGTGAGGTCGGTGGCCGCCGCCCCCGCCGCCACCAGTCCGTCGCCCCGCGTCCACTCCAGGCGCTCGGCGCGTGTGCCCATCGGTTTCCCGCCTCCTCCGCGGGCCGCTCCCGCCCGGCCGGTCCGGGGCGGCGCGCGGCCGTCGCGCGGAGCTCCATTCTGGCAAGAGTCCCTGGTGGGGGCACCGGCCGAGGGTCGGGACCCGGACCGGGACTCCCGTCCTGGTCGGGGCCGGGAGCCGGACCCGGGTCCCGGTGGGCGGATCCTCCCGTGCCCCGACGCGCGTCGCCGGGCCGGCTGATGGTCTGGAGTCCCGTCGGCGGCCGGCCGGCGGGAGACGTCGCAGAGACCGGAGGAGAGAAGTGATCCGCGCCCTGACGGGATGTTCGACGAGACACGCGTGGAAGGTGATCGCCGTCTGGACGGTGGTGGGCGTCGCGCTCGCCCTGCTGGGCCAGGCGTTCGTGTACCGGGCGACCGAGCCCGGCGACGCCGGCTTCCTGCCGCCGGGTTACGACTCGGCGGCCGCGCTGCGGATCGCCGAGGAGGACTTCGGGATCCGGCCGGACGCCGACCCGCTGACCGTGCTCGTGGCCCGTGCGGACGGGGCGGCGCTGACGGCCGCCGACGAGCGGCGGATCGGGGAGGTGGCCGGGCGGCTGGGCCGGCAGCGGGTGGTCATGCCGCGGTCGCAGGACGATACGCCGCTGGTGCAGGACCACTCGCAGGTGCCGCGGATCGGGGCGGGGGCGACGGCTGCGGACCGGGCCTTCCGGCTGATACCGGTGGAGCTGACGGGCAATCCGCAGGACCCCGGGGTGCAGGGCACCTACCGGGCGTTCCGGGAGCAGGCGCGCGGCGCCTTCCGGGAGGCGGGCCTGCGGACCGGGTTCACGGGCGGGCTGGCCACGACGGTGGACACCGCCGACGCCGAGGAGACCCGCACCGTGGTCGTCGGTCTCGCGATGACCGGGCTGATCGTGCTGCTGCACGTCCTGGTGTTCCGCAGCCTGGCGGCGGCCCTGCTGCCGCTGCTGACGGTGACGATCGTCGGCGGTGCGGCGGCGGGCGCGGTGGTCGGCGCGGCCCTGCTGACCGGGGTCGACCTGGCCCCGTCCACACCCGGACTGATCAACGTCGTGCTGATCGGCATCGGCATCGACTACTTCCTCTTCCTGCTGTTCCGCTTCCGCGAGCAGCTGCGCGCCCACCCCGGGCAGTCGGGCCGGGAGGCGGCGGCCGAGGTCGCGGGCCGGGTGGGGACGGCGGTGACCTCGGCGGCACTGACGATCGTCGCGGCGTTCGCCACGCTCGGCATCGCCTCCTTCGGCCAGTTCCGGGTGCTGGGCCCGGCCATCGCGGTGGCGGTGCTGGTGATGCTGCTGGGCAGTCTGACGCTGATGCCGGCGCTGCTGGCCGTGACGGGCCGCCGGATGTTCTGGCCCTCGCGGTCCCTGGAGCGGGCTCCGCGCGCGGGTGCGGCGGGCCGGCTGGGCGAGCGGATCGCCCGCCGGCCGGTGGCGCACGCCGTGGCGGCGGTGGTGCTCCTCGGTGCGCTGACGGCGGGGGCCGCCGGGGTGCGGATGGACTACGGGCAGGGCGGCGTGGGCGGCGAGCGGACCGCGGCGACGCGGACGGCGGAGGAGATCGCCCGGTCGATGCCGGCCGGGGCCTCGGATCCGGCGACCGTGTTCGTCAGGGCGCGCGACGGCGCTCCGATGACCGCCGAGCGGGTGGCCGGGCTGGCCGGGGCGCTGGCGCGGGTGCCGGGGGTGGGGCAGGTCGCCCCGACGGTGCTCAGCAACAACGGCGGGGCCGCCCGCATCGACCTGGTGCTGGCGGCCGAGCCGGGCGGGCAGCAGGCCCGCGACCTGGTGTCCGGCCCGGTGCGCGCGACCGTACGGGCGCACGTGCCGGCCGGGACCGAGGCCCACGTCGGGGGCACCGCGGCGGTCTTCGCCGACATCGCGGTGGCGGTGGGCGAGGACCTGGAGGTGATCTTCCCGGTGGCGGCGGCGCTCATCGCGCTGATCCTGCTGGTGCTGCTGCGCAGCCTGCTGGCGCCGGTGGTGCTGATGGTGGCGGTGGGACTCGGTTTCACGGCCACGCTGGGCTCGGCGACGCTCGTGTTCCAGCACGCGCTGGGGCGGCCGGGGGTGGACTTCACACTGCCGCTGGTGCTGTTCCTCTTCGTGGTGGCACTCGGCACCGACTACAACATCCTGATCGGCGACCGGATCCGGGAGGAGATGGAGCGCCCCGGGCCGGCGCGGGCCGCGGTGGCCCGGGCGGTGCGGCACACGGCGCCGGCGGTCGCGACGGCGGGCCTGGTGCTGGCCGCCTCCTTCGGCAGCCTGGCGGTGAGCCCGCAACCGGGCCTCCAGCAGACCGGGTTCGCGACGGCGGTGGGCATCCTGCTCTCGGCGTTCGCCCTGTCGGTGGTCCTGGTCCCGGCCGTGGCGGCCCTGCTCGGCCGCTCGCTGTGGTGGCCGGTGCGCCCGCGCGCGAAGGCGCCGGCCCCCGACGCGGCGCGGCACCCGCGGCCCGAGCGGACGCCGGTCGGCTGAACCCGGGGCCCCGGGGCCCCGGGGCCACCTGGCCACCGGGGCTCCACCGCCGGGGCCCCGGGCGGGATCCGGACGGCCGGGGGGGCACGGGGCCGGGGCCGCTCGTCACCCGGCCCCGTGCGGTCAGCCGACGCGGAAGGCGAGCGCCTCGGATTCCCGGTGGAAGGTGACCCGGTCCCAGCCGGGGAAGGCCAGGTCGGTGACGGCCAGCAGCCGGCCGGAGGCGTCGTGCACGGTGCGGCGTACGGAGAGCCCGCGGGCGGGGGACGCGGCGGCGGGGTGGCTGGTGCGGGTCATCGTGATGGTCTCCGCGGTGCGGCCCCGGGCCGTGGCCCGCTCCAGCCAGCGGTGCAGCGGCCCCAGGTCCTCCTCGCCGGCGGCGGCCGGCCGTTCCAGGTAGGCCGCGAGTTCCGGGGTACGGGCGACCGTGCGCGGGCAGAGGTAGGTCACGGTGTGCTGGAGGGTGCGCCCGTCGGGTCCGTACACCCGGTGGTGGTGGACCAGGGTGCGCTCGCCGCCGTCCATCCCGAGCAGCGCCGCGAGCGAGGGCGGCACGGTGACCAGGGCGAGCCGGGCCCGGGCCGAGCGGGCCCGGCCCCGGGTCTGTGGGGCGGCCCGGTTGCGCGGGGCGGCCCGGGTGCCCCGGCGGCCGGTGACGACCAGTCCGTCGGCGCGCAGCTCCTGGAGGGCGGCGCGGACGGTCTGCCGGTTGACCTCGTAGCGGGCGGCGAGGGTCCGTTCGGAGGGCAGTCTCCCTCCGGCGGTCCGGGCGGCGTGGTCGAGTTCGTCCCGCAGCGCTGCGGCGATGCGCTGGTACTTGGGCATGGCGGCCGGGCCGCCGCCCCGCGAAGGGGAGGGCATGGCTTCTCCTCTGACGGGTGGTCAAGGACTGCGCGGTCTGCCCCACCAACCTAGCATTGGTCTATACCTTTCTCCACGGGGTCCGTGCAGGCCGGCGCCACGTTGGCCGAATCCGGCACCGGCCCTCCGGCCGCCCCTATCCGCGCAGCGGGTTGGGCAGTTCCAGGTAGCGCGCGTCCGCCCCGTCCGCCCGGGTCCACCGGAGCAGCAGGTTCGTCTTGGCCGGAAGGGCGGGGGCGTCGAGGAGCCCCGCGATCTCCGGCAGGCCGTGCTCGGCGTCGTAGCGCAGCAGTTCCTCGCGCACCGCCGGCCACACCCCGTCGGCCAGTTCCGGGTGGTGCGCGGCCAGGGTCGCGGCCACCTCCGCCAGGTGGTTGACGACCAGGCAGTACACGAGCCGCTCCCAGGCCGCCGCGCGCGGCAGGTCCTGCGGGAGTTTGACGCCCTCCGCGTCGCGGAAGAGGGCCTGCACGGGCATCCCCCGGCCGTCGACGGCGACCAGGCAGTTCTGGAGGTGGGCCTCCAGCACGATCCCGTGCCGCGCGAACAGGTCGAGCACCGGAGGCACGACGTGGCGCAGGTACGCCCGCCACCACCCCGCCGGATCGGGCGCGCCCTCCAGCGGGCTGCCGGGGAAGCCCTCGGCGAGCGCCGCGCACAGCAGCGGCACCGCCCCGGGCAGCACCTGCCCGCGCAGCCCGTCGCGGACCAGCACGGCGAGCTCCTCGAAGGCGAACGCGGCGGTGCGGTAGCCGCGGTCGCACAGCCAGACGGCGCTCGCCCCGGTGCGGCGGCGCAGGTCGGCGAACCCCTCCTCGACGGCGGCGTCGGTACGGCGCAGCTTGAGCAGGTCGTGGCGCCACAGCCGGCGCACGTCGTTGGTGATGCGCACGTCGAGGCTGAACTTCGCGAAGAGGTCGGCGTCCGCGCCCGGCGCGTGCACGGTCCGGACCGAGGCGGTCGGCCACACCGGCAGCCGGGTCGGGCCGAGCCGCAGCAGGCGCCCGTCGGCGAAGGCCTCGCGCACCTCCCGCCGCCCGGAGACCAGGTCGAGCTGCCAGGGGTGGGCGGGCAGGGCCCGGTAGCCGGCCGGCGGGCGGGGGCCGTCGAGGATCCCGGCGAGGGCGTCGACCGCTTCGGCGGCGGCCGGGCCGCCCTCCTCGGCCACCTGGTCCTCGCGCAGGCCCAGCACGACGAGGGGGAAGCGCGCGTGCGCCTCGGGGGCGTACGGCAGCCAGCTCGCGGCGGGGCCGCCGCCGCGGGTCTTGGGCGCGGGGTGGTGCGGATGGCCCATGAGCAGGGCCTGCTCGGAGCGGACGTAGGGGTCCTCGGGCGCGTCGGCCACGGCCCGGGCGGCCAGCAGCGCGGCGACGGCGGCACGGCTGTCGGCCATCTCCACCGGCAGCTCGTCGTTGGAGACGCCGGTGTGGCGCAGCAGCTCGTCGGAGGTGAGCTTGACCAGTTCGGCATGGCTGAGCGGGTGCCAGCCGTCCGCGGTGCGCAGCTCGGGGTCCGCCGGCCGGCGGCCGCCGCCCACCCGCAGGAGCCGGCCGCTGCCGCGCAGCCGGTGGACGCGCCCGCCCTGGGCGTCGGCCACCTCCCGCAGCAGGCAGTTCAGGAGCGGGGCGGCGGCGTAGGCGTCCGCGTCGGCGGCGTTGAGGTCCACTGGGTCCATTCGGGGGATTCGGAGCTTCGGTACTTCGCTGCTGCGGTACTTCGCTGCTGCGGTACTTCGGTGCTGCGGTGCGCCGGGGTCCGCGGAGGGACCACCGGCCGTGATCTTCAGTATCCGGGATGATGACGTGATCATCGGGTAGACCCCTCAGTCGAAGCCATCCGAAAGGAACGGGACCCTGGACCGCAGCAGCACGCACCTTTCCCCGCCCGCCCCCGGCCCCTCCCCGGCGGGCGCCGCCGAGGAGGCCGTCGCCGCCGCGCTGGTCGGCGTACGGCCCGGGCTGGTGTCCGCGTACGAGGCCGCGCTGGAGGGCGCCCGCGCCGCCGTGCTGACCCGGCTCTGGCGGGGGCTGGCCTTCGAACCGCTGCCGTGGGTGGTGGGCCGGGAGGGCGGGCCGGACTCCCTGCGGCTGCTGCTGGCCGGCGGGGCGCGGCTGGAGGGGCCGCGCCCCGACCCGTACGCGACGGACGCCTACGTCACCGAGGTACGGCTCGACGGGCGGCCGTACCGGCAGGCGGCCCGGCTGGTCGAGGCGCTGCGGGTGCCGCACGGCGCGGCCGGGCCGCTGGGGGCGGCGTTCGCCTCCTTCGGCGCCGAACTGGACGACAGCACCGCCTCCCTCGCCCTGTCCCGGGCCGGACAGCCGGCCGGGGGGCGGCCCGAACCGGGCGCCGCCTGGGAGTGGGAGCAGCGGGTGGTCGACGGGCATCCGTACCACCCCAACTGCCGGTCCCGTCCCGGCTTCTCGGTGGCCGAGCAGCTGGCGTACGCCCCGGAGCACGGGCCGCTGGTGGAGCTCGGGCTGGTCCCCGTACGGGCGCGGGAGTGCCTGGTCACCGGGGAGTGGCCGCAGGAGCTGCGCGACGGGGACCGGATCCTGGTCCCCGTGCACCCCTGGCAGGCCGAGCACGTCCTCAAGGGCGAGGAGGTCCTGCCCGGTCCGGCGGCACACCCGCTGATGGCCCTGCGGACGCTGGCGCCGGCGACGGGGGGCGCCCATGTGAAGACGGCCCTGAGCACGCGGCTGACCTCGTCGGTACGGGACATCTCCGCCTACTCGGTCGAGACGGCCGCCGTGGTGTCGGCGTTCGCGCACGCGCTGGCCGAGCGGCTGGACGGCCGCCTGCACATCACCCGCACCCTCGGCGCGGCCACCGCGTACAGCCCGGACCTGGCGGCGGTGCTCCGCGAGCCCCCGGAGGCGTACGCGCGGACCGGGGAACGGGTCGTGCCGGTGGCGGCGCTGGCGGGGACCCGGCTCGCCCGGTCGGCGCGGTGGCAGGCGCTGTTCGCCCGGCTGGCGCTTTCGGTGTGCCTGCGGGTGCTGGAGCTCGGGGTGGCACTGGAGGCCCACGGGCAGAACCTCCTGGTGGTCCTGGCCCCCGACGGCACCCCGCTGCGGCTGGTCTACCGCGACCTGGCCGACATCCGGATCAGCCCGGCCCGGCTGGCCCGGCACGGCCTGCCGGTGCCGCCGCTGTCGGGCCGGCTGGTGACGGACGACGAGACGGTGCTGCGGCGCAAGACGTTCGGCTCGCTGGCGGCCGGGGCGCTCGCCTCGACGGCCGGCTCCGAGCGGGCGTTCGGGGCGGCGCTGGCGGCGGGGCTGGACGTGATCGAGCCCACCGCGGACTCGGAGGCGCTGCGGGGGCCGCTGCCGGTGAAGGCGCTCACCCTGATGCGGCTGAGCCCGGGGGTGCCGGGCGACCAGTGGACGGAGCTGCCGGCTCCGCCGGCCTCGGGGTGACGGGGGCTCCGCCGGGCGGGGGGCCCGTGAATCCGGCCGTCCGTCCTACTAGTGTGCAGGAGCATGACAGCCACCTCGCGTGAACCCGCCGTAGGGGCCGCCTACGACCTCGTCGCCGTGGAGCACGCCCGGCGGCTGCGGGAGGACCCGGCGGCGCGGCCGCTGGACCGGGCGATGCTGGACGCCTTCGCCGCGCACGCGCGCGACGCGGGCGGGGCCGTCGCCGACCTGGGCTGCGGTCCGGGCCGGGTGACGGCGTACCTGGCCCGGCGGGGGCTGCGGGCCTTCGGCGTCGACCTCTCCCCGGCGATGGTGGCGGTGGCCCGTCGGACGTATCCCGGGCTGCGGTTCGAGGTCGGACGGATGGCCGCGCTGGAGGTCGCGGACGGCGCCCTGGGCGGGGTGGTCGCCTGGCACGGGACGGCCCACCTGCCGCCGCGGGAACTCCCGGCCGTGTTCGCCGAGTTCGCCCGGGTCCTGGCCCCCGGCGGCCACGCCCTGCTCACCTTCGACGCCGGGGCCGCCCGGGACCGCCCGGAACCCGCCGCGCCCGCCCCCGAGCCGCTGGCCGACCTCCTGGCGGACGCGGGCCTGACCGAGGCGGCCCGCATGGTCCGGGAACCGTCCGAAGGCGACCCGGCCCGCCGAGGCTTCGTCCTGGCCCGCAAACCCCCGCCCCCGTAACGACCCGACCGAACGCCCCCCGGCCCGCCCCCGGGGGCGCCCCACCGCCCCGCCCAGCCACTGCCGCGCGGGACCACCCCCCTCACCCCGCCCGTCCGCGTCCGCACACCCCCGGCCCCGGCCGGGGCGGGGTCGCCGGGGGTGGGACGGGCGGGGCCGGCAGCAGGGGCCGGGCCCCGTGGGGCCGAAGCCCCGGCGGGGCGGCGCGGAGTGCCTGGCGTCCGGGGCCGCTTCGCGGAGGTCGGCGGCCGGGTTCGAACGGTGTCCGCCGTTCGGGGGACAACTCGGGTCCGGCGGGCCCGCCTTCGCCCCGATCGGGGCGGACGGTGGCAGGAAGGAAGTATGAAGATTCCACGCCGCCGGGTCCTGGCGGGCGCGGCCTCCGTCGTGCTCGGCGCCGCCGGGGCGGGCCCGTCGGGCGCCTCCCCGGGGGCCGCCACCGACCGTGCGCGGGGCCGGCGGGCGGGTGCCGCGGCCGGCCCCGACTTCGCGGCGCTGGCCCGGGCGGTGGACGGGCGGGTGGTCCTTCCGGGGGACGGGGACTACGCCGAGGCCCGGCAGCTGTTCCAGCCCCGCTACGACGCGGTCGCCCCCGGCGCCGTGGCCTATCCGGCGCACGCCGGCGACGTGGCCGTCTGCCTGGACTTCGCCCGCCGCTCCGCCGCCCCGGTCGTGCCGCGCGGCGGCGGGCACGGCTACGCGGGGTGGTCCACGGTGGAGGCCGGGCTGGTCATCGACGTCGGGGCGATGGCCGGGGTGGCGGTCGCGGGGGACGAGGCGCACATCGGCGCGGGTGCCCGGCTGGCCGGCGTACACGCCGCGCTCGCCGGGCGCGGCCTGGGCGTCCCCGCCGGGCTCTGCCCCTCCGTCGGCATCGCGGGGCTCGCCCTCGGCGGCGGCCTGGGCCTCGCCTCGCGGGCCCACGGCACCACCTCCGACCGGCTCACCGGCGCCCGCGTGGTCACCCCGGACGGGGTGGTCCGCGAGGTCGGCCCCGACCGGGACCCGGAGCTGTTCTGGGCGCTGCGCGGCGGCGGGGGCGGCAACTTCGGGGTGGTCACCGAGTTCCGGCTGCGCACCCATCCGGTCGCGGACGCCGCCTTCGCCGAACTGCACTGGCCCGCCGCGGACCCGGCGGCGGTGGTACGCGGCTGGCAGCGCTGGCTGGCGGCCCTCCCGGACCCCTTCTGGAGCCAGGCCGAGTTCACGGTGGAGGCCGGGACCGCCCCCGCCCTGGCCGTGCGGGCGGTGTGCCTCGACGGGCGGGCGGAGCTGGAGCGCGAACTGGGCCGGCTGACCGGCCTGGTGGGGCGGGAGCCCCGGGACTCCTGGACCGCCGTGCGCGGTTACGGGGACACCGTGCGGGCCATGGCGGGCTGCCCCGACGGCGGCCCCGAGCGGTGCCGGCTGCCGGGGCGGCTGCCCGGCCGGGATCCTCGGGGGAAGCTGGGCCGGGACTCGTACGCGGCCCGCTCCGACTTCTGGGACGGCCCCGGGCTCCCGGACCCGGCGGTCGGCGCCGTCCTGGACGCCCTCGGCCGGTACGGGCGGGAGGTCCCGCCCGGCGGGCTGGGCGTGGTCCAGTTCGACGGGGTGTGCGGCGGGGCCGTGAACCGGGTGCCGGCCGGCGCGACCGCCTTCGTGCACCGCGACAGCGCCTTCCTCGCCCAGTACCTCGCGTACTGGCCGGCGTCCGCGACCGCCGCGGCGGTGGCCCGGCACCAGCACTGGCTCGACGGGCTGTGGCGGGCGCTGCGCCCGTGGGCGGGCGGCCGGGCCTACCAGAACTACGCCGACCCGAAGCTGACCGGCTGGCGCGAGGCCTACTACGGGCCGAACCTGCCCCGCCTGGAGCGGGTCCGGCGCACCTACGACCCGGGCCGGCTGCTGCGTTTCCCCCAGGCCGTGTGAACCGGCGTCACCCCCCTTCCCCACCGTCACCGTCAGGCCCTCCGGGCCGTCACGAACAGGAACGAGACATGCTGCGTACGTTCACGTTGGCGGCGGCGACCGCCGCCCTGCTGCTGCCGGGCGGGCCGCTGCCCGGTCTGGGATCCGGGAGCGCCGAGGCCTCGGCCGGGCGCTGGACCGCCCGGGAGGCGGCCGCGTTCTGGACCCCCGCGCGGATGGCCTCGGCGCTCCCCGTCCCCGGCCCGCCGGCCCCGCCCGGGCCGGCCTCCCCCGCTCCCGCCACGGCTCCGTCCGCGGCCCCCGCGGCGGGGGACGCGCCGACCCCCGCACCGGCACCGGCCGCGGCCCCCGCTCCGGGCACCCTTCCGGCTTCCCCGGCGGAGCCTCTCCCCTCCTCCCCCGCCTCCCCCGCCGCCTCGGCCGCCGCCGCGTCGGCCGTCCCGGTGCCCGCACCGGCGGCGAGCACCCTGCCCGCCCCCGCGTCCGCGCCGACCCCGTCCGCCTCGCCACTGCCCGCACCGGCGCTCCCGTCCGCCCCGGCCGGAGTGGGCCAGGACTTCGACGGGATCCCGGTCGTCGGCCGGATGTTCGTCATGAAGGGGAGCGGAGCCTACTTCTGCACGGCCAGCGTGGTCTCCTCCCCCGGCCGGGACCTGGTGCTCAGCGCGGCGCACTGCCTGCTGGGCACCGACACCCGCCAGGTGGCCTTCGTACCGCAGTACACGCTCGCCAACCCGCGCCCGTACGGCATGTTCCCCGTCCTGCGGGACGCGGCGGGGAAGTCGAAGGTGTGGATCGCCTCCCGCTACCGCACCGAGGGCGCGGCGAAGGCCGCCACCCTCGACGTGGCCTTCGCCCAGGTCGGCCCGGACGCCGACGGCGAGGCCGTCGAGGACGTGGTCGGCGGGAACCGGCTCGTCACCGGAGCCACCTTCAACCACCCCAAGGTGGTGCTCATCGGCCACCCGGCACCGGCACCGCGCCCGCGCGTGTGCGTCAACAAGACGACCAAGTTCACCAGCACCGACCCGGGCAGCCCGGGATCGTTCCTGCGCATCGACTGCACCGGCTACCCGGGCGGGACCAGCGGCGGCCCCTTCATCACCCGCTTCGACGAGGACACCGCGACCGGCGACGTGGTCGGGGTGATCGGCGGCTGGGAGACCGGCGGGCCGACGGCCGACACCTCGTACAGCGCCTACTTCGGCGCGGAGATCAGGAAGTTGTACCAGTCGGCGGTCGCCGGGGTGCGGGCGGAGTGAGCACCCGCACCCAGCGGGTCCGGCGCGGGTTGCCGACCGTCCGGGGGGTCGCCGGGACCCCCTCGGCGCTCAGCGGGTCGGCCGGGGGCAGTTCGAGCTGACGGCGCAGATCGGCGAGGGCCGCGTGGACGGGCGCCAGGATGACCTCGGCGCGCGGGTGGATGCGCGCGAGGGCGTGCGCGGTGGTCTCGATCGTCTCGGCGGCGTCCTCGGCTGCGGCCCGGCTCCATCCGCCGGGCCCTCCGTTCCAGGGCGCGACGGCGTCGAAGAGGTGGCAGGCGGCATCGGCCGCGGCGTCGGCCCGTTCGCCGACGCCCGGCGCCGCGATCATCGGCAGCAGCTCCATGCCCGGCTCAACGAGCGGAGCCCCCCGGGGGGAACGAGCCGCGGGCCGGGGCGCTCCTGGCCGCGGTCACGGGCCGGGGGCAGGGGCGAAGGTCAGGAGGCGACGGTCTGGAGCCAGAGGGGCAGTAGGAGCAGGGAGAACACCGAGCTCTTGATCACGACGGAGGCGGAGAGGTCCACGCCGATGTCGTAGCGCTGGGCGAAGATGAACAGGTTCTGCGGGGTCGGCATCGCGGCGATCAGGACGAGGTAGGCGAGCCAGGGGCCCCGTATCCCGAAGAGCCCCGCGCACACCGCCCAGGCCAGCAGCGGGAAGGCCAGGCACTTGAAGGCGATCAGCGCGGCCTCCTCCCGGGTGGTGCCCCGCACGTCCAGGCCGGTGCCGCCGAGGTGCAGGCCGAGGGCGAACAGGGCCACCGGCGAGGCGCTGTCGCCGATGAACGCGGCCCCGTCGAGGAACACCTTGGGGACGTGCACCGAGAGCAGGTTGAGCAGGATGCCGGCGTTGCAGGCCAGGACGAGCGGGGTGGCGAGCGACGCGACCAGGGCCCGCCCGAGCCGGGTGCCGGGGCCGCCGGCGCCCGCGCGGCCCAGTTCCATGAGGGCGATGACCACGAGCGAGAGCACGCACACCTGGAACAGCAGCACCGGGAAGATCGGCGCGGCCGTCCCGAAGACGGTGATGAAGACGGGGACGGCGAAGTAGGCGGTGTTGACCTGGACACCGGCCATCACGCGCAGCGCCACGGCGCGGGGCTCCCGTACCCCGTACGCGGCGGCGCCGAGGGCCACGGCGAGCACGGCGAGGGCGGCGGCGGCCGCATAGCCCCCGATGGCCCGCCAGTCGAACAGGGCGCCGAGGTCGGCGGCGTAGATGTTGCCGAAGAGGTAGCAGGGGACGGCGAAGAGGAAGGCGTAGTCGGAGAACGCCTTGGAGGCCTCCGCCGGGACGGTCTTGCGCCGGGCGAGCAGGACCCCTCCGCCGAAGGCCAGCAGGACCGGGACCAGCTTTTCGAGTGCGGCTGCCCCGCCCATGCCCACCGGTCCCCCTTGTTCGACATCCGGACGGCGTGCAGCCTATCCGTCCGGCCGCCCGGGCTCTCGGGGCGCCCGGCGCCTACGCTGGCGGATCATGAGGTTCACACCGCGCATCCCGGGCCGCGTCCGGAAGACCCCGCCGGCCGGAGCGCAGGGCCCGGCCGCCGCTGCGCAGGGCCGGCGCGCCGGCGGGCGGGGCTCCGGCGGCCGGTTCGCCGGGCTGGCGGTGGCGCTGCGCACCCCGGCCCGGGCGGGCGAGCCGCTGCTGGCGCGGGCGCCGCGCCGCTGGCAGCGGCTGGCCCCCTTCGCCGTGGCGGCCGTCTTCGTGGTGGTGCTGCTGCCCGTGACCATCGCGGTGCTGACCAACGACTACCGGATGGGCGGCGGCTGGGCGGGGGCGCTGGGCGTGGCGCAGACGGTGCCGCTGCTGCTGGCGGTGACGCGGCCGGTGCCGGCCTGGGCGGTGGTGCTGGGGGCGGACGTCGCCGGGGCGGTGCTGCTGGAGTTCGCCGGCGGGGTGGCGGGGCGTTCGTGGCCGTGGCCGCCGATGGGCATCGTCGGCTACCTGGTGCTGATGGCCTGCCTGGGGCTGCGGGAGTCGGTGCGGACCCTCGTCGGGGTGTGGCTGGCGACGGGCGCGGTGGGCGTGGTGCTCGGCTTCTTCGCGCCGGACGGGGTGACGAACACCGTGGCCGTGCAGTTCGTGCTGGGCGGGGTCGTGCTGGCGCTGACCGGGGCGCTGCGGGGGCTGGGCGACGCCCGGCAGCGGATCGCGGAGCAGGAGAGCATCAGCGGGGCCGAGCGGGCGCGGCGCACCCTGCTGGAGGAACGGGCGCGCATCGCCCGGGAGCTGCACGACGTCGTGGCCCACCACATGTCGGTGATCACCGTGCAGGCCGACTCCGCGCCGTACCGGCTGGCGGGGATGGAGGAGCCGGTGCGCGAGGAGTTCGCGGCCATCGCGGCGAGCGCCCGCGAGTCCCTGGGCGAGATGCGGAGGCTGCTGACGGTGCTGCGCGGGGACGGGTCCGAGGGCGGGGAGGGCGCGGTCGGCGGGGAGCGGGCCCCGCAGCCCGGGGTCGGGCGGATCCAGCAGCTGGTGGAGGCGACGGTACGGGCCGGGCAGCCGGTGGAGCTGTCGCTGGCGGCGGGCGTGGCCGAGGCGGCGCGGGCGGTCCCGGCCGTGGACCTGTCGGCGTACCGCATCGTGCAGGAGGCCCTGGCGAACGTGGTGCGGCACGCGCCGGGGGCGCGGACCCGGGTGTCGGTGACGCGCGCCGGGGAGGACGGCGAGGTGCTCGTGCTGGTGGTCAACGGCCCGGCGCGGGACGCCGTGGTGGCGCTGGAGGGCGCGGGGACGGGGCACGGCCTCGTGGGGATGCGCGAGCGCGTACGGTTGACCGGCGGGACGCTGGACGCGGGCCCGCTGCCCGAGGGCGGTTTCCGGGTCGCCGCCCGGCTGCCGCTCGACGCCCGGACCGAGGAATCCAGTTGACCATCCGCGTGATCATCGTCGACGACCAGGCCATGGTGCGGGCGGGGTTCGCCGCGCTGCTGTCGGCGCAGGCCGACATCGACGTGGTGGGCGAGGCGCCCGACGGGCGGGAGGGCGTGCGGCTCTCGCGCAGCGTGCACCCGGACGTGGTGCTGATGGACGTGCGGATGCCGGAGCTGGACGGGCTGTCGGCGGCCCGGGAGCTGCTGGACCCGCCGCCGGGGGTGGTCCACCGGCCGAAGGTGCTGATGCTGACCACCTTCGACATCGACGACTACGTGTACGAGGCGCTGCGCGCGGGCGCGTCCGGGTTCCTGCTGAAGGACGCACCGCCCGCCGACCTGATCGCGGCGGTGCGGGTGGTGGCCTCGGGCGAGGCGCTGCTGGCGCCGTCGGTGACGCGCCGGCTGATCGCGGACTTCGTCCGGCAGCGGCCGGCGCCGCGCAAGGACCCGGCGCTGCGGCTGAACGGGCTGACCCCGCGCGAGACGGAGGTGCTGGAGCTGATCGCGCGCGGGCTGTCGAACCAGGAGATCGCCGCGCACCTGGTGCTGGCCGAGCAGACGGTCAAGACCCACGTCGGGCGGGTGCTGGGCAAGCTGGACCTGCGGGACCGGGCACAGGCGGTGGTCTTCGCGTACGAGGCGGGGCTGGTCCGCCCCGGCGACCCGGCGTAGCGGCGGGGCGGCCGGCGTCCCGGAGGCGTTCTGCCGGGGCCCGCTAGACTCGCGGGGTTGTGCCGAGCGTCGAAGGAGCCCACCGGTCATGACGGACGACGACCAGGATCACGGCGGCTCCGCGCGGCGGACGGCCGCGCAGCAGGAGAAGTGGAAGGCGAAGGGCGTCGCGCTGCGCGCCTTCTTCTACATCGCCGGCACGCACGTGTTCGCCGCCTTCGTGATGCTGCTGTTCTATCTGGGGCAGCACGCCCAGAAGTGAGGCGTCCGGCGGGGCGCCCGCGCGGCGACCGCCTCCTCCACCCCCTACCGGGGTATGACACGCGGCTTGGCTCTCCGGTCCGACGTGCGGCCGGGTACCGCCTTCCTACCTTCCTCTCCGTCACGAGGAGAGAGGGGACAGGGCATGCGCCGCTTCGGGAGGACGACCGCCACGGCCGCACAGGAGGCCGTCACCGCGCTGCGGCGCGCCGCCGGGCGGATCGACCGGAAGACGCCCGGCGACCGGGACCGGGCGGTCGACGGGCTGCGGGCGCTGGCCCTGCTCGGGGTGCCGACCGGGCACTGGCTGCTCGGCGGTTTCACCCTCGACCCGGAGGGCGGGCTGCACAACGCCAGTCCGCTGTCGTCCGTCGGCGCCCTCGCCCCGGCGAGCTGGGTGCTCCAGATGCTCGGGGTCTTCTTCCTCGTCGGCGGCTACGCCTCGGTGCTCTCCTTCCGCCGCCGCACGGGCTCCACCCGGGCCTGGCTCAAGGGGCGGATGGTGCGCCTGGGCCGGCCGGTGCTGGGGGTGACGGCGGTGTGGGCCGTGGCCGCGCCGGCGCTGTACGCGGCGGGGGTGCCGGAGGCCACGCTGCGGACGGCGGCGACCCTGGTGGTCCAGCCGCTGTGGTTCGTCGGGGTGTACGCGGTGGTGACGGTCCTGACCCCGTACTGCGTACGGGCGGCGGGGCGGCTCGGCGGCTGGGCGGCGGCCCCGCTGCTGGTGTCGGTGGCGGTGGTCGACTTCCTGCGGTACGGGCCGTTCGCCGGCTCGGTGCCGTCCTGGCTGTCCCTGCTGAACGTCCTGCCGGGCTGGCTGTTCGCCTATCAGCTGGGCGTGTCCTGGGGCGAGGGGCGGATCGGCCGGCGCGGGGCCCGGCTGCTGCTGGTGGGCGGGGCGGCGCTGTTCGCGGTGCTGCTGGCGGTGTTCCACTACCCGGCGTCGATGGTCGGGGTGCCGGGGGCGGCGCGGACCAACTCGCATCCGCCGTCGCTGCTGGTCCTGGCCCTGGCCTCGGCCCAGTCGGGCGCGGCGATCCTGCTGCGGGACCGGCTGGCGCGGCTGCTGGAGCGGCCGGCGCTGTGGGCGCCGGTGGTGGTGGTCAACCTGTCGGCGATGACCGTCCTGTGCTGGCACCAGACGGCGATGCTGGCGGCGGCGGTGCCGGCCTCGTTCGCGGGCGGCGGGGTGGTGGGGCTGACGACGGCGCCCGCCGGACCGGACTGGGTCGCGGCGCGGGCGCTGTGGCTGCCGGTGTTCGCGCTTCTGCTGGTGGGGATCGCCCGGTACGCGCGCCGGTTCGAGGCGCCGCCGGGTGCCCGGGGCCGGGGGTCTGCGGTCCGCGGGGCCGTGGCGGGGGCGCTGGCCGCCGGGTTCGGGGCGTTCGCGCTGGGTCTGGCATAGGGGCCCCGGTCGCGGAGCACCCGTACACGACGAGAGCGCCGCTCCCGGAGGGGAGCGGCGCTCTCTCGTCGGTGCGGCGCGGACGCCGGGGGTCAGGCGATGGAGGCGGCCACGATCGCGGCGACCGCGAGGTTGCAGCAGGCGGTGACCCAGACGGCCGGGTGCGGCTCCGGGTCGACCACGATGGCGCCGAGCTTGCCCGGGGTCACCAGGTCCAGCACCAGGAAGGCCACGGCCATCAGGACCAGGCCGAGCAGGCCGAAGGCGGCCGTGGACAGCAGCCCCTTGCCGAAGTCCTCGTACGTCGTCCAGATCGAGGTGAAGACGATGCCGCCGATGCCGAGGAGCGCGGAGCTGAGCAGCAGGGCCGCGTTGCGGTTGCGCTCCTCCCAGATCTGCCGCGGGAGCTTGCCCGGCGTCAGCACGTCCACGAGGACGATGCCGAGGATCAGCAGGACCAGCCCGACGGCGCCGTAGGCGGTCGTACGGCCGAGTCCGTTGACGATGTCGCTCATTCAGAAGCCTGCCTGACGCGGGGTGGGACGGGGGGCGAGGATGGTCCAGGACGGCCGGGGACGCGCCGCGGGGAGGCCGAATCTATCGCACGGCCCGGCCCCGGACCATGGGGAGGTCAGGAGATGGCAAAGGCCAGGCCCGCGCGGGCCGGTGAGGCGGCGGCACTGTCCGCGCTGGTCATGCGGTCCAAGGCGCACTGGGGGTACGGCGCGGAGTTCCTCGCCGCGTGCGCGCCGCAGCTGCGCGTCGGGGAGGGGGACCTGGCGGACCGGCGGATCACGGTGGCCGAGAACGCCCGCGGCGAACTGCTGGGCTGTGCCTCCCTGGAGGGCGACGGAGCGGACTCTTCCGGGCCGGCGCGGCTCGGGCTGCTGTTCGTGGAGCCCTCCGCCATCGGCCGGGGGGTCGGGCGGCTGCTGTACCTGGACGCCGTGCGCCGCGCGGCCGGACTCGGGTTCCGGCGGCTGCTGATCGACGCCGACCCCCATGCGGCGGGCTTCTACCGGGCGATGGGCGCCGTCCCGGCGGCCGGCTCCCCGCCGGGGCTGGTCCGGTTCGAGGTGGCCCCCGCTCCCCTCGCGGGGTGGGCGCGGGCCTGGACGGGCGGGGGTGCGGCGGTGCACGTGGGCAACGTCGCCGAGTTCAACGCCCAGTTCGCCGACGCCTCCCTCGACGGCGGGCAGCGGCCCGCGCACGACTACGCCTGCCTGGCCGCCTTCTACAGCCCGCTCCCGGCCGCGCTGGTCCTGCCGCGGCCGGTGCCGCGCTGGTGGACCGGCGCCGTCGGGCGGACGCTGGACTGGGAGCCGGAGGTGGAGGTGTACGACGGGCTGGCGGAGCGGGGCCCGGGCCTGTCGGAGGCCGTGCTGGCCCGGCCGGCGCTGGTCCGGCGGGTGAGGGGGTTCGGGCTGCCGCTCGTACCGTGGGGGCGGACGGAGCCGTACGCGCGGCTCGCCGGTCCATCGTGGCGGCCGGGCGCGCTGCGGTACGAGTCCAAGTCGCAGGCGCACGCCCTGTTCGCCCGGATCCTGGCGGGCGGCGGCCATCCGGCGGTGGTGCTGCCCGCGCAGTGGCGGGCCCCCACCCGCAGGGCGGCGGTCCGGCACGCGGCGGCGCGGGCCCGGGCCGGCGAGAGCACCGTTCTCAAATCGGAGCACGGCGTCGGGGGTTCGGGCACCGCCGTGGTGACCCCCGCGCGCCTGCGGGCGGACGGCGGCGCCCGGGCCCTGCTGCGCCGGCTGCCGCGCGGCCCGTTGCTGGTGGAGGAGTACGTGCACGGCCCGGCGGAGTCCGGCACTCCGCGGGACCTGACCTATGACGGCTTCGTGGACGGTGCCGGCCGCCCGCACCGGGTCGGCGCGGCCCTGATGGACGTGGCGGACGGCGGCTACCGCGGGGCCACCGTGGGCCCCGGGGTGGTGCCGGCCCCGCTGGAAGGCCCGCTGCTGGCCTTCGGCGAGGCGGTGGGCCGGGAGCTGGCGGAGGCCGGCCACCGGGGCTGGTTCGACGTGGACTTCGTCGTGGACGCGACGGGACGGCTCGCGCCGACCGAGGCCAACCTGCGGCTCACCGGCCCGTCGGCGGCGTTCATGGTGGCCGCCCGACTGGACGCGGTGCGGGGCGCGGGGCACCTCGTACGGATCGCGGACCGGGTGGAGCTGGGCGCCCGGCTGCCGGAGGCCCAGCTGGAGGAGGTGTGCGCCGCCCTGGCGCGGGACTGCGCGGCCCTGGGCGCCGTGTTCCTGCCGGCGATCCCGACGGGTGCGTTCGACCCGGCGCCGTGGCTGGGCGTGCTGGTGGCCGCGCACAGCCGGGAGGCTCTGGACGCGGCCGAGGCCCTGGTCCGGGACCGGGCCCGGGCACTGGGCGACCCCTTCGGCGCCGGGGAGCGGGCCTGGACAGAACCCTAGTCGGACGGTGGGGCGGGGGGCCTGCGGGTGAGGTGGACGGCCACGATGAAGCCCGCGACCATCAGCGGGACGTTGAAGGTGTAGACGAGGGCGGCCTGCCGGGGCCAGTCGTGCTTGGCCGCGAGCCGGTAGAGGTTGTCCTGCGGCCACCAGGCCAGCAGCAGGTAGGCCGCGGCCAGGTGGGCGGCGGCCGTCAGGCGCCGGCCGGGGCCCGGGCGGGACATCCTGCGGCGGCCCGCGAACAGGAACAGCAGGCCCGCGGCGAAGGCCGAGCACTCGAAGAGGTAGAGGACGAAGAAGAGGAACGACCACGGGCCGGGCACCCCGGTGAGGTCGGTGGAGCCGGGCCAGATCAGGTCGGTGGCGAGCAGGGTGAGCACGGCGAGCGGCACCGCCGCGCAGCCGAAGCCGAACCAGCCGGGCACCTCCCCGCCCGTCGCCGCCCCGTACTTGCCGCCGCCCGCGGGCCGGGCCCCGGGCTCGGCGGGCCGCGGCACGGCCTCCCGGTCCTCCTGGCCCGCCCGGGTGCGGGGCAGGGTGCGCAGGTGCACCAGGCGGGCCGGGCTCCCGGCCGGGGGCACCCGGCCCGCGAGGTGCTCGCGCAGCCCCTCGACGTCCAGGCGGGCGCCGGCGCCGTCCCGGCCGGGGTGGCCGGGGGGCGCGGCGACGTACGCGACGAGCCGGGTGTTGCGGCGGTTGCCGACGGGGGCCAGGACGGCCGCGCCGACGCCGGGGTGGGTGCGGATCGCGGACTCGACCGGATGCGGGTCGAGGGGGCTGCCGTCGGCGAGGGTGATCCGGTCGCGCAGGCGTCCCGCGAACTCCAGCAGCCCGTCCGGGCGGAGCACGGCCAGGTCGCCGGTGGCCAGGACGTCGCCGCCGCCCGGCGGGGTCAGGAGCAGTTCCCCCTCCCGCAGTTCGACGCCGCCGCCGGGGAACGGGGTCCCGAGCGGGCAGAGGCGTTCGGGTTCGTCCAGGAGGCGCGGCAGCTGCGGCAGTTCGAACCAGGTGCCGGCGCCGGCCGCCTCGGCGGGGGCGTAGACGGCCAGGACGCGGGCGCCGGGGCGGAGCCGGTCCTGCAGGGCGGTCTGCTGGTCGAGGTAGAAGCGGTCGCCGGTGACGGTGAGCAGGCGCAGGGCCGACAGCCGGGGGGCGGGTTCGCGGCGGCCCCGGGGGGCGGCGCCGGCCGGGTCGAGGCTGCGGTCGAGCAGGCGCAGGGCGCCCGCGGGGTCGGTGTGCAGCGCGCTGACCTCGTGCTCCGCCACCGCCTCCGGTATCTCCCCGGGTGTCCAGGCCGGGCCGTCGGGGAGGACGAGGGCCCCGCCCGCGCACAGGGCGCGGGTCCAGCCGGCGGCGAAGGGCGTGAGGTCGGGGCCGCCGGTGAACAGGTGGCGGTCCTCGGGGGTGAGCCCTGCCACCTGGGCCCAGGCCTCGTGGGCGGCGAGGAGCAGGGCGTGGCCGACGGGGACGGGGCGGGGCGCGGTGGTTCCGGTGAACAGGACTGCTGCCGGGCCCGGCTGCGGTGTGCGGGCCGGGGCGTGGCCGGGCCGGGCCGCGACCGCGTCGGCCTCCGTGTCCGTGAGCAGGGTCGGCAGGCCCTTGCCCTGGTCCAGGCGGGCGGCGCCCGCGGCGTCGGTGAGCAGCAGGCCGGGGGCCAGGGCGGTGAGCTGGAGCCGCGCGGTGCGGGGGTCGGCGGCGTCGACCAGGGCGTAGGCGGCGCCGGCCTTGAGGGCGGCGAGGAGGGCGACGACGGCGTCCTCGCGGCGGGCGGCGGCGATGGC
Organism: Streptomyces sp. NPDC032091; assembly: GCF_055580265.1. Classification (NCBI taxonomy): domain Bacteria; kingdom Bacillati; phylum Actinomycetota; class Actinomycetes; order Kitasatosporales; family Streptomycetaceae; genus Streptomyces; species Streptomyces sp. NPDC032091. The sequence goes on along the minus strand of NZ_JBVILR010000039.1, from coordinate 9,832 downwards.
GATCCGGGCGCCGGCGGGCAGGGGCAGGGCGAGGAGGTGGTGGGCGAGGCGGTTGGCGCGCGCGTCGAGCGCTGCGTAGGAGAGGGGGCTGCGGCGGACGATGACGGCGGGGGCTCCGGGGGTGTCGCGGGCCCACTGCTCGAAGCGCTCCAGGACGGTGTCGGCGGCGGGCCGGCCGGGGCCGGCGGCGTGCGGTGCCTGCGTCATTCCCCGATGATGCCACCGCGCCGTCAGCGGGCACGGGGTTCTCGTAAATCCGCTCCCGTCAGCGCGAGTTGACCGGCGGGCGCCCCCGCGGGTGGTCCCGCACCGTTCCCTTGACCTGAAGTTTGGTCGAGGTTCTACCGTGGGGGTCATGGACATGGAAGTCACCGCGTGGCACTCGCTGCACAGCGCGATCAACGCCCAGCAGGGCGGCCGGCCCCCGTTCTCGCGGGCGAGCCTGCGCCGGATCGCCGCCTTCGCCCGCCCCCACCGACGCGGGCTCACCCTTTTCCTCCTGCTCAGCGTGGTGGGCGCGCTGCTCGCGGTGGCCACTCCGCTGCTGGCCAGCCGGATCGTCGACGCGATCGTGCGCGGGGCGAAGGCCGGCGGGGACGGCGACACGGGCGGGGTCGTCCGGCTCGCGCTGCTGATCGCGGTCATCGCGGTGGCCGAGGCGGGGCTGGGCCTGCTGACCCGCAAGCTCTCCTCGACCCTCGGCGAGGGGCTGATCCTGGACCTGCGCCGGGCGGTCTTCGACCACGTGCAGCGGATGCCGGTGGCCTTCTTCACCCGGACCCGGACGGGAGCCCTGGTCAGCCGCCTCAACAACGACGTGATCGGCGCGCAGCGGGCCTTCAGCAACACCCTGTCCGGAGTGGTCTCGAACGTGGTGACCCTGCTGCTGACGCTGGGGGTGATGCTGAGCATCTCCTGGCAGATCACCCTGCTGGCCCTGGCGCTGCTGCCGGTGTTCGTGCTGCCGGCCCGCCGGATGGGCACCCGCATGGCCGCGATGCAGCGGGAGGCCGCGGCGCTGAACGCGGCGATGGGCACACAGATGACGGAACGGTTCTCCGCGCCCGGCGCCACCCTCGTCAAGCTGTTCGGGCGGCCCGCCGACGAGTCAGCCGAGTTCGCGGCCCGCGCGGCCCGGGTGCGGGACATCGGCATCCGGACGGCGATGGCCCAGTCGGCGTTCATCACGGCCCTGACCCTGGTCTCGGCGCTGGCCCTCGCCCTCGTCTACGGCCTGGGCGGCTACTACGCGCTGCGCGGCAGCCTGGAGGCCGGCTCGGTCGTCGCCCTGGCCCTGCTCCTGACCCGGCTGTACGCCCCGCTGACCGCGCTGGCCGGCGCCCGCGTGGAGGTGATGAGCGCGATGGTCAGCTTCGAGCGGGTCTTCGAGATCCTCGACCTGGAGCCGCTGATCGCGCAGAAGCCGGACGCCCGCCGGGTGCCCGACGGCCCGGTGGCGGTGGAGTTCGACCGGGTCTCCTTCGGCTACCCCTCCCCGGACAAGGTCTCGCTGGCCTCCCTGGAGGAGGTGGCCGTCCTCGACACGCGGGGCGGCACGCAGGTGCTGCACGAGGTGTCGTTCCGCGCGGAGCCCGGGCAGATGATCGCCCTGGTCGGCTCCTCCGGCGCCGGCAAGTCCACCATCGCCCAGCTGCTGCCCCGCCTGTACGACGTGGACGCGGGCGCGGTGCGCCTCGGCGGGATCGACGTCCGCGACCTCACCGCCGACTCGATCCGCGACACCCTCGGCATGGTCACCCAGGACGGGCACCTCTTCCACGAGTCGGTACGGGCCAACCTGCTGCTGGCCCGGCCCGACGCCGCCGAGGAGGAGCTGTGGGAGGCCCTGCGCCGCTCCCGCCTGGACGGCCTGGTCGCCTCCCTGCCCGACGGCCTGGACACCGTCGTCGGCGAGCGCGGCTACCGGCTGTCGGGCGGGGAGCGGCAGCGGCTGACCATCGCACGGCTGCTGCTGGCCCGGCAGCGGGTGGTGATCCTGGACGAGGCCACCGCCCACCTGGACTCGACCTCCGAGGCGGCCGTCCAGGAGGCCCTGGCCGAGGCCCTGGCGGGCCGGACGGCGGTGGTGATCGCGCACCGGCTCTCCACCGTGCAGGCCGCCGACCTGATCCTGGTCGTGGAGGAGGGCCGCATCGTGGAACGCGGCACGCACAGCACGCTGCTGGCGGCGGGCGGCCGCTACGAGGAGCTGTACCGCACCCAGTTCGCGACGCGCGGCGCGGCCGCGGCCGGCTGAGCCCCGGCGCGGCCCGCGCGGCCCGTCAAGGGGCGAGGACGTCGAGTTCCTCCAGGGCGCCGAGGGCGATCCGGCGGGTCAGGGCCTCGGCGCCGGCCGCGTCGCCCTCGCGGACCGCCTCGGCGACCCGGACGTGCAGGGTGACGGCGGCCGGGTCGGGGTCGTGGAACATCACGTCGTGCCGGGTCCGGCCCGTGAGGACCTCGGCGACGACGTCGCCGAGGCGGGCGAACATCTCGTTGCCGGAGGCGTCCAGCACCGTGCGGTGGAAGGCGACGTCGTGGTGCAGGTACTCCTCCAGCCGGTGGCCCCGGGAGGTGCTGACCATGCCGAGGGCCGCCTCCGTGAGGCGCGCGCACTGCTCGGGAGTGGCCCGGGAGGCGGCGAGGCCGGCCGCGACGGGTTCGACGGCCGAGCGAAGGACGGTCAGGGAGCGCAGCTGGCGCGGGCGGTCGGCGCCGGCGAGCCGCCAGCGGATGACCTGGGGGTCGTAGAGGTTCCACTCCTCGGACGGGCGGACGGTGACCCCGACCCGGCGGCGGGACTCGACGAGCCGCATGGACTCCAGGACGCGGACCACCTCCCGCACGACCGTCCGGGAGGCCCCGAACCGCGCGGCGATCCCGTCGGTGCGCAGCACGCTGCCGGGCGGGTGCTCGCCGGCCGTGATCGCGAGGCCGAGGGTGTCCAGTACCCGGGAGTGGAGTCCTTGGCCCGGACTGCCTTCGGTGGTCATGGCGCAAGCGTACGGTGGCGCCCCGCGCGACATTACATATGGTTTTTCGCCGACCAACTCTTGAATAAGTAGTACTTAATGCGGTTCAGTGGTGCCCGTCAACGACGACGGCACCGAGGAACGGCGAGGTACGAGGTGGGCTCCCAGCGCGTCATCGTGGTGATGGGCGTGGCCGGCACGGGCAAGACGACCGTGGGACGGCTGCTCGCGGAGGCGCTCGGCGTCCCCTACGCCGAGGGCGACGCCTTCCATCCGGCGGCCAACGTGGCCAAGATGTCGGCCGGCACCCCGCTGGACGACGCCGACCGCCGGCCCTGGCTGGACGCCGTCGGCGGGTGGATCCGCGGCCGGGGCGCGCCCGGCGGCGGCGTGGTCGCCGCCTCCTGTCTCAAGCGGGTCTACCGCGACCGGCTGCGGGCCGCCGCGCCCGGGGGCGTGGTGTTCGTCCACCTCACCGGTGACCGCGCGCTGATCGGGGAGCGGATGGCCGCCCGTACGGGGCACTTCATGCCCGCCTCCCTGCTGGACTCCCAGTTCGCCGTGCTCGAACCGCTCCAGGCGGACGAGCCCGGGGTCGCCGTCGACGTGACCGGCACCCCGCAGGAGATCACCGGGCGGGCGCTCGCCGCGCTGCGCGCGTTCGAGAGCTGAGGAACCCCCACCATGACCGGTTTCGGCCTCGGCGCCCTCGCGGCGGCCGCCCCCGCCCCCATCACCTCGGCCGGTGACGCCCGGCTCGGCGCCGCCGTCCTCGCGGGCATCGCCGTCATCGTGCTGCTCATCACCCGCTTCCGGCTGCACGCCTTCCTGGCCCTGACGGTCGGCTCACTGGCCCTCGGCACGCTCGCGGGCGCCCCGGTCGACAGGACGATCGCCAGTTTCACCGCCGGGCTCGGCTCCACGGTCGCGGGCGTCGGCGTCCTCATCGCGCTGGGCGCGGTCCTCGGCGGGCTCCTGGCCCACTCCGGCGGCGCGGACGAGATCGTCGACACGATCCTCGCCCGCGCCCGGGGCCGCGCCATGCCGTGGGCCATGGTGCTGATCGCGTCGGTGATCGGGCTGCCGCTCTTCTTCGAGGTCGGCATCGTGCTGCTGGTCCCGGTGGTGCTGCTGGTCGCCCGGCGCGGGGGCCACTCCCCCGTGCGGATCGGGATACCGGCCCTGGCCGGCCTGTCGGTGATGCACGGGCTGGTCCCGCCGCACCCCGGCCCGCTGGTCGCCGTGGACGCGCTGCACGCGGACCTCGGCGTGACCCTGGCCCTCGGGGTGCTGGTGGCGGTCCCGACGGTGGTCGTCGCCGGGCCGCTGTTCGGGCGGTTCGCGGCCCGCCGGGTGGACGTGCCGGTTCCGCCGGAGGCGGCGCCCGTGTCCCCGGCGCCCGCGGCAGGCGGCCCGGCCGTCCGGCGGCCCCGGTTCGGGGCCACGGTCTGCACCGTGCTGCTGCCGGTGGCCCTGATGCTGGGCAAGGCGCTGGCGGACATCGCCGTCGACGACCCGGCCGACGGGGTGCGGCGCGTCGCGGACGTCGCCGGCTCGCCGCTGGTCGCCCTCCTGGCGGCCGTGGTGGTCGGGATGTTCACCCTGGGCCGGGCGGCCGGCTTCACCCGGGACCGGCTGGCGTCCACGGTGGAGCGGTCCCTCGCCCCGATCGGGGGCATCCTGCTGATCGTGGGGGCGGGCGGCGGGTTCAAGCAGACGCTGATCGACGCCGGCGTCGGGCGGATGGTCCTGGACCTCTCCCGGGACTGGGCCGTGCCCACCCTGCTGCTGGCCTGGCTGATCGCGGTCGCGATCCGGCTGGCGACCGGCTCGGCGACGGTCGCCACCATTTCCGCGTCGGGCCTGGTGGCCCCCCTGGCCGCCGGCCTCCCGACGGCGCAGACCGCCCTGCTGGTGCTGGCCGTCGGGGCCGGCTCGCTGTTCTTCAGTCATGTCAACGACGCCGGGTTCTGGCTGGTCAAGGAGTACTTCGGGATGAGCGTCGGCCAGACCGTGCGGACCTGGTCGGTGATGGAGACGATCATCTCCGTGGTGGGACTGGGCTTCGTCCTGCTGCTGTCGCTGGTCCTGTGACCCGCCGTGGCCCCCGCTCGAAGACGGGGGTCACGACCGTCGCGGGTCCGGGCCGTCGAGCTGGGCCGCCGCGAGGGCGAAGCCGTCGGCCGCGCGGGCGCAGCGGTCGGCGAGGGCGGCCACCTCGGCGCGGAGGGCGTCGGCCTGCGGCCCGCGCCACTCCAGTGCCGCCGCCCCCGCCCGCAGCCGCCGGGCGTGGGCACGCAGGACGGCGCAGTGGCCGCGCAGGCCGTCGGCGGGTGCGGACGGGACGGGGCGCGGCGGGCGGCAGTCGCTCAACGGTTCCTCCAGGGGGTGGGGCCGGGACGGCCCGGCCGGCGAGCGGGAGCGGGCGGCCGCCCGTCACCCGGCCCCCGGCGCCGTCGGGTACGGGCGCGCCGTACCGGAGCCGGGCCCGCGCCGCCGTCCCCGCTCTCGCCGCGGGGGCCGCGCGCGCAGAAGGCCCGCAGGGCGGCGCCGAGGCCCAGCAGCGGTTCGGCGGTGACGGCCCGGCCGGTGGCGACCTGCCAGCCCGCGTGGTCGTTGAACGGGTTCTCGTCGGTGAGCGCGTGCCAGGCCAGGATGTCCGCGAAGGTCGGGGCGAGCAGGGTGAAGGCCTGCCCGGCGCCCCGCTCGCGCAGGATGTGCCGGAAGGCGCGGGCGGCTTCGGCCTGCCGGCCCCCGTCGACGGCCCGCAGGACGGCGGCACAGTCGGGATCCGCGCGGAGCTCGGGCCGGCCCGCGGTCGCGACGCGGATGCGCGCCTTCAGCCCGCAGACGGCCGCGCTGACGGCCAGGCTCTCCCGCCGGGCGAGGATCCCGGCGAACCATCCGGCCCGGGCCACGCCCCTGCCGCGCGGGGCCCAGCCGAGACCGGCCGGGTCGGTGAGGGTGCGCAGCAGGGTCCGCCAGGCGCGGCGCCGGCGGCTGCTGCGGGCCACGAGGGCCCCGGCCGGCAGGCGTGCGCCGAACGCGAGCCCGGAGGCGTACCGGGCGGCTTCGCCCACGGCGTCGGCGGCCTCGGCCAGTTCCCGGCACAGGGCGTCGAGCGTGTCGGCGTCCGGGTCGGCGGCCGGCGCGGTCACGGCGTCGGACATGGGCTCCTCGCGGGGGCTGCGTAGGGCGCTGCGCAGGGCGGCTTCGGGCGGTGACGGGATCACCGTACGTCGGCCCCGCGTGCGGCGCGCTCCGACTGCGCTACGAGGGTGGGCCGCCGGTCAGGGCCGGTTCGGTGAGGCTCTCGCGGGCGAAGGCCGCCTCGCGGAAGGCGGTGCGCAGCCGGGCGCCGGACCCGCCGCCGGGTCCGGGGACCAGGACGGCCCACCGGTCGTGGCGCGGGGCGAGCCACAGGGCGGGGCCGGGGCCGGACGGGGGGTGGTGGGCCCACACCCCGCCGGGCGCGGGGTGCCACAGGAGGCCCCGGGAGGGGGTGAGTTCGCCGGTGCGGATACGCAGGGACTCGGCGGTCCAGGCGCGGGGGACGGGGTGGTCGGCCGGGGAGAGCAGGTGGCGCAGGAACCGGGCGAGGTCGGCCAGGGTGGTGCGGAGGACGCCGTCGGCGAGGCGGGTGCGGGTCATGCCGAGGGGCTGCCAGATCCGGGTCGCGGCGCCGTCGCCGAGGGGGGCGCCGCCGAGGCGTTCGGCGAGACGGGTGAGGGCCGCGAGGGCGGCCGGGCCGTCCGCGCGGGTGAGGAGCTGGTGGGTGGTGGCTCCCGGGGGCGGTTCGGCGGCGGACGGTTCCCCGTAGGCCGTGAGGGGGGTGTGCAGGGTGAGTTCCCCCCGGGCCACGAGGGCGCCGAGGAGGGGCCAGAGCGCGAGGGCGGGGGTGAGGCAGGCCGCGTCGAGCGGGGTGTCCCAGTCGCCCGGCGGGCCGGGGCGGGCGGCGTGGACGCGGTCCGCCGAGCCCACCGCCCAGACCGCGTCCGGGTCGGCGGTGCGCATGAGGGCCTCGATCTGCGGCGTCATGCCGGGAACGGTACGGGGGCCCGCGCGACCCGCCGGGAAGTCGCGGCCCGCGCCGCGGCCCGCCACCCGAATGCCGGGGCGGGCGCGGCGACGCGGGTTACGGGGACACCGGGCGCGGCCCGGACGGGCTCGGCACCGCGTACCCGCCCCCGGCGGCGTGTACGCGGAGGCGACGGCGTGTGCGCGGAGGCGGCGGCGTAACCGCCCGCTGGACCTTCGGGGGCGGGCGGGTCAGCCTGGAGGGATGAGTGCGATACCCGGCGAACCCGTGCCCGGCCCCGGTACGTCGTCACCCCCGCCCGCCGATCCCGGGCCCGGGCCGGAACCGGCCGTGGTGCTGCGGTCCGCGCGGGGGCGGTGGGTGCTGCTGGCCACCGTGCTCGGGTCCGCGATGGCCCTGCTGGACTCGACCGTGGTCAACGTCGCCCTCCCCCGCATCGGCCGCGACCTCGGCGCCGACCTGGCGGTGCTCCAGTGGACGGTCAACGCCTATCTGCTGACCCTGGCCGGGCTGATCCTGGTCGGCGGGGCGCTGGGCGACCGGTTCGGACGGCGGCGGGTCTTCGTCCTCGGGGTGGTGTGGTTCGCCGTGGGCTCCCTGCTGTGCGGCATCGCCCCGAACGCCGGGGTGCTCATCGGCGCCCGCGCCCTCCAGGGGATCGGCGGGGCCCTGCTGACCCCCGGTTCGCTCGCCCTGATCCAGGGCTCGATCCGGGCCGACGACCGAGCCCGGGCGGTGGGCCTGTGGTCGGGGTTCGGCGGTGTCGGCGCGGCCGTGGGGCCCTTCCTCGGCGGCTGGCTGGTGGACGGGCCGGGCTGGCGGTGGGTGTTCCTGCTGAACGTGCCGGTGGCCGCGCTGTGCGTGCCGGTCGCGCTCCGGCACGTGCCCGAGTCGCGGGACCCGCAGGCCGGCGGGCGGTTCGACGTGCTCGGGGCGGTGCTCGGCGCGGCCGCCCTCGCCCTGGTCACGTACGCGCTGATCGAGGCCCGTTCCGCGACCGGGGCCGTCGTCGGGGCGGGGGTGGGCGGGGTGCTGCTGGCGGCGGCGTTCGTGTACGTGGAGCGGCGGCGGCCCGATCCGATGGTGCCGCCGGACGTCTTCGCCTCCCGCCAGTTCACCGCCGTCAACCTGGTCACGCTGTGCGTGTACGCGGCCTTCGGCGGGTTCTTCTTCCTCGTCGTGCTCCAGCTCCAGGTGGTGTCCGGGTACTCGGCCCTCGGCGCGGGGGCCGCGCTGCTGCCGACGACCGTCCTGATGCTTCTGCTGTCGGCCCGCGCGGGGGCGCTGGGCGAGCGGATCGGGCCGCGGATCCCGCTCACCGTCGGCCCGCTGCTGTGCGCCGCCGGGATGCTGCTGACGCTGCGGGTGGGGCCGCACGCCTCGTACGCGCGGGACGTGCTGCCCGCCATGGTGGTGCTCGGGGCGGGCATGGCGGCCCTGGTGGCCCCGCTGACCGCGACCGTGCTGGCCGCCCTGGACCCCGGCCGGGCGGGTCTGGCCAGCGGGATCAACAACGCCGCCGCCCGGGCCGCCGGGCTGCTCGCGGTGGCGGCGCTGCCGCTGCTGGCCGGGATGGGCCCCGACGCCTACCTGTCGGCCGGCGCCTTCGACGCGGCCTACGGGCGGGCCATGGCCTGGTGCGCGGGGCTGCTGGTGGCGGGCGCGGCCCTGGCCTGGGCGACCGTACGCTCCCCCTCGCCCGGGGCCTGCCACCCGGAGTGCCGGACGTCCTGCGCGGTCGGCTCCCCGCCGCTGGAGGACCCGCACGGGGCGCGGCACCCGCGGGAATCGGCTCCCTGACCGGCCCGGAGTCTCCCCGTGTGCTGGAGCGCGTCGGTGGACCTGGCGGCGGGGTCGGCCGTGGCCGCCGCCGGGGTGGTGTGCCTGGCGCGCGTGCGCGGGCCCCGGGACCTGCCCGTGGCGGCGCTCCCGCTGCTGCTGGGGGCGCACCAGCTGGTCGAGGCCGCCGTCTGGGACGCGGGCGGCGGCTGCGGCCCGGCGGCCACGGCCTGGGCGGTGATCGCCCTGCCCGTGCTGCCGCTGTGGGTGCCCCTCGGGGTGCTGCTCGCGGCACCGCCCCGGGCGCGGCGCCGGCTGTGGGCCCCCGCGGCGGTCGGCCTGGCGACCGCCGCGGTGCTCGCGTACTGCCTGGCCGTACGGCCGGTGGGCGCCGAGGTCCGGGGCCGTGTGATGGGCTACGCGGTGGACGTGCCGTACGCGCCGCTGGTCCTGGCGGGGTACCTGGCCGCCACCCTCGGCTCCCTGCTGCTCTCCGGCGAACGCGGGCTGCGGCTGCTGGGGGCCGTGCTGGGCGTGGGGGCGGTGGTGTGCGCGGCGGTGTGGCGGCTGGAGTTCGCCTCCACGTGGTGCGCCTTCGCCGCGGCGGCGTCGCTGCTGGTGCTGGGCTGGGTCCGGCGGGCGGTGCCCGGCGCCGGCCCCTCCGCTACTGGTTCCGGCCGCCCAGGACGAACAGCAGGTACACGAAGAAGGCGAAGAGGTGGCCGACGAACAGGTACGCGATCAGCCGGATGACCAGGCCGCGCGGGAACTTGGACTCGAAGCGGCGGAAGACGCCCAGCGGCGCCTGCCGCTCGGGGGCGGTGGACATGTTCTCTCCCTCGGACATGCGGGTGGGCTCCTCGGTCGGTCGGTGGGGCGGTCGGTGGGTCGGTCGGACCGGCCCGTCTAGGTCGTCTCTTTCGGATCTTGCCGGTCAAGCCCGCGTCTCCCCCAGCTACCGCTGGGAGGTGCCCCCAGGTGCCGTGCATCGGCGCCTTGGCGGGGCGCCGCCGTACTGGACGTACTTGGTGCCCCGCCAAGG
>NZ_JBVILR010000038.1:0-50761 GCF_055580265.1 Streptomyces sp. NPDC032091 | reverse complement strand
GTGGGGCCTGGACTACATGAACGACCGCTACGGCAGCCCGGTCGGCGCCTGGAACTTCTGGCAGGCCAACCACTGGTACTAAGCCGCCCACGGCAGCCACCCACGGCAGCACAGCGGACCGCAGCACAGCAGACACACGAGGGCCCCGGTGGCCGGCCTCCCCAGGTCCGGCCACCGGGGCCTCTCGCATCCCATCCCACGGGGTTCGGTGGGCGCGCTCCGGCGCGCGCGGCGCGCTCAGAGGCGCTGGATGATCGTGCCGGTCGCCAGTGCGCCGCCCGCGCACATGGTGATCAGCGCGAACTCCTTGTCGCGCCGCTCCAGCTCGTGGAGCGCGGTGGTGATCAGCCGGGCGCCGGTGGCGCCGACGGGGTGGCCGAGGGCGATGGCACCGCCGTTGACGTTGACCTTCTCCAGGTCCTGTCCGAAGACCTGGGCCCAGCTGAGGACCACCGACGCGAAGGCCTCGTTGATCTCGACGAGGTCGATGTCCCTGAGGGACATCCCGGCCTTGCCGAGGACGGCCCGCGTCGCGTCGATGGGCCCGTCGAGGTGGAAGTGCGGGTCGGCGCCGACCAGGGCCTGGGCGACGACGCGGGCGCGCGGCTTGAGCTTGAGGGCGCGGGCCATCTTGCGCGAGGCCCACATCACGGCGGCGGCGCCGTCGGATATCTGGGAGGAGTTCCCGGCGGTGTGCACGGCCGTCGGCATGACCGGCTTGAGCCGGGCCAGGCCCTCCATGCTGGTGTCGCGCAGGCCCTCGTCCCGGTCGACCAGCCGCCACATGCCCTGCCCGGCGGCCTGTTCCTCCTCGGTCGTCGGGACCTGGACGGCGAAGGTCTCGCGCTTGAAGCGCTCCTCGGCCCAGGCGGTGGCGGCCCGCTCCTGCGAGAGGACGCCGAGTCGGTCGACGTCCTCGCGGGTCAGGCCGCGGTGGCGGGCGATCCGCTCGGCCGCCTCGAACTGGTTGGGGAGGTCGACGTTCCACTCGTCCGGGAAGGGCTTGCCGGGGCCGTGCTTGGAGCCGGAGCCGAGCGGCACCCGGCTCATGGCCTCGACGCCGCAGGCGATGCCGATGTCGATGACCCCGCCGGAGACCATGTTGGCCACCATGTGGTTGGCCTGCTGGGAGCTGCCGCACTGGCAGTCGACGGTGGTGGCGGCGGTCTCGTACGGGAGCCCCATGGCGAGCCAGGCGTTGCGGGCGGGGTTCATGGACTGCTCGCCGGCGTGCGTGACGGTGCCGCCGACGATCTGCTCGACGCAGTCGGGCTGGATTCCGGTACGGGCGAGGAGTTCGCGGTAGGTCTCGCCGAGCAGGTAGGCGGGATGGAGATTGGCCAGGGCGCCCCCGCGTTTCCCGATGGGCGTGCGTACGGCTTCGACGATGACGGGTTCCGCGGCCATGAGCTCGTCCTCTCCTGCACACTCTGCACAGCGCCTGCATGACGGGCCGCCCCGGCGGCCCACACGCTCGAACTAGTACGCGTTCTAGTTATCTACCGCAGTCTTATGACCCGAACCCCTGCCACGCAAGGGTCTTGCACGCCCCCTCCACGGATTCCACACGCAACAGTTGACGCGGAGGCCCTTGTCACTTCTAGAACTCGTTACTACCTTCAAGCCAGCTTCTGATGGATCGTCAGGCCTTTTGTCAGACCTTGGAGCCGCCCGATGTCCTGTCCCGCGCTGCCCGAAGGCTTCGACGCCACCGACCCCGACCTCCTGCGGGAACGGGTGCCGCTCCCGGAGTTCGCGCGGCTGCGGCAGACCGCTCCCGTGTGGTGGTGCGCCCAGCCCCGCGGCGTCACCGGGTTCGACGACGAGGGCTACTGGGCCGTCACCCGGCACGCGGACGTCAAGTACGTCTCCACGCACCCGGAGTTGTTCTCCTCCACCACCAACACGGCGATCATCCGCTTCAACGCGCACGTCCAGCGCGAGCAGATCGAGGCCCAGCGCCTGATCATGCTGAACATGGACCCCCCGGAACACACCCGCGTACGGCAGATCGTGCAGCGCGGCTTCACCCCGCGCGCCATCCGCGGCCTGGAGCAGGCCCTGCGCGACCGGGCCCGCACGATCGTCGAGGAGGCGCGGGCGGCGTCGGGGGACGACAGCTTCGACTTCGTCACCCGGGTCGCCTGCGAACTCCCCCTCCAGGCCATCGCCGAGCTGATCGGCGTACCGCAGCGGGACCGGGCCAGGATCTTCGACTGGTCGAACAAGATGGTCGCGTACGACGACCCGGAGTACGCGATCACCGAGGAGGTCGGCGCCAACGCGGCCGTCGAACTCATCGGGTACGCGATGAACCTGGCCGCCGAACGCAAGGAGTGCCCGGCCAAGGACATCGTCACCCAGCTGGTGGCGGCCGAGGGCGAGGGCAACCTGCGCTCCGACGAGTTCGGCTTCTTCGTGCTGCTGCTGGCCGTCGCCGGCAACGAGACCACCCGCAACGCCATCAGCCACGGCATGCACGCCTTCCTCACCCACCCCGAGCAGTGGGAGCTCTACAAGGCGACCCGGCCTTCGACGGCAGCGGAGGAGATCGTGCGCTGGGCCACGCCCGTGGTCTCCTTCCAGCGCACCGCCACCCAGGACACCGAGCTGGGCGGGCAGAAGATCAAGGCGGGCGACCGGGTGGGGATGTTCTACTCCTCCGCCAACCACGACCCGGAGGTCTTCTCGGACCCGGAGGTCTTCGACATCACCCGCGACCCCAACCCGCACCTCGGCTTCGGCGGCGGGGGCCCGCACTTCTGCCTCGGCAAGTCCCTGGCCGTCATGGAGATCGACCTGATCTTCAACGCCCTCGCCGACACCCTGCCCGACCTGCGGCTCGCCCCCGGGGGCGGCGGCCCGCGACGGCTTCGGGCGGCGTGGCTCAACGGCATCAAGGAGCTCCGGGTCAGCGCCGGTTGACCCGTGACCCAGGACGGCGGGGGCCGTCATCTCCCACGCCCCGGCCCCTGCCGTCCGCCGGACCGGCCGCACCGGACGGCCGCCCGAGTGGCGGAACCCGGGAAGTGGGCCGATCCTTACAGCACGCGGCGATCCACCGAAGGGGCGCCGGGGCCGACGCGCCCCGGCGCCCCTTCGGCCTGCGGGGCCGTCAGCCCGCAACCCCCGACCGCCGCCCGACCCCGGGCCCTACCGCCGCGCGGCCGTCACCCGTTCGGGCTCCCCCGCCGCCGTCCGGCGCTGCACGGGCAGGCTCACCCGCAGCCCGCGCGGCCCCGACAGGACGTGGACCAGGCCGAAGCCCGCGCCGACGACGGCCGCCCCGCCGACCGCGTCCAGCACCCAGTGGTTGGCGGTGGCCACGATCGCGCACACCGTGAACAGCGGGTGCAGCGCGCCCAGCAGCTTCTGCCAGCCCTTCGGCGCCAGCACGACCACCACGATCCCGCACCACAGCGACCAGCCGAAGTGCAGCGAGGGCATCGCCGCGTACTGGTTGGAGATCGCGGTCATCGCCCCGTACGAGGGGTTCGCCAGGTCCTGCGCCCCGTGCACCGTGTCGACGAAGCCGAGGCCCGGCATGAGCCGCGGCGGCGCGAGCGGGAACAGCCAGAACCCGGCCAGCGCGATGACGGTCGCCAGGCCCAGCGAGGCCCGCGCCCAGCGGTAGTCGGCGGGGCGGCGCCGGTAGAGGACGGCGAGGATCGCGAGCGGCACCACGAAGTGGAAGGAGGAGTAGTAGAAGTCGAAGAACGCCTCCAGCCACGGCGCGTCGACCACGGCCCGGTTCACGGCGCGCTCGATGTCGATGCCGAGGTACCGCTCGATGCCGAGGATCCGGCTCCCGTTGCGCTCGGCGAGGGAGCGGCTCGCGGGGGCCGCGGCGCGGATGTGCGAGTAGATCGAGTAGCCGACCCGTATCAGCAGGAGTTCCAGCAGCAGGTTGGGGCGCGACAGCGCACGCCGCCAGAACGGCAGCAGCGGGATCCGCGCCCAGCGGGCGGCGGCGGGGTGCCCGTAGAGGGTGGGGACGGGCTCGCGCCAGTACGGGGAGGAACGCGGCAGGAACGGCACGGCGCAGGCCGCAGCCACGGCCGCGAGGAGCGGCACGTTGTCCCGTACGGGGGCCAGCGCGGCCATGTTGGGCAGCAGGACCGCGCTCGGCAGGGTGATGGCCAGGACCACGGCCACCGGCCACACGCGCCGGTCGGCGGCCCGCTCCCCCACCTTGCCGGCCACCGCGAGCAGCACCCACAGCAGTTGGTGGCGCCAGCCGGTCGGGGAGACGGCGACGGCCGCGCAGCCGGTGACGGCGACGGCGAGCAGCAGCTGGCCGTCGCGGGCGTAGCGGGCGGCGCGCCGCAGCGCGGCCCGGATGACCGCGGCCGCGAGGGCGGCGTACAGGAGGATCTCGGCGGGGCCGGTGAGGCCGAAGCGCAGCAGGGCTCCGTGGACGGACTGGTTGGCCAGGCCGTCGGGGGAGCCGCCGAGTCCGGTGCCGGCGAGGTGGTGGATCCAGTACGTCCACGAGTCGCGCGGCAGGGCGCCCCAGGCCAGCGCGGTGGCCGCGGCGAAGGTCGCGGCGGCGGCGCGGGCGGTGGGGCGGCGGCCGGTCAGCCACAGCAGCGGGGCAAAGAGCAGGAGGGCCGGCTGGAGGGCGGCGGCGAGGCCGACGAGGAAGCCGGCCGGTCTGCCGCCGGGCACCCGGAAGAAGGCGAGCAGCACCAGCAGGACGGGCAGGACGGCGGTCTGGCCCGGGAAGGCGGTGGCGCGGACGGGCAGGGAGACCATCATCAGGGCGACCAGCACGGGGGCCGCGAGCAGTGCGGTGCGGCGCGGCACCGGGTCGGGCAGCCCGCGTGCGGCGACCACCCCGACGGCGGCCACGAGCAGCAGCGTCAGGCAGGTCCAGGCCACCTCCAGGGAGGAGGGCGCGGCGAGGCCGGCCAGGGGCTTGAGGACCAGGCCGGCGAAGGGGGTACCGGTGAACTGCCCGGCGTCGTAGAGGGTTCCGGGCGCGGCGGTGCTCGCCGAGAGGTGGAGGTCGCCGAACCACTCGCCCGGGGGCACGCGCAGGACGGAGGCGGCCTGTCGGACGGCGAGCACCCCCGCGAGCGCCCACAGCAGGAGGCGCGCCGCCCCGAGTCTGCCGCTACCGCCTATGACCCCGGCATGTCCGTTGGCACCGCCGTGCTCCGCCGCGTCAGCCACGCCTCGCCGTCCTCACTGGGGATCACTACCGGGACGACGATATCCCCCGCGGGATCCCTAGGATGGCGGCATGAGCATCGTGAAGATCAACGCCCTGACGGTTCCCGACGAGCAGCGGGAGGTGCTGGAGCAGCGGTTCGCCTCGCGGGCGGGCGCCGTGGAGAACTCGGACGGGTTCGAGTGGTTCGAGCTGCTGCGGCCGGTCGAGGGCACGGACCAGTACCTCGTGTACACGCGCTGGCGTTCCGAGGAGGACTTCCAGGCGTGGATGGAGGGTCCGATGAAGGCGGCGCACCAGGGCGGCGGGGACCGGCCGAAGCCGGCGGCCTCGGGGTCGCAGGTGTGGTCGTTCGAGGTCGTGCAGCAGGCGGCGCCGAAGAAGGCGTGAGGACGGGGGACGGGCGGAAGGGCCCGGGGCGTGCGCGCCCCGGGCCCCTCCGCTGCGGCTTCCGGGCGCTCAGCTCCAGAAGGCGTCGCTCTCGTCGATGTCCTGGGTGCACTGGTCGATGTCGGTGATCTTGCCGCCGACGATGGTGAAGAAGAGTCCCTCGTGGATCTCGATGCCCCGGTCGCCGCGGTCCGCCATGGCGGTGTGGAAGGACATCGCGTGGCCCCGGCCGTCGACCAGGACGCGCTCCAGGGTGACCCTGAAGGTGCCGCCGGTCTCCTCTCCCATGCGGCGGTAGAGGTCGAGGACCGCTTCCCGCCCCTTGTGGTGACCGGACAGGGGGCTGGTGCCGGGCACGTGGTGGATGACGTCAGCCGTCATCAGGCCGCCCAGGGTCTCCATGTCGCCCTTGCCGAAGGCCTCGTAGCCGCGGCGGATCAGGGCACAGTCCGGATGCTCCGACATGACCGTCCACCCTTCATTCGTGGGATTTTCGCCTTTTCTCATCATCGGCCCGTGCCTGTGGATATTCCACGCGGGGGACGGGGGCG
Organism: Streptomyces sp. NPDC032091; assembly: GCF_055580265.1. Lineage (NCBI taxonomy): Bacteria > Bacillati > Actinomycetota > Actinomycetes > Kitasatosporales > Streptomycetaceae > Streptomyces > Streptomyces sp. NPDC032091. The sequence continues at coordinate 44,647 of NZ_JBVILR010000038.1, read as the reverse complement.
GGCCTCCACAATGGCGGCATGGACAGGAATCCGACCACTCAGATCACCATGGCGGGCAGTGCGGACACTGTGACGGGCCGGGCCGGCGCCTCCGGCTGGGTCGTCGCGCCGGAGCCGTTCACGACGGCCGACGCCACCGCCCTGCGGCGCGCGTACTACGCGGAGGTCGCCGGGCGGTACTGGAAGCGGTCCGTCACGGAGGCGGAGATCGACCAGGGGATGCTGGACTTCCCGGCCGACGAGCTCCGGCCGCCGACCGGGCAGTTCGTCGTCGGCCGGCTCGACGGGCGGCCCCTGGCCTGCGGCGGCATACGGCTCCTCGACCCGACCACCGCGGAACTCACGCGGGTCTACGTCGACGGCGGCGCCCGGGGCACGGGCGGCGGGGCGGCCCTGCTGGCCGTACTGGAGGACGAGGCGCGTGCGCTGGGAGCCGTGCGGGTGCGGCTGGACACCCGGACCGACCTCGTGGAGGCGCGCGCCCTCTACGCGCGTCACGGGTACCGGGAGATACCGGCGTACAACTCCGGCCCGTACGCCCAGCACTGGTTCGAGAAGCCGCTGGTCTGATCCGGCCCCGCTCCTCCTCGCGCCCGGCCCGCTCCCCCTCGCGCCCGGCCCGCTCCTCCTCGCGCCCCCGCCCGTCAGCGCGCCGCGTGGTCGCGGCGCGGCAGGGCCGCGTACGGCTCCTCCGCGTCGGATCCGCACAGCTCCCGGCTGAGCTCCTCGACCAGCTTGACGAGGTCGGTGGGGCGTTCCGGGCCCCACCAGTCGCCGAGGAGCTCGGCGAGGGATTCCTGCCGGGCCGCGGCCAGGCGGTCCGCGGACTCGCGGCCGCGGTCGGTCAGGACGAGCGAGAGCCCCTCCCGGACGGCGAGCCCGCGCTCCTCGACTTGGCGGGCGGCGTCGGTGACGGCCTTGAGCGGGACGGCGGTGCGTTCGGCGAGCAGGGCCGGATCGACCGAGCCGTACTTCTTGATCCGCAGCAGGATCCAGCTCGCGGCGGGCAGCAGGTCGTAACCCGCCCTGGCGGTGATCTTCTCGTAGACGTGGACGCGGCCCTCACGGGTGCCGAGCACCGACAGGGCGCGCGCCACCTCGTCGTGTGAGGAGCGCTGGACGGGGTTGGAGGCGAGGGTCTCCGTCACATCGGGTGCGGTGACGGAGCCGCGCAGCTTGTCCTCCTTGAGGAACCAGGCGATCACGAACGCGAGCAGGACCAGGGGCACCGCGTAGAGGAAGACGTCGGTGATGGCGCTGGAGTAGGCGTCCAGCACCCGGGGCCGCACGGCGGCCGGGAGGGCGCCGATGGCCCGGGGGTCCGCCTCGATGCGTTCCGCGCTCGCCGCGGGCGGGAGCGGGACGCCGGCGAGAGTGCGGGTGAGCTTCTCGCCGAGCCGGCTGGTGAAGACCGTGCCGAAGATGGCGACGCCGAAGGAGGCGCCGATGGACCGGAAGAAGGTGGCACCGGAGGTGGCGACACCGAGGTCGGCGTAGCTGACGGCGTTCTGCACCACCAGGACGAGCACCTGCATGACCAGGCCGAGGCCGGCGCCGAAGACGAAGAAGTAGGCGCTCATCTCCAGGTCGGAGCTGGTGCGCCGCAACTGGTGCAGGAGGAGCAGTCCGACGGCGGTGACGGCGGTGCCGGCGAGGGGGAAGACCTTCCAGCGCCCGGTGCGGCTGACGATCTGCCCGGAGGCGGTGGAGGCGATCAGCAGGCCGAGCACCATCGGCAGCATGTGGACGCCCGACATGGTCGGGGAGACGCCCCGGACGACCTGGAGGAAGGTCGGCAGGTAGACCATCGCGCCGAACATGGCGAAGCCGACGATGAAGCTGATCACCGAGCAGAGGGTGAAGGTGCGGATCCGGAACAGCTTGAGCGGCAGGACGGGTTCGGCGGCCCGCCGCTCGACGGACAGGAAGGCGACGAGGAGGACGGCGCCGAGGACGGCGAGGCCCACGATCCGGGCCGAGCCCCAGCCCCAGCTGCCGCCGAGGGAGGCGACGAGGACGAGGCAGGTGGCGACGCCGGCGATCAGGACGGTGCCGAGGTAGTCGATGGTGTGCCGGGAGGGACGGGCCGGGATCCGCAGGGCCGCCGCGATGACGACGAGGGCGACGAGACCGATGGGGAGGTTGATGTAGAAGACCCAGCGCCAGGAGAGATGGTCCACGAACAGGCCGCCCAGCAGGGGTCCGAGCACGCTGGTCGCGCCGAAGACGGCACCGAAGAGGCCCTGGTACTTGCCGCGTTCGCGGGGCGGGACGATGTCTCCGACGATCGCCATCGACAGCACCATCAGCCCGCCGCCGCCCAGGCCCTGGAGGGCGCGGAAGCCGATCAGCTGCGGCATGTCCTGGGCGAGGCCGCAGAGCGCGGAGCCGATGAGGAAGATGACGATGGCGTACTGGAACAGCTTCTTGCGCCCGTACTGGTCGCCGAGCTTGCCCCACAGGGGCGTGGCGGCGGTGGACGCCAGCATGTAGGCGGTGACCACCCAGGACAGGTGCTCCATGCCGCCGAGCTCGCTCACGATCGTGGGGAGGGCGGTGGAGACGATGGTCTGGTCGAGTGCGGCGATCAGCAGGCCCAGCAACAGGGCCCCGATCGAGACGAGAACCTCGCGCGAGGCGTGTTCTGCGCCCTGGGCGGGGTTCACTGGCGACGCGGTCACATCCTGAGCCATCGGCTCCTCCTCACGCCTGATCGACACCTCCATCCTGAGCGGTCCGTCCCGTTATGGCCTCTCGGAAGGGTTGGGTGGGGCCGAAGGGGTCTGCATAATCGCTCGCAGTGTCCAGGGGAGGGGTTATCAGTGAGCGCTGAGCGCTGTCCGGAATGCGGCGCCGCGGGCGCCGACTGCGCGTGCGCGCGGGGCGTGGGGTTCAACCCGTTGCGGATCCGCCCGTACATGGGCGTGCCCGACGCCGAGGGGACGGTCGCGGCCCCACCGCCCCAGCCGGTCCTGGGTGCCGTGGCCCAGCCCGGCCCCGCCGCCGGCACCCCCTTCCCGACGCTCCCGCCCGAGGCCGACGGGGCCCCGACGACGGCGATGCCGCCCATACCCCCGCCCCCGCCCACCGGAGCGGCATGGTCCGACGCCCCTGCCGAGGCCCCGACGACCATGCTCCCGCCGGTCCCCGCCGACCCGGCGGCGTGGCCCGGCCAGGGCGAGGACGCCGCGACCACCGTGATCCCACCCGTCCCCGCCGACCCGGCGGCGTGGCCCGTCCAGGGCGACGGCGCGCCGACCACCGTGATGCCGCCCGTGCCGGCGGCGCCCCGGTCCGCCGGGCCGGGGGCTTCCGGGCCGGGGGCGTCCGGGCCGGGGGCGTCCGACGGGACGATGCGGCTGCGGGCCGTGCCCGCGCAGGGGCTCCGGCCGGGGGCCGGGCGGCCGAAGCGGCGGCGCGCGGTCCCGGTGCCGGCCGTGGCGGGCGCCGTGGTGGCGGCCGGGGTGGCGGCGCTGGCGATCGGCCTGTTCACGGGCTCCGGGAAGGACGACACCGCCCTGGCCGACCCCAAACCGTCGGTCCCGGTGACGGGCGGGGCGCCGGCGGGCCCGTCACAGAACCCGTCCGGCCCCGCGGAGAGCCCCTCCGCCCCGGCTTCGCCGTCCCCCTCGGCCGGCGCCTCCCGCTCGGCCTCCGCGTCCGCCTCCCCGAGCCCCTCCCGTACGTCCGCCCCGCCGTCGCCGTCCCCCTCCGCGAGCCCGCCCCGCGCGACCAAGCCCGTCGCCCCGCCCCCGCCGCCGCCCGCCAAGCCGGCCACGCTGCGCTCCGGCGACTCGGGCCCCGAGGTGCTGAAGCTCCAGCGGCTGCTGGCGGACCGGGGGATGTACGACGGCCGGTTCGACGGCCGCTACGGCCGCTCCGTGGAGCGGGCCGTGACGGACTTCCAGATGGAGTACGGGGTCTACGGGGACCCCTGGGGCGTCTACGGTCCGGACACCCGGCGGGCCCTGGAGGGATGACTCACGCCCGGGGCGGTGGCGCACACCGCCCCGGGTTTTGTATCGTGTAGGAACAAAGTGGTTCCGCCCGCACCCCCTGACCGGTGGGCGGAACCGCTTGTTCTCTTCTCCCGCCCCGTCTGGAGCCCCGCCGATGTCGGCCAGCACCGCTTCCGCCCACGTCATCCTCAACGCCAGGGCGCTGCTCCTGGACATGGACGGCACCCTCGTCAACTCCGACGCGGTGGTCGAGCGCTGCTGGCGCGAGTGGGCGCTGTCGCACGGGCTGGACCCGCGGGAGGCCCTGAAGGTGGTCCACGGCCGGCAGGGCTACGCCACCATGGCCCTCCTGCTCCCCGAGCGCCCGATGGAGGTCAACCACGCGGAGAACGCCGAGATGCTGGCCCGCGAGACGGCCGACACCGACGGCGTGGTGCCGGTCGCGGGCGCGCCGGAGTTCATGGCGGCCATCGCCCGTCTGCCGCACGCCCTGGTCACCTCCGCCGACGCCGCCCTGGCCGCGGTCCGCATGGCGGCCGCGGCCCTGCCGATGCCGGACGTGCGCGTCACCGCCGAGTCCGTCGGGGCCAGCAAGCCCGACCCGGAGGGCTTCCTCAAGGGTGCGGCGGAGCTCGGCGTGGACCCGGCCGACTGCGTGGTCTTCGAGGACTCCGGCGCCGGCATCGCGGCGGGCCTGGCGGCCGGCATGCGCGTGATCGGCATAGGCCCGCGCGCCGCCGCCCACGGCCCGACCGTCCACGTCGACGACCTCACCGCGGTGCGCGTCGGCGCCGCCGGGGACGGCTCCGTCCGGCTCACCCTCACGCCGGCGCGATGATCCCCCGCCCCGGCGCGGAGGCCGCGCCGGGGCCCGGGGGCGCGGCACGCGTCAGCCCGTGATCGCCTCGTAGAGGGAGAACCCGGCCAGCGCCGCCATGACGCACGCCGCGACCTTGGTGATGAGCCGCAGCGGCACGTACTTCATGAGGGTGCGCCCGCCCAGGATGCCGATGCCCGCCACCGCCCAGAGCGCCAGCACGGCGCCGAGGCCGACGGAGAGCGGGTTGTCGTACCGCGCCGCCAGGTTGGCGGTCATGATCTGGGTCAGGTCGCCGAACTCGGCCACCAGGATCAGCATGAAGCCGGCGCCGGAGACCTTCCAGAAGGACTGGTCGGCGGGCGGCTTGACCTCTTCCTCCTCGTCGCTCTTCTTCAGGAGCAGCATGGCCGCGCCCGCGAGGAAGAGAAGGCCGACGACGGCCTGGACGAGCCGGTGCGGCAGGAGCGTGAGCACGCTGCCCGCGGCGATGGCGAGCGCGACGTGCACGGCGAAGGCGGCGGCCACGCCCACGAAGACGTACGACGCCCGGTAGCGGGTGCCGAGCATCAGGCCGGCCAGGGCCGTCTTGTCGGGGAGTTCGGCGAGGAAGACGACGCCGAAGGCGATCGCCAGCACGGTGAAGCTGAACACGGGGGAGAAACCTCGATCGGTCGGGCAGGACGCCATCGGAACCGAGAGACCTGGGGAGTATCAGGGGTCGCTTCGGCTCGACGGCGCCCTGGAATACGTCGACACACCGCGCACCGCGCGCATGCGGTATCGGCATGCTGCGCCACGCGCGTCGCGTCACATGGACAGGACACTGCGGCCGAAGGTCTCGCTGGCGGTCCGCTGACGCGGCTCGCCTCCGGGCGCCGGCTGGGGTGACCCAGCAGTATGTCGACGGTCCGGCGAAGAGCTACTCCCCTTCTGCTCCGTCCAGGGTACGCGACCGCGACCGCCGGGGCGGGCGCCCGGAATGCGAGCTTGACCCCACCCTGCCCCGCCCTCGCGGCCGGAATCTCAACTTCCCCTTGAGCGCGGGGCGTTGATCTTCTTGATGTGACGTGCTCATGTCGGCAATCTGTCACCTGGCGCCCATCGCCGCGACATCCGGCGCCGACACCATGGCCGCGCCCCGCCGGGGCCGCACGGCCGTCAACCCCCCGCTCCAGGGAGCCCCTCATGCCCCTCACGCCCTTCCGCACGCCCTCCGTCTACGCGCGTCGCATCCGCCGCGCCGGGCGCGCCGGCGTCCTCGCGTCCGCCGTCGCGCTCGCCGCCCTCACCTCCCTCGTGAACGCCCCGGCCGCCCTGGCCTCCCCGCCCACCCCGATCAGCGCCGCCGAGGCCCGCGCCTACCTGGCCACCGTCACGCCGGCGGCCGAGGGCACCCTCACCGGCTACAGCCGCTCCCAGTTCCCGCACTGGATCACGGTCTCCGGCACCTGCAACACCCGCGAGACGGTCCTCAAGCGCGACGGCGTGAACGTCGTCACCGACTCCTCCTGCGCCGCCGTCAGCGGCAGCTGGTACTCCGAGTACGACGGCGCCACCTGGACCGCCGCCTCGGACGTCGACATCGACCACATGGTCCCGCTCGCCGAGGCCTGGCGTTCGGGCGCCAACACCTGGACCACCGCCAAGCGCCAGCAGTTCGCCAACGACCTCACCCGCCCCCAGCTCATAGCCGTCACGGACAACGTCAACCAGGCCAAGGGCGACCTCGACCCCGGCAAGTGGCTGCCGCCGCGGACCGCCTACCGCTGTACGTACGCCCGTTCGTGGGTGCAGGTGAAGCAGTACTGGGGGCTGAGCATGGACGCCGGGGAGAAGACCGCCCTGGTGAACGTCCTGAACGGCTGCTGACACCCCGCCGCTCCCGGGGATTTTCACCCCCGCCATCCCCCGCGAGGGGGAGGCCGGGCCCCCTCCGCGCCCCGTACCGTGATCGAAAGGGCTGTCGAGGAGGGGGAGTCGGATGGCCGGACTGCGACTGGGACCGCTGCTGCGCTACGTCGACTGGGACACGGGCGGCTCCGCCACGCTATGGGTCGAGGCGGACCGCCCGTGCACGGCGGAGGTCAGGTGCGCCGACGGGTCCGGCGGCAGCGCCCGGACCTTCCAGATCACCGGCCACCACTACGCCCTGATACCCGTCACCGGTCTGACGCCCGGCACGGCCACGGCGTACGAGGTCCTGCTCGACGGCCTCCCCGTCTGGCCCGAGCCGGGTGGCCGCTTCCCGCCCAGCACGATCGCCACCCCGGCCGTGGGGGGCGGGGCCGGCCGTCCGGCGCCCGGCCTGCGCATCACCTTCGGCTCCTGCCGGCAGGCCGCCCCGCCCGCCGGCCGCCGCGGGCCGCACGGCGCCGACGCCCTCGACACCCTCGCGGCGCGGCTGGCCGCCGACCCCGCGCAGCCCCGGCCGGACCTCGTACTGCTGCTCGGCGACCAGGTCTACGCCGACCAGCTGTCGAAGGACACCCGGCGGTGGCTGGCGGCCCGCCGGGACCTGAGCGAGGCCCCGGGCGCCCAGGTCGCGGACTACGAGGAGTACACCCGCCTCTACGACGAGTCCTGGGGCGACCCGGAGATCCGCTGGCTGCTGTCCACCGTCCCCAGCCTGCAGGTGTTCGACGACCACGACGTCATAGACGACTGGAACACCAGCGCCTCCTGGCAGGCCGGGATGCGCGCCACCCCCTGGTGGCCGGAGCGGGTCCTCAGCGGCCTGATGTCGTACTGGGTGTACCAGCACCTGGGCAACCTCTCCCCCGCCGAGCTCGCGGCGGACCCCCTGTACGCGGCCGTACGGGCCACCCCCGACGGCACGGACGCGCTGCGCGCCTTCGCGGCCGCCGCCGACGCCGACCCGGCATCGGTGCGCTGGAGCTACCGGCGGGACTTCGGCCGGACGCGGCTGCTGATGGTCGACACCCGGGCCGCCCGGGTGCTCGCCGAGGACGGCCGCGCCATGCTCGATCCTGCGGAGCAGCGCTGGCTCCGGGAGAACGCCCTGTCCGGGCACGGCGGTTACGACCACCTGCTGATCGGCTCCTCCCTGCCCTGGCTGATGCCTCCGCTGATCCACGACGCGGAAGTGTGGAACGCCGCGCTCTGCCGCGGGGAGCGCGGGGGGCGGTGGGCCCGGATCGGGGAGGACCTGCGGCGGCGCGGCGACCTGGAGCACTGGGCGGCGTTCCCGGCTTCCTTCGCCGCGCTGAGCGACCTGATCGAGGAGGTCGGGACGGGCCCGAAGGCTCCGGCGACCGTCGCCGTCCTGTCCGGGGACGTGCATCACGCGTACGTGGCGGAGCCGCTCATACCCAGTACGGCGCGGGTCTTCCAGCTGACCTGTTCGCCGGTGCACAACTCCATCCACCCGGTGGTGAAATGGGGCTTCCGGCTGGGCTGGTCACGGCTGGGCCGCTGGCTGGGGCGCGGCTTCTCGCGGCACGGCCGGACGGGGCGGCCGCCGCTGAGCTGGCGGCGTACGGGCGGCCCGTGGTTCGGCAACCAGCTGATGACACTGACCCTGGAGGGGCGCGGGGCCAGGCTCCGGCTCGACCAGGCCCGCAGGTCGCGGCCCGGTGCCCGCCTGGTGACGGTCCTGGACCGCGACCTCACCGGAGCGGAGTAGGGCGGGGCTCCGGCGCGGGGGCGCCGGGCGTACGCTGTATGGCTGTCAAGCCGCCCCTGCCGCCTCCCCGCGACCACGCGGCGTTCCGGACTGGGGAGTCCCGCTGTGATCGAGACGATGGGGTCGCTGACCGCGAGCCCGTGGATCTACGTCCTGGTGGCGGTGTCGGTCCTGCTCGACGTGTTCCTGCCCGTGCTGCCGAGCGGGGTGCTGGTGATCAGCGGCGCCGCGGCCGCGGCGGCGGCCGGCGGGACGGCCGCGCGGGTGCCCGACGTGACCCTGCTGCTGGCGGTCGCCGCCTCGGCGTCGGTGCTGGGTGACATGGCGGCCTTCCGGCTGGCCCGGCACAGCGGGCCGCGCCTGGACCGGGCCATCGCCCGCTCCCGCCGCCTGACCCGGGCCCACGAACGCCTCGGCACGGCATTGGCCCGTGGCGGCGGCCTGCTGGTGGTGCTGGCCCGCTTCGCCCCGGCGGGCCGGTCGGTGGTCTCGCTGGGCGCGGGCAAGACGCGGCGCCCGGTGGCGGAGTTCCTGCCGTGGTCCGTCCTGGCGGGCCTGAGCTGGGCGAGCTACAGCGTGGCGCTGGGCTACTTCGGCACCCAGTGGCTGGGCACGGCCTGGCTCGGCACGGCGGTCTCTCTGCTCGCCCTGTTCGCCGCGGGCTCCCTGGCCGCCTTCCTCCTCCGCCGCCCGCCGGCCACACCGGCGGCCACGGCCTGACCCCGGCCGAGGAACCCCCGGAGGATGGGCCGGGTGGACCACCGGGTCACCCGTTCACCCGGCAGCAATCGCGGCCCGCCGCCCCGGCTTCTAGCGTCCAGAACACGGCGCGCCACCGAATCGGCGTCACATCCGTGCCCCGGACGCGCCGTTCCGAGGAGCCCGAGGAGATCCCGCCATGCCCCCCACGCGCATCCGGCATCGTCTGACCGGAGTCGCCGCCGCGACACTGGTCCTCACAGCCGCCGCACCCGCCACGCTCGCCTCCGCCGTACCGGCCGGCGGTGCGACCCCCTCCGCCACCGTCTCCCCCGGCACCGTCGCACCGGGCGGCCGCGTCGGCCTCAACGTCGACGGCTGCAGCACCCGGACCGGCCGGGCGTCCTCCCGGGTCTTCAACGCCGTCTCACTGGCCCCGGGCAACTCCACCGCCAGCAACCTCTTCGGCTCGGCCACCGTCTTCAGCGACGCCACGCCCGGCTCGTACCCCGTCACCTTCGAGTGCGGCGGGCGCCGGGTCACCGTCACCCTCCAGGTCTCCCCCGGCGCCGCCCGCGGCGGCCTCGGCGGCAGCGTCGACTCGATGAGCCGGGCCCAGATCGCTCTCGGCGGCACCCTCGCGGCCGGTGCGCTCGGCGCCGGGATCTGGCTGCTGCGCCGCCGCGCGGCGGAGGCCCGCTGACCCTCACACCGCGGCAGCGGCCCGCCCACGCACCTGCACCCCGTCCAGCAGCAGCCGCGTCGCCTCGGCGACGGCGTCCACGGCGGCGTCGAAGACCTCCTGGTTGTGCGCGGCCGGCGCCCGGAACCCGGACACCTTCCGTACGTACTGGAGCGCGGCCGCGCGGATCTCCTCCTCGGTGGCCTTCTCGGGGATGGCGGGCGGGCGCAGGGTCTTGATCGAGCGGCACATACCTCCACTATGACCCCGCGGGCGGCAGCTGTGCCCCGGAAAGCCGCATGATGATCCCGGCCTGCAGCCGCGCCCGCAGGTCCGGGTCGGAGACGTCCTCCAGCAGGGCGATCGCCTGCCGGGTGCTCTCCGCGGCCCGCCGGTCCTCCCGGAGGGAGGCGGTCTGGGCGGCCATGTGCCGCAGCGCGGCGTCGGCCCTGCGGTGGAACAGCTGCCCGACCAGGGTGACGACCACCCCGACCGAACTGGTCACCACCCCGAGGTACGCCTCCCCGCCGCTCTCGGCCTTCCACACCGCGAGCCCGATCCCCAAGAGCAGCACGGCCGCCCCGACCCCGGCGAACCGCTGGCTGGTGGCGAAGCTGCTGCGCGCCTGCGCCAGCCCGTAGGCGTAGTACTCGACGAGGACCGGCGTGAAGTCGTCGTACCGCTCCCTCTCGGGCTCCCCCCGCCCCCTGGAGGCGTCCACCAGCCGGGGCTCGCCCTCCTCGGGCTCCCGCCGCCCGATCTGCGCGAGCAGCCGCTCCCGCTCGGCGTCCCGCTCCCGCTCGAACCGGTCCCGGCCCGGCCACCAGGCCGCGAGCCCCAGCCCACAGGCCCCCAGCCCGAACGCCCCGACGGCCCCGACCCACTCCCCGACACCGGCCACGCGCCCCACCCCCTGCGCGGGATGGTCCCCGCGCCGCCGCGCGGGAAACCGCCCCGGATCCTAGACTGGCGAACGCCCGGAACATCCGCATGACAGGCGAATCGAGGGAGACGTCCGATGGCCAAGCGAGGGAACAAGAAGCGCGCCCGCAAGAAGAAGAAGGCCAACCACGGAAAGCGCCCCAACGCCTGACCCCGCCCAGCGCACCCCGAAGCCCCCGGCCGCGACCGGCCGGGGGCTCGTGGACGGGGATCACATCCCGGGTATGCCAATCAGGTTCGGCCCGTTGTCGATCAGCTGCCCGTGCGCCTTGGCCCGGGCCCGCTCGGCGGGCGTCACGCACAGCGTGTCCCCGACCCACTTCTCCCGCCACACGTAGCCCGGCTTGCAGGTGGCCGGCCCGTACGCACCCCCACCGGGCTGCCGGTATGGATTCAGCGCATGCACCCGGTCCCGCTCGGCCGGCGTGACGCACAGGGCGTCGCCGTCGTAGCTGTCCCGCCACACGTAGCCGGACGGACAAGGCAGCGCCCCGCCCTTCACGGCCGCCGGGGCCCGCGGCAGCTCCGCCGCCGACGCCGACGCCGGCAGGGACGCGACACCGCCGGCGATGAAGGCGGCCGAGGTGAGGACCATCATGTAGCGGAACATCCGCCGCTTGGCAGGGGTGGGACCCGCCGTGTGGACCTGGTGGGACATGGCTGCTGCTCCTCTCGCTTCCCGTCGCTCCGCCGCGACCGGACCTCCAGTAAGCCCAGCCCCCCCACCCCGGGTCACCCCCCGAAACCCCGTACCTTGACGAACCCCCCACCCCGTGCACCCCCCCGGCACCGGCACGCACGCCACCCCCTCGCAACACGCCAGAGGCCCCCAACCAAGATCGGCTGGAGGCCTCTGCACTGATGAACACGGCCGGTCCCAAACCGCCGACCTCTCCTGTGCAAGCTCGCCCAAACCGCACCCGCCACCCCGTTCAGCCCAGGCCGCAACACCTCTCCGCGACCGCCCGGCACTGCCGGATCCGCCTCCATCGATGTCACCCATGGACGTCAGCGGCAGCCCACCCACCAGCTCACTTCTTCTTCCGAAGCGTCCGCATCTTGGCCTCAGCGTCCTTCTTCTTCCGCTGCGCCACTCCATAACTCGACCAGCCGCCCTGGTGTAACTGACACCGAGAGCTGTTCATGATCGCGGGCTTGGTCACGGACACGAGCACCACCGGCACACTGCTCCGGAAGCCCGTGCGCCTCGCATTTTTCAGCAGGTCAGAGTTGCCTGGACGCGTCTGACGAGAGTGCTCCGTGACGCAGTCGACGTAGGCCCTGTATGACAGGATCTCCACCGTGAGAAGTGAGCAAGTGGTCAGTCACCCGCCCCTCCGGGTGGCGGGTCTCTTCGCTGGCGTGGGTGGTCTTGAGCTGGGCCTCAGTAGGGCCGGGCTGGAGACTGTGCTGCTCTGCGAGGTCTGGTCACCGGCCCAGGCTGTTCTCACCAGGCATTTCCCTGATATTCCCCTTGAGCCTGACGTTCAGCAGCTTGATGCCCTTCCCGGCGATGTGGACGTCGTGACAGCAGGGTTTCCCTGCCAGGATCTCTCCCAAGCCGGTCGTACCGCTGGCATTGGGGGGGAGCAGTCAGGCCTTGTGTCCCATGTCTTCCGCTTGCTCCAGAAGCACCACCCGCGCTGGCTTGTGCTTGAGAACGTGCGGAACATGCTGGTGCTTGACAAGGGCAAGGCGATGCTCCACCTCGTACAAGAGCTCGAAGCTCTCGGGTACGCGTGGGCATACCGGCTCGTCGACTCTCGATTCACGGGAGTGCCGCAGCGGCGTCAGCGTGTTCTCTTCGTCGCCAGTCGTATCGAGGACCCTCGGAGTGTGCTTCTTGCCGAGGACGCAGGTGAGCCCGATGAGAGCGGGCGGGCAGGCGACGCTCATGGTTTCTACTGGACCGAGGGTCTCCGCGGTTTGGGGTGGGCACGCGACGCGGTTCCCACGGTGAAGGGCGGCTCGGGGCTGAGCATCCCGTCACCCCCAGGCATCTGGATACCTGGGAACCCTTCTGGCTACCGGATTGTGACCCCGTCCATCACTGACGCCGAGCGACTTCAGGGGTTCGCCAAGGATTGGACATTGACCGAAGCGACGGCCGACAAAAAAGGCGGGCGTGACCGTTGGAAGTTGGTCGGCAACGCGGTCACAGTCGGCGTTTCGCAGTGGCTGGGTGAGCAGCTTGTGAGCCCGGGGGAATACGACAAGGCCGAAGGCGACAGCTTGCCGGAAGGCGCTCGATGGCCCACTGCGGCATGGGGACACAAGGGCAAAAGGTGGCGCTCCTACGTATCCATGTGGCCGGAGCATCGCGAGTACACACACCTCATGGACCTCGTCGACCGTGAAGGGCTCAGCCCGCTGAGTCACCGCGCGGCCGCCGGCTTCTACTCACGCGCGCAAAAGGCAAATCTGAGGTTCGATGAGACGTTCCTCCTCCACATGAAGGAGCACGTCGAGCTGACCCGGCCAACACGTCTCCTCTAGCGACTTGTCTGCGGCTAGTGGAGCCTCAACGCTGCTTCAACGATAGGTGCTTTGTGCGATGTGAGGTCCTGGGTTCTCCTCCTCTGAACCTCAGATAGCGGTTACCCTCGCCTCGTGTCCGACACCTTGATCGAGATTGACCGCTTGCTGGCCGGCATCAACCACCCAGCTCCCAGCGCTACGAAGTACCGACAGTTGGAGAGTCGACTCTCTGAACTGATCGGTCTTCGACCTGGGAAGATCTACACGGGCTACGTCAGCAAGGCTGGCAACATGGCCGTGCGGATGACGCAGTCGAGTCGCGCGCAGCAAGCGGGTCTGTTGATCGCTCTGATTCCGTACCCACAGGAGTACGAGGCCGGCATCGAGGCAGCACGGAACGTCGTCAGACGTACCGGCCAGCCACTGATGCTCATGGAGCAGCATGAGGGGGCATCCCCTGCGTGGGTGCCCAGGCATCTGCTCATCGGACACCCAGGTCCTGAAGCTGAGCGTTTGACCAACATCCTTCGGTCGACCCTGGGCGGATTGTCGGTCGAAGGAGTTCCTGCGGCCGGAAGCGATGTCTTTGCGACCCTCCCCCTCGACGCGACGGTTGCCCAGACGGCCCCGGCACCACGCCTGGTGCCTGTGCTGAAGATCGACGAGCGAACCCGAAGGATGCTGAAAAACGCTATCGCCTCACATAAGGCGATCATGCTCGTTGGGCCGCCAGGTACTGGCAAGTCCTCCCTGATCTGGGAGGTCATACGAGAGGTGCAGGCCGACCCATCCGCCTACGGCATGGAGGTGCCTCACGAGCTCATGACTGTGACGGCTGACGAAAGTTGGACGGTTCGCGAGCTCATCGGTGGTGACACCATCGACAGTAAGGGATCTATCCACTTCGCGCCGGGCTATGTATTGCAGGCTATTCAGGAAGACAAATGGCTTCTCATCGATGAGGCCAATCGGGCAGACATGGACCGGATTTTCGGCGGCCTTCTCACGTGGCTGACCGGCGACTCGATGGAGTCGGTCACTGTCGGCCGTGCGGCACCGGGAGATCCGACCGAAATTCGTTTGGGATGGGCAGACACACCGGTTTCGTCCCCAATGACTGAAGATGAAGGGATACCTGGAGGGGCGGCGCAGCTCAGAATAATCGAGTACAAGGCTGGCCAAGAGTGGCGCCTCATCGGCACATACAACTCTCTTGACGCCCAACGGGTATTTCGCTTCGGTCTTGCACTCGGGCGTAGGTTTGCACAGATCCCCATCGCTCCACCCGAACCTAGTTTGTTCCGTGAAATTTTCCTTGAACGGGCAAGTGGCCTGCCTCTTTTGAGTGACCAGCTATCCGATCTCGCGGATCGCGTCTCGCGCATATATGAGATTCATTACACATCTCCGGACACCGCGATGGGGCCAGCGCTCTTCCTTTCGCTACCACAGAGTGTAACCATCGGACTCAAGGTCTCCGACGCCACCCTCGGAGCACTACTGGCCGAGGCGTACCTTATCTGTTTCGGGCCGTGGCTTGCACGACTTGATGACCCCACCCTGGATGAACTCGGTGAGAAATTGTCAGAGAAAGATGCGCTCGGGTCGGAATGGAACTGGATCAACCAGCAACTGCAACATATTCGATGATGTCCGATCTGAATTCGGTCTCACATAAGCATGAAATACCCGAAGACGGGCTGGAGGAGGTCCTTCGAGGCTGGAGCAGTAAAGCTCAGCTCTACAATGCCCTGGCTGGCATTGCGGACGACTGGGCCGACGTGAAGTGGTCTTCGCTTGAAATTCAACAGCGTGCCAATCGTGTGCTGTATGCCCAGGTGGTCGCGCTGCTCAAGGGGTGGCCCAGGAAGGCCACCGACTGGACCGATGCTCTACCGGCAAGTAGCAGAAGGACCCGCAGGGTATCTCCTAGTCCGGACCCGGGCACTGATTGGGTCGCTTCGGCAGTCCGCCGAGGCTGGCCAGCAGACGGAT
Source organism: Streptomyces sp. NPDC032091 (assembly GCF_055580265.1). Classification (NCBI taxonomy): domain Bacteria; kingdom Bacillati; phylum Actinomycetota; class Actinomycetes; order Kitasatosporales; family Streptomycetaceae; genus Streptomyces; species Streptomyces sp. NPDC032091. Next base: position 29,429 of record NZ_JBVILR010000038.1, on the reverse strand, counting down.
TCGTCGTGAACGAGCGGGCAAGAGTTGCAGATCAAGTGATGGCGACATCTCTCAGCTGGACCATTGATCAGATCGCGAAGATCCGCAAAGATGCTCTGCAGCTGGAGAGGGAGTCCCTGAAAGGCGCGGCGAAGGAGGAACTATCCACGCTGTTCGCCGTGAGAAAGCAGCCCCCTCTCGAAGCCTCGACTGGTATCCGTCCGACCCGGCAAGACATCATCGCTTTGCGGAGGTCAGGCGCACCTTGGACTCACCTTGCGGATGTCGCGGAACTCCTTGCCGACGCCGACAAGCCAGACCTGCTGGAGTTTGCCAGGCGACACCTATTGCCTGACGATGATGTTCGATGGCGATTGTTTCATCTGGGTGCCCTCGGAGTCCTACTCAAAAGCCTTCGCGATGCGGGATGGAAACTAGCTAGTCTGCGCCCGCTGTCCGGGAGCAAAAGAGGCGGGCCAAATTACGTCACGGTATCGCCGGACGGGCAAACCTGGGACATTTGGTTCGAAGCGAGTAGGATATGGGATCACTATGGCGTGCCGTCTCCTTACATCGACCTGATGGAAGGGGTATTTGCGAGTTCCGCAGACCCGGTAGGTGCCGACGTCGCCATAATCCAGAAAGGCGTCTCTGCGTACCTTTTTGAATGCAAGTACGGCGGAGCTGGAGAAGTCCGACGCAAGGGATATCATCAGGTTACAACCTACGTGGCCGAGGCGCTGGAAAAGCTCGTCCCCAAAGCTCAAGGTGTCGTAGTGGGACCTGACGACGTTGTACTTAAAGCAGCTGAAGTCGTGCTTGACGGCTCGCCCATACGGGTCGTTGGTCCCAGGCATCTCCGCGGCTTCCTGCCTGGGTCTTCGAGCTGAAGCTCTGGGACCTCGACCAGACCTCGCCGTGCGCTCGGTTCGGGCTCAGCTGGTCGGACATCGACCTCAGCCGCCGGACCTCACTGTGCGGAACCAGATCCAGCGCGTTCAGAAGGAGCCGTACTCCGACTCCGCCAAGAACCGGTGGACGCGGGTGATCCCGCTCCCTCGGGTCCGCCTGCACGACGCCCGGCACGGCTGCGCCACGTTGCTGTTCGCCGCCGGAGTGCCCCCGCGGGTGGTGATGGAGATCCTGGGGCACTCGCAGATCGCCGTCACGATGAACATCTACACTCACGTGACGGAGGAGACCCGACGGGAGGCGATCGGGCACATGGACCGGCTGCTGCGGCGTAGGCCCACGACGGGCTGACTGCCGTCAAGAACTACCGTCAGAGGCCCCCAACCAAGATCGGTTGGAGGCCTCTGCACTGGTGGGCGCGGACGGTTTCGAACCGCCGACATCTGCTCTGTAAGCCCGCCCTACGGCGGCTGAGTACCCCGATGGCCCTGGCGATGACTGTCGTTCACGGTCCTCCGGGACTGCCTCTATGTGCCGCCGTTGATGTCAGCAGTGGATGTCAGATCACGGGTTCGGCATCTGCTCGTCAGCCGCCCTGCGTGGCCGTGCAATGGCTTCCGCGGCACGCCTGTCAGCTGCATGCTTTCGCTCGATGGAGGCCCGCAGCTCCTCAGGTGTCGGCCATGGCGCACGCCGATGGATCACGCGGTGACAGTTGGCACATATGAGGGCGAGATCGCTGAGCTTGGTCCGCCCCTGGCCCGCTTCGTGCAACGGCACAACGTGATGGCACTCGATGTACCCAGCACCGCGGTCGCCGTAGACCTGCTCGAAGTCGAACCCACACGCCTCACACGCCAGCCGCCCACCGCGCTGAGTCACAGAAGCGATCTTCTTCTTCCGCAGGCTCTTGTTCCGCTCGCGGGCCTGGTGCCGGCGCATGAGGAGCCGTCCCTCAGGAGCGCTGTAGTCGTCGAACTCCTCGTCCTCGGTCGGCGCAAGGCTCTGCAACTCGCCGGTCAAGATGCCCTGCCGAATGAGTCGAGCGGCCTCGGTCATCTCGTCGGGCCGGGCAAGGAACTCCATCAGCACCGCCACGTCGAGGGCGCCGCCGTTGGTGGGCTTGCCCTGGTACTCCGGGTGTCGCGTGGCGATGTCGAACGTCTTGCGTGCCACTCCGTTCGGGTTGCGGAACTTCTCGTTGCGCTCCGCCTCGGCGTGGATGGGAAGCAGCTGGAGCAGGCCGGACAGCTCGACCACCCTGGCGTCCTGAGCATCCAGCCCCTTCCAGCCGTTCTCCCTCACGAGCTGACAGGCAAGGATGATCTCATCCCGGGCCCAATCAGGATTCTTGACGGCCTTGACCTGGAAGCCTGCCCGCGTCAGCCACGCCACGGCGTGCTCCTTGCCTCCGCTGAACTCATCAGGTCTGAGAGCTCGCCCCTGATCCCACTGGTGCGCCACGCCGGCTATGGCTTTGGAGTCGTACTCCCGCCCCTCGTGCACCACAACGTACGAGCGAGCCTCGCCGAAGCCGTACTTCGCTAGGAACTCAGCCTGTCCCAACTCGTCGTACTCCGCGATGGCCTTGAGCACGGATCCCTGTGTGATCGCTCCTCTGTGCATGGCGGCAGCGTACGGCCCACCACTGACGGCCACCTGCCACCCGACGCAACCGATGCCGGACGCTGTGCGCCTCGTCATGCGCCGTATGCCCTCTAGCGCGGCTCGCACCCAGCCTGCACGGTTTCGTTGCTGCTCGGCACTCAGGTGCCACAAGGGGGAAGGGCGGTAGGTCATGGCAACCGTGCCAGGGTGGGCCGAGAAGACCTTCGGCGACGCTGCAGGGCCCTTGGGCGACCTGATCCCCGCCAGCTTGGTTCGAGCCCATGCCCGAGCCCGTAACGGCCACGAAGGAGTACAGACCCAGACCCTGGAGGCATACGAACACGGCTTGTACGCCGCGCAGTACGAGGAACTGCAAGTAGGCCTCGCCTCACTCCCCGCGGCCACTCCTGTGCGCTTACAGGGACGAACGCTCATGATCCTTAGTGACCATGTGGTCTATCCGCTCCGCTACGCGAAGAAAGACGTCCCCGTCACGGCGACACGACTGCGACGCGCCACGGGCTTCCGAGCCGCCCTGATACGCCGGCACGGCCCCGAGCCCATGCAACAAGCCTTCGACTTGGGCCTCGACGAGTCGGAGGAGCAAGAGCCCCATCCCGACCTCGCCCTGCTGTCAGAAGACGTCAAGCTCGTGCTCGTCGCCTACGCCTGCTCCATGACTCAGGGCGTCATGCGCATCGAGTGGGGCCTCGTAGCCGACCTGTCACCGTTGGTCGCCACCGGTTGTCCTTGAGCCCCCCGCACGGCCCACCGACGCCCCAGCCCGCACACCATGGCGGGAGATAGCCCAGACCTGCGGCCTACCGACCCGCCCCGCTGGGGGTGGGCTGACACACCCCCAGCGGGTATACATGTGCCAGCAGCACGTCAAGCCGCGCCGCAAGAAGACCACCGCGGCCAAGTACGAGGTGCACATCCGGCTTTACCTCGTCCCGATGATCGGCTCGAAGCGGCTGGAATCCCTCAGCGTCGCCGACGTCCGCCGCTTCCTCGTCCAGCTGGAGAAGAAAACCAGCGCCGCCACGGCCAAGGAGTCGCACCGCGTGCTGCGTACCGCCCTCACCGCGGCCTGCCGTGAGGAGCTGGTGAGCCGGAACGTCGCGACGCTCGTCGAGCCGCCCACCGTCGCCGCCCGGGAGCTCTCCCCCCCTGGTCGCTCGACGAGACGCTCGACTTCCTCGCCGCCGCCCGGAAGGACCCGGTCAGAACTCAACGACAGCGCGTCGCCGGGGAGGTGTACGAGGACGACCCCAAGGGCCCCGGTGCAAGCAGACGCTCTCGCTCCCCGGATCTGCGTCGCTCCCCTGCGGTGGCAGCGTCTCAAGCAGGCTGCTGCCCGCGAGCGCGCCGGAGACAACTGGACCGACACCGGGTACGTCTTCACCACCCGCAACGGGCAGCCCATCGAGCCGCGGAACCTCTACCGCTCGTTCACCCGCGTCGCGAAGAACGCCGATCTCCGCGTCGTCCGGCTCCACGACGCCCGGCATGGTACGGCGACGCTGCTCACCGCCGCCGGCGTCCCGCCGCGCGTCGTGATGGAGATCCTCGGCCACAGCCAGATCGTCGTCCAGGACACGCAGCGCGAAGCCGTGAGTCACATGGATTGGCTGCTCAGAAGCCGTCCCGGTCGTGACCGACCGTCCCCGTTGATGTCAGATGTGGATGCAAAAGACCCCCCGCCATGATCGGCGAGGGGTCTTCGTGCTGGTGGGCGCGGACGGTTTCGAACCGCCGACATCTGCTTTGTAAGAGCAGCGCTCTACCCCTGAGCTACGCACCCGTGGACGAGTGGACAGCCTACATGCAGGGCCGACCCCCCACGCAAACCCGATCCCGTGGGGGAGAATGGACCCGGGCTTGGCGGACGGGGTACGGGAGAGGGACTGTGACGACGGCATCCCGGCGGTGGTTCGGTGGGCGGGACGAGAGTCGGCGGGCGGACGCGCAGGCGGCGAAGGATGCCGCCGCGGCCGCGTTCTACGAGCTGGACACCGCCCAGCGGGACCTGCGGATCTCGATGGAGACCATCGCCGCCGCCGACGGTTCTCCCGCCGCGCGGCAGGCCGCCGATGGGTTCGCCGCGCTCGGGCGGCGCATCGACGAGGTCAGCCACACCTACATCGAGGCCGTCGACGCGCACGACCTGGACCGGGTCGACCTGGAGGGCTCCGTCGCCGCGCAGGCCCGGCAGCAGCTGACCCGGGCGCGGGACGAGCTCGTACGGGTCAAGGAGGAGCTGGAGCGGTTCGCGCAGGGGCTGCGGCCGCTGCTGGACAAGGCGGAGACGCAGCTGGCCCGGGTCGCGCCGGCCCGCGAGCGGGCGAAGGCGGCGCTGCTGGGCGCGAGCGACGCGCTGGACGCCGTACGGGCCAAGGGGATGCGGGCCGACGACCTGGCGGCGCGGCTCGCCGCGCTGGGTCCCGAGCTGACGAAGCTGAACCAGGGCGCGGCGCAGCACGGGGTGCAGGAGACCGTGCAGCGGGCCGACCGGATCCTGCGGGACGCCGAGGCGATACGGGCCGAGGCGCAGCGGCTGCCGGAGCGTGCGGCGGAGATCGACCACCGGCTGGTGAGCCTGCGGACCCGGGCGCAGGCGCTGCGCAACCGGGCGGACCGGGTGGATCCGGTGCTCAGCGAGCTGCGCCGCCGGTTCAGCGCGGCCTGTTGGCAGGACCTCCAGCACGTTCCCGACCAGGCCGTACGGGATGTCGCGCAGGCCGAGGAGCGGTTGGCGGAGGCGGGCCGGGCGCGGGACGAGCAGCGCTGGGCCGACGTGACGGCGCTGGTCGAGGCGGTGCGGACGGGCCTGGACGCCACCGACGAGGCGGTGTCGGCGGCGCAGGACCGGCTGTCGCGGCTGGAGGCGGTGGCGCGGGACCCGCAGGCGGAGGTGCAGCGCACCCGGTTCGCGATCCGGGACGCGCAGCGGCTGGCGATGGAGGGCCGCAGCGTGCCCGATCCGCGGCACGCCCGGCCGCTGGACGAATCGGTGGCCCGGATGGAACGGGCGCTCGGCGGCCTGGAGGGGCGCCACCCCGACTACTGGCACTTCCTCCAGGAGATGGAGGAGGTCCGGGCGGCGGTGGGCCGGGTCGTCGCGGACATGCGGGGCCGCCGCGTCGGCGGGTAAGACCCGCCCGGCTCCGGACGTCGGATCTGGGTGGATCCCGACGCCCCCGCTCGCCCCCGGAGTTGTCCGGATCCGGGTGGCGGCGGATGCTGGAGGGTGCCGGGAACGGAATCGAGGAGGGCGCCATGGCTGCCCACGCTTTCCACAGGCCGCGCGAGCGCCACGCACCCCCCGCGCGCCCGGAGACGTACGTGCCGCACGCGGCCTACGGGTGCACCGAACCGCACGAGCACTACGCGCCCTACGTCCCCCACGAGCCCTACGGACCGCCCCCCGAACGGCAGGGCCCCCGGCTGGCGGAGCGGCTGCTGCACCCCGTCAACGCACGGCTCGACGAGCACCTGCCCAGCGACCACAAGCTCAGCAAGGTCTACCGGGTCGGCGCCGGACTGACGGGCCTGCTGCTGATCGTCTTCGGGGTACTGGGGCTGGTCCACCGGATCGGGTTCTTCGACACCGGCGGCGACACCGTCCTGGCGCTGAACACCAACGGCGCGCTGAGCGTGCTGTCGATCTGCTTCGGCCTCCTGCTCGTCGCCGGGATGGTGATCGGCGGGACCTTCGCCTCCACCCTCAACATCGTGCTGGGGCTGCTCTTCATCGCCAGCGGGTTCGTGAACCTGGCCCTGCTGGACACGGGACTGAACTTCCTGGCCTTCAGGATCCAGAACGTGCTGTTCAGCTTCGTCGTCGGCGTGATGCTGATGTGGTTCGGGATGTACGGCAGGGTGGGCAGCGCCCTCCCCCACGACAACCCGTACTGGCGCGCCCGCCACCCCGAGCAGGCCGCCCGGGAGGAACGCGCCCGGGGCAGGGCGGCGGCCCGTTAGCCTGTGCGCATGCCCCGTTACGAATACCGCTGCCGGACCTGCGACGACACCTTCGAGGTGAGCCGTCCCATGGCCGAGTCCTCCGCGCCCGCCGACTGCCCCGCCGGGCACGGCGACACCGTCAAGCTGCTGTCCGCCGTCGCCGTCGGCGGGACCGGCAGTGCCCCCGCTCCGTCCGGCGGGGGCTGCTGCGGCGGAGGCGGCTGCTGCTGAGCCTCCGGGGAACCCCCTGGCGCCACCGCCACCGCCACCGCTACCGCTTGCGTGACAGGGTGAGGCCGTCGGAGACGGCCAGGAGGACGGAGTCCATGCGGGTGTCCGCCCTGACGTGGTCGTTGAACGCGCGGACGGCCGCGCCCCTGCTGTCGGGGGACTCGTCCAGCACCGTCCCGTGGAAGAGGGTGTTGTCCGTGACGATCAGGCCGCCCGGGCGCAGCCTCGGGACCAGTTCCTCCCAGTAGAGGATCTGGTTCTCCTTGTCCGCGTCGACGTAGGCGAGGTCGATGTGCGGCTCCGCCGGCAGGGCGCGCAGGGTGTCCAGGGCGGGGGCGATGCGCAGGTCGATGCGGTCCGCGACGCCCGCCGCCTCCCACGCCGCGCGGCCGTACGCGGTCCACTCCTCCGACACGTCGCAGGCGATGAGGCGGCCGTCGGCCGGCAGGGCCTGGGCCATCGACAGGGCGGAGAAGCCGGTGAAGGTGCCGACCTCCACGACGTGCCTGGCGCCCGTCAGCCGGACCAGGAAGGCCAGCAGCGGGCCCTGCTCCTCCGCCGACTGCATGCCGGCGGATTCGGGGAACTTCTCCCAGGTGGTGGCGACCAGCCCCCGCTGGAACTCGTCCAGCGGGGGGTTCTGCGCGAGGACGTAGCGGTAGAGCTCGTCCGTGATCTTGGTGCTGTTGCCCTTGGTCATGCGGTCAGTGTCGCAACCGCCCGCCCGAAGGAACGGACGATCTCCTCACCCGCGAGTACGCCGGCCTCGTGCAGGGCGGTCACCGTCGGTGCGGTCCAGCCGGCGTCGGCCAGTTCGCCGTGGCCCGGGCGCCAGGCCCGGTCGGCCGCCAGCAGCAGGTCGGCGTCGAGGAGCGAGTCGCCCGCGGCGAGGGTGGTGGCGGCGCCGGTGCGGCGGGCGACCTCGCGCATCGCGGCGCTCTTGGTCAGGGGGCGCGGGACGGCGTAGATCTTGCGGCCCTGGAGGGACACGGTCCAGCCCCGCTCCTCCGCCCAGCGGGTGAGCGCCTTGAGCCACTCGTCGGGCACCAGGGCCCGCTCGACGACCAGGTAGGCGAAGAGGTCCTCGGCGATCCGCGCCTTGCGCAGCCACCGCGGGTCGGACACGGCGAGCAGGTGCCCCTGGACCTCCTCCAGCGGGGCGCACTCCTGCGCGAGCCGCCGGGCCACCGCGCGCCGCCAGTCCCGGTCGGGCTCCCCGTCGACGAGCAGCTGGCCGCCGTTGGCGCAGATCGCGTACGGGGCCGGGGGGCCGGGGAAGCGGATCCGCTGGTACTGCTTGCGCGTACGGGTGGTGGTGGGGACGAAGACCACCGCCGGGTCGGCGGCCAGGGCGGCCAGCAGCGCCGCCGCCGTCTCCGTCATGAAGGAGAGCGGCTTGCCCTCGTGCACCTCGACGCACAGCAGCCGGGGGGCCTGCGGGTCGGGCATGGTCAGGCCGAGGGCGGCCGGGGAGTAGATGAGCGTACGGTCGAGGTCACTGGCGACGAGGACGGTTCCGTGACGGGTCACTGGGCGGCCACTGCCTTTCCGTCGGCGCCGGTGGCGCCGCGTGTGAAGCGGGGGTGGATGAGTCCTACACAGGTGTACGGGAGGCCGTCGACCTCCTCGACGGGTACGCCGCGCTGCCCCGCGAGCAGGCGTACGTGGTCCAGGTCGGAGCCGGCGCCGCGCTGGGCCAGGATCTTCCACGGTACGCGGCGCAGCAGCACGCGGGTGGTCTCGCCGACGCCCGGCTTGACCAGGTTGACGTCGTGGATGCCGTACTCCTCGCTGATCCGCTCGACCGCCGCCCAGCCGACCCAGGTGGGGGTGCGGTCGGCGGCGAGGAGCTCCTTGACCTCGGCGGCCACGGCGTCGGCGACCTCGTCGAAGCGGGCGGCCACGGCGTCCACGAAGGCGGTGGAGACGTCGGCCCCGGCCAGCTCGCGGTAGAACTTCGCGCCGTGGAAGTCGTCCGGGCCGACCAGGTCGGACCGCAGGACGGTGCGCGAGACGAGGCCGGAGACGGTCGAGTTCAGGCAGGCGGAGGGGATCAGGAAGTCCTCGCGGGTGCCGTACGTCTCGACGCAGGCGCCGGGGTCGGCGAGGACGACGATCTCCGGGTTGAAGCCGGGGAAGGCGGACAGGGCCTCGCGCAGCTCGCGGGTGATGGCGCCCTTGCCGGTCCAGCCGTCGACGAACACGACGTCGGCCGGGTCGTGGTGGGCGGCGAGCCAGCGCAGGGCGTTGGCGTCGATGCCGCGGCCCCGCACGATGGAGACGGCGTAGTGCGGCAGGTCCAGGCCGTGCCGGGCGGCGGCCCAGCGGCGCATCAGCACGCCGACGGGGGTGCCGGCGCGGGCCAGGGAGACCAGCACCGGGGAGGGGGACCGTTCGGCGAGGACGGTCTCGGTGACGGTGCCGACGGCGCGGGCGACGCGGGCGGCGGAGGCGGCCAGGGCGTCCTGGTACAGCTCCTGGTAGTCCGCGGAGGGCTGGTACTCGACGGGCAGGGACTCGGCGTAGTGCGCGCCGCCGGCCTGGATGGCCTCCTCGCGCTCCTCGGTCGGGGCCTCCAGCGCGACGGCGGAGAGGTCCTGGAGCAGCCAGCCGACGTCCTCCGGGGCGTACGAGGAGAAGGCCGGCCCGCGCAGGGGCTCCGCCGGGCGCGGCTCGGACATGGTCGGCTCCTGCCGGTGGGGGGTGCCGGGGGCGCCCGGCGTGTACGACGGGACGACGGCCAGTACGACGCGGCCGGTGTGCGGGGCCAGGGCGGCGAGCAGCCCGGAGTGCAGTGCGGGGGTGTCCCCGGCGGAGTCCACGACGGCGACGACGGCGTCGAAGCCGGCGCCGGCGACGTTGTAGGCGTAGCGGTCGCCGGGGCCGTCGGCCGGGGCGTCGTGGGCGGGGAAGACGAGGCGGGTGCGGATGGCGTAGCCGGGATCGTCGACGGCGAGGACGGGCGAGCGGGTGGTCGAGGAGAACCGCACCTCGGCGGCGGCCCCGCGCTCCTCCAGGGCCTCGGCGAGGCGCAGCGGTACGTACATCAGCTCCTCGTTGCCGAGGACGAGGACCCTCCCGGGCCGCTCGCCCAGCGCGGCCGCCACCTGCCGGGCGAGGGCGGGCAGGGCCTCGTCCAGTGCTGCACGGTGGCCGGGGGTGAACCCGTGCCGGCCCCCGTCGGGCACCCCGGCGGGCCACTGCAGGGAAACCCGGACGTACGGGGCCCCGCCGGGGTCACGCGCGGGGACCGACGGCCCGGCCGGTCCGGCGGGGCCGCCCCCTCCGGCAGCGGCCGAAGGCCCGGCGGCGCCGGTCGTCGGGCCGACGGCCCGCCCGGACGGGAGCGAGGGCTCGTACCGCTCCACCAGGGCCTGCCCCTTGGCCAGGACGTCCTCCGGAAGGGAGACCGTGCCCGAGGCCAGGGCGAGCAGGTCCACGCGGGCGCCCAGCTCGGCGGCGAAGGCCGTGAGCCGGTCCCGGTCGGCGGCCGAGCGCATGTCGACCAGGGCGACGACCACGTAGTGGCCGCGCGGGTGGCGGGCGTGCAGGTCGCGGATGGTGTTCAGGACGGTGTTGCCGGTGGAGAACTCGTCGTCGACCAGGACCAGCGGCCCGTCCCCGGCGAGCAGCGCCGGGTCCTCGGGCAGCAGCAGGTGCGAGGTGGCGTGCGAGTGCGCCTCCTCGAACCCGCCCGCGGGCCGCACGCCCGGCACCGGCCGGCGCGTGGAGTGCAGGTACGGCGCCGCTCCCAGCCCGTCGGCGACGCAGTGGCCGAGCCCGGTGGCGGTCTCGGCGTAGCCGAGGACCACGGCGGAGGCCGCCCGGTCGCCGAGCAGCTCCCGGACCCGCTCGCCCAGCCCGTACCCGGCGGCGTACACCGTCGCGGGCGACTGCGGGACGTGCTTGCCCAGCACCTGCGAGACCAACAGGTGGGCGCGCTTGGGGTTGCGCCGCAGGGCCAGCCCGAGCAGCTGCGTCAGCCGCTCCCCGCCGCCGGACCCCTCCGAGCCGCCCTCCGACGCGCCCTGCGGGCCGTCCTCCAGGCGTACGCCCAGCCGCTGTGCGACCCAGGTCCCGGGCCACACCGTGTCCGTCGTCTCGCCGTCCATCGCCGTCCTCGTCGTACTCGTCGTCTGCCGCGGCGCGCTCACAGCTGGAGCCCGGCCGTCAGGAGGTCGACGAAGCCGACCTCCTCCCTCGCCACACCGAAGACCTCGGCGCGCAGCATGGTGCGCTCGGCCCAGGCCCGGTGGGGCTTCACCTCGTTCATCTTGTTCGTGTAGGCGGAACGCATCACTCCGCCGCCGTCGCGCTCGGGCCGCAGGATGTCCTGGGCGTCGCTGAACTCCTCGTGGGAGACGACCGACAGCGCGTGCACCGGGGTGACGTGGGCGGGGTGGATGCAGGTCTTGCCGAGCAGCCCGTTGGCCCGGTCGAGCTCGACCTCGCGCAGCAGCCCGTCGAGGTCGTGCTCGATCAGCGCGGTGCGCAGTTCCTCGACGCCCTCCTCCAGGAAGGGGCTGCGGCGCAGCTGCGGCTTGAAGAGGCGCTGCTGGCTGCGGAAGTACTCCCAGACGGGGCCGGTGACGGTGAAGCCGGTGCCGTCGGCGCGGCTGAGGACGTTCACCACGTCGGCGATGACGCCGGCCACGATCCGGACGTCGTATGCGGTCATGTCGGGGGTGCGGCGCAGCCCGTAGACGGAGCAGAAGTCGGTGACGCCCAGGCGCAGGGCCAGGACCCGCTCGCGGTGGCGGTCCACGGTGCGCGCGATGCCGGCGAGGGCCTCGAACCGGGTTTCGAGGTGGAGGAGGTCGGGGGTCTCCAGCACGGGCATGGCGTACAGCCGGGGCAGGCCGCTGACGGCCTCGGCGTGGGCCACGGCGTCGAGGAAGGCCGTCCCCCGCGATTCCGTGAATTTCGGAAGTACGAATCCGGCCAGATTCCGCGCGGACCGGCCGAGGCGGCGCACGAGGTCGGGTATCTGCTCGGGCGTGCGCACGCGGATGAAGAGGAGCGGGAGCTCGCCGGCGCCGGAGTCCGCGGCGTCGCGTTCGGCGTCGAGCACCGCGAACTGCCGGACGAGGTTCTCCTCGCCGTCCACGACGTCGGCGTCACTGATGGAATCCTCCAGGCAGAGGACCATCGAGACGACGCCGCGGCCGGCCTGCTTGCGGATGTCGGCGGCCAGGCGCGGGCGGGTGGCCGGGCTGTAGAGGGTGGCCCCGAGCGCTGCGGCGAGGGTGCGGGCGGGGGAGGCCAGGGTGAAGTCCGCGGGCTCCTGGTGGAAGAGGCCCTCACGGACGGCGGGCGATATGTGCCCGAAGTGACGCATGTGCTTCCCCCGTACTGCCTCGGCGGCCCAACTGGCGTGGCCGGTAATAGTACGTACGAACCTGGGTCAAGAGTTCCTCAAACGCATGAAGTTCCGGTAACCCTCTCGCACCATGCCCAGCTCACCGGTCGGGGACAAGGGCGTACGGGGGGCCGCATTGTCCCTGCCCCGCCCGGGAGGGCAGGATGACCGGCATGACGCACGCGATGCAGAAGGGCTCGAACATCCCGGTGGCCGCCACGGCGGTCCGGGCGGTGCTGCGCTGGACCACCGGGCCCGAGGTGCCGGACGTGGACGCCTCCGCGCTGCTCGTGGGGGCGGACGGGCGCGTGCGCTCGGACGAGGACTTCGTGTTCTACAACCAGCCCCGCCACCCCTCCGGGTCCGTCTGGCGCCTGGGCAAGAAGCAGGCCGGCGAGGCGGTCACCGACGCGGTGCAGGCGGACCTGCGGGCCGTGCCGCCGGTCGTGGACCGGATCCTGGTCGTGGCCTCCGCCGAGGACGTGCCCTTCCAGCGGGTCCACGACCTGCGCATCCAGCTGTACGACGCCTCCCCGGGCGCCGCGCCGGAGCCGCTGGCCCACTTCGACGTACGGCCGGAGACGGGCGCCGAGACCGCGCTGATCTGCGGCGAGCTGTACCGCCGGGGCGAGGGGTGGAAGTTCCGCGCCCTGGGCGAGGGCTACTCCGACGGCCTGGTGGGGCTCGCGACGGACCACGGGATCTCCGTCGACGAGAACGCCGCCGAGGCCGGGGAGGGCGCCCCGGGCGCCCCCGCCGCCCCCGGCCCCGGGCCCGCCGCCCCCGGCGACGACCGCACCGCCGCCATGCGCCCGCCGGTCCCGGCCCCCGCCACCCAGGCCCCGCCGCCGGTCCAGCCCGCCTACGGCTACCCGCAGCAGGTCTCCCCGGTGCCCGTGCCGGCTCCGGGCGGGGACCCCTCCTTCCGGCTCCCGGTGCAGGGCCCGCAGTTCATCCGCCGCTGAGCGCGCGCCGAGTGCCCCGGGCGGGGCTCAGGCCTTGGTCTTGTAGCCCCGCCCCCACTGGAGCCCCCACCCGTACAGCCGGTCGAGCTCGGCCTGGAACCCGTACACGAACTTCGCCTCGCGGCGGACGATCAGCTCGCCCTTGACGTTCTGCAGGGAGACCACCGCGCAGGAGCGGGCCTGCGGGTGGCGTTCCTCCAGCGGGATCTCGATGCGCGGGCCGGCGGTCGGGTAGAGGGTGACCAGGGCGTGCGTGCGGTCGAAGGCCGGGGTCTGGTCGTAGATGTAGACGAAGACCAGCAGCCGTTTGATCTCGTCGGCGTGGTCGAGGTTGACGTAGAGGGTCTCCCCGGACGGCGAGCCGAACCGGTCGTCCCCGCTGAGCTTCACGTACGGCGGGTCGTTGAGGTCGCCGAGCAGGTTGCCCAGCGGCTGCACGGCGCCGCGGGTGCCGTCCGTCAGCTCGTAGAGGCAGCCCATGTCGAGGTCGACGTTGACCATGCCCTGGGTGTGGGCCTGCACCATGTCGGGCTTGAACAGCTTGAACGGGTGGCGGAAGAGCTGCCCGCTCTGGCCGGAGCGGCCGCCGATGTCCGAGGTGCGCATCCGCCAGGAGAGGTTCACCCGGAGGTTGCCGTGGACGGCCTGCTGTTTGGTGAGCGAGACCGTCGGCTGCCGTTTCGTCAGCTCGATGGCGTTCGACGAGGCGTGGCCCGAGTCGAACCGCATCGCGCGGGCGCCCCTGATCCCGTCGAAGAACCCGTCGAAGAACCCCATGTACCCCAACCCCCCTGGTCGGTCATTGCGCGGCCGGGCCGCGGATATGCCGCGGGGCGGCCACGCGGTCCCGTGGGATCCGCGCGGCCGCCCCGCCGAAGAAGAGACGGCTCCTCAAGGAGCGTTCCGCAATCAGGGCCGGGTCACACCCCGGCGCCGACCTCGGCGGGCTCCCCGTCACCGCCCTCGGCCTCCAGCCGCTTGTTGCGGCGTACGGAGGACCAGAAGGACCAGGCGATCAGCACGACGCCGACGAGACCGGTGATGACCTCGTTGATCTCGTACTGGATGGTGACGAGCAGGATCACGGCGAGCGCGCCGATGGCGTAGTGCGCGCCGTGCTCCAGGTAGACGTAGTCGTCGAGGGTGCCCTGGCGGACCAGGTAGACCGTGAGCGAGCGGACGTACATGGCGCCGATGCCGAGGCCGAGCGCCATCAGCACGATGTCGTTGGTGATGGCGAAGGCGCCGATGACCCCGTCGAAGGAGAAGGAGGCGTCGAGGACCTCCAGGTAGAGGAACATGAAGAACGCGGCCTTGCCGGCCATGACGACGGCCGAGACGGGCCTGCCGCTCTTCTTGGCCGCTTCCTCCGCCTCGTGCTCGGCCTCCTCCTCTTCCTCCAGCCTGTTCTCGAAGAAGCCGGAGAGGCCGCCGACGATCATGTAGGTGATCAGGCCGAGGATGCCGGAGACCAGGACGGTCTGCGCCTTGTCCACGTGGGCCCCGCCGTGCTGGTGGGCCTGGGTGGCGAAGGTCATCGAGGTGATGACCAGGACGATCAGCGCGATGCACGCGGACAGCATGTCGATCTTGCCGAGCTTGGCGAGCGGGCGCTCCAGCCAGGCGAGCCACTTGATGTCGCGGTCCTCGAAGATGAAGTCGAGGAAGATCATCAGCAGGAACATGCCACCGAAGGCGGCGATGGACGGGTGGGCGTCCGTGACCAGCTGCTTGTACATCTCCTTGTCGGTCATCGCGAGGTCGACCGCGTCGAGCGGGCCGATCTTGGCACTGATCGCGACGATCACGACGGGGAAGACCAGGCGCATGCCGAACACGGCGATGAGCACGCCGACCGTGAGGAAGATCTTCTGCCAGAAGGCATTCATCTTCTTCAGGATTCCGGCGTTGACCACCGCGTTGTCGAAGGACAGCGAGATTTCGAGGATCGACAGGATCGCCACGATCCCGAAAGCGGTCCACCCCCCGTAGAACACCGCTGCGGCCAGACCGAGCGCAGTGATTGCGAACGACCAGCCGAAGGTTTTCAGAACCACTGGCACCCCATCGTCTTGTACGGCTTTACGAAACGTTGACCCCGAAGTCTAGAGCGATGCCCCGCAGCCCCGACGCGTACCCCTGGCCCACCGCACGGAACTTCCATTCGCCCCCGTACCGGTAGAGCTCGCCGAAGATCATCGCCGTTTCGCTGGAGGCGTCCTCGGTCAGGTCGTAGCGGGCCAGCTCCTGGTCGTCCGCCATGTTCACCACGCGGATGAACGCGTTGCTGACCTGGCCGAAGCTCTGCCGCCGGCTGTCCGCCTCGTGGATGGAGACCGGGAAGACGATCTTGTCGACCTGGGCCGGGACCTTGGTGAGGTCCACGATGATCGACTCGTCGTCCCCCTCACCCTCGCCGGTGAGGTTGTCGCCGGTGTGTTCGACGGAGCCCTCGGGGCTCTTCAGGTTGTTGTAGAAGACGAAGTACGGGTCGCCGAGCACCCGCCCGTCGCGGCAGAGCAGCGCGCTGGCGTCGAGGTCGAAGTCGGCCCCCGTGGTCGAGCGCGCGTCCCATCCGAGCCCGATCAGAACCCGGGTGAGGTTCGGTGCCTGCTTGGAGAGGGAGACGTTGCCCCCCTTGGCGAGTGTGACGCCCATGATGTGGTCCTCCCCGAACGAATGTGATGGTGGCCGGGCCACCCGCCTCCATGGTGGCAAAGCCGGTCCGGCGCCGTACACAGAGGTGCACGGCGCCGGACGGACGAACTTTTCCGGGCTCGGACGGCCCGGACCGCTCAGACGACTCAGACGTTGACGCCGAAGTCCTGCGCGATGCCGCGCAGACCCGAGGCGTAGCCCTGGCCGATGGCGCGGAACTTCCACTCGGCGCCGTTGCGGTAGAGCTCGCCGAAGACCATGGCGGTCTCGGTGGAGGCGTCCTCGGAGAGGTCGTAGCGGGCGAGCTCGCTGTTGTCGGCCTGGTTCACCACGCGGATGTAGGCGTTGCGGACCTGGCCGAAGCTCTGCTGGCGGCTCTCGGCCTCGTAGATGGAGACCGGGAAGACGATCTTGGCCACGTCGGCGGGGACGCCGGCGAGGTTGACCTTGATCGCCTCGTCGTCTCCCTCGCCCTCGCCGGTCAGGTTGTCACCGGTGTGCTCGACCGAGCCGTCCGGGCTCTTCAGGTTGTTGAAGAACACGAAGTTCGAGTCGGTGGCGACCTTGCCCTGGTCGTTGGTCAGGATCGCGCTGGCGTCGAGGTCGAAGTCGACACCGGTGGTGGTGCGGGCGTCCCAGCCCAGACCGACGATGACCGCCGTCAGGTTGGGCGCGGCCTTGGTCAGCGAGACGTTGCCGCCCTTGCTGAGGCTGACTCCCACGAGTCCTCCATTGGTAGGTGTGTGGGGCGGTGCCCCGCGTGCGTTTCTACCGGATCAACGTTTCGATCCTAGTGACGGGTTCCCGCCCACAAGGCGGTTTTCGTTCGGAACCCGTCCGGTGGTTCTCAGAGGCCGTGGTCCTCAGAGGCTGTCGAGGGCCTTGATGTACTCGTTCAGGTCACGCGCGTCCGGCAGGCCGTTGACGACGGTCCAGCGGACGACGCCGTCCTTGTCGATGACGAAGGTGCCGCGGACCGCGCAGCCCTTCTCCTCGTCGAAGACGCCGTAGGCGCGGGAGGTCTCGCCGTGCGGCCAGAAGTCGGACAGCAGCGGGTACTCCAGGCCCTCCTGCTCGGCGAAGACGCGCAGGGTCGGCACGGAGTCGTTCGAGACGGCCAGCAGCTGGACGTCGTCGTTCTGGAAGCGGGGCAGCTGGTCGCGCAGCTCGCAGAGCTCGCCGGTGCACACGCCGGTGAAGGCGAACGGGTAGAAGAGCAGCACGACGGCCTTCTCCCCCCGGAAGTCGGAGAGCCGCACGGTGGCGCCGTGGTTGTCCTTGAGCTCGAAGTCCGGGGCCTTGGTTCCGACCTCGATCGCCATCTCTCGCATCCCTTCGTTCCTGCGGTCCCGCACGGGGCCGTTCGGGTGAGACCCACCCTAAGGCCGCCCCTCGCGGAACGGGCCGCCGGCAGGGCCGGAGCGGGCCCGGAAACGCGCACACCCCGCCGGCCCCGGCGTGGACCGGGTCGGCGGGGTGGGCGTTCCGCTCGGCTGCGGGGCGCGGCTTACTTCTTGGACTTGGCGGCCTTCGGCGTCACCAGCTTGGTGGACGTCCATTCCTTGCCGACGGGCAGGCCCTTGGCCAGCGAGAGGCCCGCGGTCTCCGCCGCCTCGCTGATGTCGCTGGCCTCGACATAGCCGTCACGGCCCGTCTTGGGGGTCAGCAGCAGGATCAGTGCGCCGTCCTCGACCAGCTCGGTCGCATCGACCAGGGCGTCCGTCAGATCGCCGTCCTCGTCGCGGAACCACAGCAGCACCGCGTCGGCGACGTCGTCGTAGTCCTCGTCTGCGAGCTCACTGACGAGGTCCTCGACGGTTTCACGGAATTCCTGATCGACGTCCTCGTCGTAGCCGATCTCCTGGACCACCTGTTCGGACTGGAAACCCAGCCGGGCGGCCAGGCTCTCCGCGTGGTCCGCGGTCGCGCTCACGGGGTGCCTCCTGCTCATGTTCGGTGAATGTCTTTCGGCGGCGCGCGTACGCGCAGCATTGGGCGTAGTCCACACGGGCGCGGCGGATCGCGCAAGTACCCGGCCGCCGAGACCGTCGAAACGGTGACGATTGCGGCCGTCTCGCCGCAACTTTGCCGTACGTTTCAGGGTTCCACGGTGGACCACCGGTGATTCATCCCACACCATTCCAGCCCATTCGGCATCGCATGAGGACTTTCCTACCTGTTTGAGGGACGAACGGCCTTACGAACCCGGTGATCGTCCTGGGCGTAAGGTTGCGATTTGGCCCCGCCGCGCGCAGGACCGGCACGGCCCGCCCGGCGCTCCTTCCCCGCTCCAGGTGTTACCCAGTGGTAGAGGTGAAGATTTCGGCCGGGCGTTAGACCATGGGAGGCGGCGACCCAAGGCACGACTCCCCTGACAGCGAAGGAACAGCGTGGCTTCCGCATCCGATCGCAATCCGATCATCATTGGCGGCCTGCCGAGCCAGGTCCCGGACTTCGACCCGGAGGAGACCAAGGAGTGGCTCGACTCCCTGGACGCCGCCGTCGACGAGCGGGGCCGTGAGCGCGCCCGCTACCTGATGCTGCGACTGATCGAGCGGGCCCGCGAGAAGCGCGTGGCCGTCCCCGAGATGCGCTCGACGGACTACGTCAACACCATCGCCACCAAGGACGAGCCCTTCTTCCCCGGCAACGAGGAGATCGAGCGCAAGGTCCTGAACGCCACCCGCTGGAACGCGGCCGTGATGGTCTCGCGCGCCCAGCGCCCCGGGATCGGCGTCGGCGGGCACATCGCCACCTTCGCCTCCTCCGCCTCCCTCTACGACGTGGGCTTCAACCACTTCTTCCGCGGCAAGGACGAGGGCGACGGCGGCGACCAGATCTTCTTCCAGGGCCACGCCTCCCCCGGCATCTACGCCCGCGCCTACCTGCTGGACCGGCTCACCGAGCAGCAGCTCGACGCGTTCCGCCAGGAGAAGTCGAAGGCCCCGTACGGCCTGTCGAGCTACCCGCACCCGCGGCTGATGCCGGACTTCTGGGAGTTCCCGACCGTCTCGATGGGCCTGGGCCCGCTCGGCGCGATCTACCAGGCCCGGATGAACCGGTACATGGAGGCCCGCGGGATCGCCGACACCTCCAGGTCCCACGTCTGGGCGTACCTCGGCGACGGCGAGATGGACGAGCCGGAGTCGCTCGGCCAGCTGTCGCTCGCCGCCCGCGAGGGCCTGGACAACCTGACCTTCGTCGTCAACTGCAACCTCCAGCGCCTCGACGGCCCGGTGCGCGGCAACGGCAAGATCATCCAGGAGCTGGAGTCGGTCTTCCGCGGCGCCGGCTGGAACGTCATCAAGCTCATCTGGGACCGCTCCTGGG
Source organism: Streptomyces sp. NPDC032091 (assembly GCF_055580265.1). Lineage (NCBI taxonomy): Bacteria > Bacillati > Actinomycetota > Actinomycetes > Kitasatosporales > Streptomycetaceae > Streptomyces > Streptomyces sp. NPDC032091. The sequence goes on along the minus strand of NZ_JBVILR010000038.1, from coordinate 10,421 downwards.
ACCCGCTGCTGGCCCAGGACCGCGACGGCATCCTGGTCAACAAGATGAACTCCACCCCCGACGGGCAGTTCCAGACGTACGCCACCGAGTCGGGCGCGTACATCCGCGAGCACTTCTTCGGCGGGGACCAGCGGCTGCGCGCGATGGTCGAGAACATGACCGACCGGCAGATCCAGCACCTGGGCCGCGGCGGCCACGACCACAAGAAGGTCTACGCGGCCTACGCGGCGGCCAAGGCCCACAAGGGCCAGCCGACGGTGATCCTGGCGCAGACGGTCAAGGGCTGGACCCTCGGCCCGAACTTCGAGGGCCGCAACGCCACGCACCAGATGAAGAAGCTGACGGTCGACGACCTCAAGCGCTTCCGCGACCGCCTGCACATCCCGATCACGGACGCGCAGCTGGAGAACGGCGCCCCGCCGTACTACCACCCGGGCCGCAACTCGCCCGAGATCCAGTACATGCACGACCAGCGCAGCGCCCACGGCGGGTACGTGCCCACCCGCGTGGTGCGCGCCAAGCCCCTGGTCCTGCCGGACGACAAGGCGTACGCGGCGGCCAAGAAGGGTTCGGGCCACCAGTCGATCGCCACGACGATGGCCTTCGTCCGCGTCCTGAAGGACCTGATGCGGGACAAGGAGATCGGCAAGCGCTTCGTGCTGATCGCGCCCGACGAGTACCGCACCTTCGGTATGGACGCCTTCTTCCCCAGCGCCAAGATCTACAACCCGCTGGGCCAGCAGTACGAGGCGGTCGACCGCGACCTGCTCCTGGCGTACAAGGAGTCCCCGACCGGCCAGATGCTGCACGACGGCATCTCGGAGGCCGGCTGCACGGCCTCGCTGATCGCCGCCGGTTCGGCGTACGCGACGCACGGCGAGCCGCTGATCCCGGTCTACGTCTTCTACTCGATGTTCGGCTTCCAGCGCACGGGTGACCAGTTCTGGCAGATGGCCGACCAGCTGGCGCGCGGTTTCGTCCTGGGCGCGACCGCCGGCCGGACCACCCTGACGGGTGAGGGCCTCCAGCACGCCGACGGTCACTCCCAGCTGCTGGCGTCGACCAACCCGGGCTGTGTGGCGTACGACCCGGCCTACGGCTACGAGATCGCGCACATCGTCCAGGACGGCCTGCGGCGCATGTACGGCCCGACCGAGACGAACGAGCCCGGCGAGGACGTCTTCTACTACCTGACGGTCTACAACGAGCCGATCCAGCACCCGGCCGAGCCGGCCGACGTGGACGTCGAGGGCATCCTCAAGGGCATCCACCGCATCTCGCAGGGCACCTCGGGCGCCGTCGGGGCCCAGATCATGGCCTCGGGCGTGGCGGTGCCGTGGGCGCTGGAGGCGCAGCGGATCCTGGCCGAGGAGTGGAACGTCCGGGCGGACGTCTGGTCGGCGACCTCCTGGAACGAGCTGCGCCGTGAGGCCGTCGCGGTGGAGGAGCACAACCTGCTCCACCCGGAGGAGGAGCAGCGCGTCCCGTACGTGACCCGGAAGCTGTCGGGTGCGGAGGGGCCGTTCGTGGCGGTGTCGGACTGGATGCGGGCGGTGCCGGACCAGATCTCGCGCTGGGTGCCGGGGACGTACACCTCGCTGGGCGCGGACGGTTTCGGCTTCGCCGACACGCGCGGCGCGGCGCGGCGCTTCTTCCACATCGACGCCCAGTCGGTGGTCCTGGCGACGCTGACCGAGCTGGCCCGCGAGGGGAAGATCGACCGTTCGGCCCTGAAGCAGGCCATCGACCGCTACCAGCTCCTGGACGTCGCGGCCGCCGACCCGGGCGCGGCGGGCGGGGACGCGTAGCCGCTGCGGGAGCCGCCGGAGGGGTCACTCTTCCGAGGGGGCGTTGGGACACCTGTCCCAGCGCCCCCGTCCGCTTTCCCTACGATGATCGGTATGAAGGAACCCTCCCGCCAGGCGCGGTGGGAGCGCCGGACCCAGGTCCCCCTGCTGGTGCTCGCCGTGGCCTTCGCCGTCGCCTACGCCGTGCCGATCGTCGCTCCGGACGCGGGAGAGGCCGTGCACCGGGCCTGCACCCACGCGGAGTGGGCGGTGTGGGCGGCGTTCGCGGTGGACTACGTGGTGCGGCTGGGGCTGTCGGGCGACCGGAAGGTCTTCGTCCGGACGCACTGGCTGGACCTGGCGGCGGTGGTGCTGCCGCTGGTGCAGCCGCTGCGGCTGCTGCGACTGGTCGCGACGCTGATGCTGGTGGGGCGGCGGGCACGGATGGCCCCGCAGATCCGGCTGACCACGTACGTGGCGGGCGCGGTGGTCGGGCTGCTGATGTTCGGCTCGCTCGCGGTACTGAGCGTGGAGCGGGACGCGCCGAACGGGAACATCAAGAACCTGGGCGACGCGGTGTGGTGGTCCTTCACCACCATGACGACCGTCGGGTACGGGGACCACTCCCCCACCACCGGGCTGGGCCGGGTCCTGGCGGTGGGGCTGATGCTGTCGGGGATCGCCCTGCTCGGTGTGGTGACCGCCAACATCGCGGCCTGGTTCATCGCCCGGTTCGAACGCGACGACCAGGTGGAGCGGCTCCAGCTGGCGGCCGTCCGGGAGCTCCAGGAGGAGGTGCGGGCGCTGCGGGCCGAGGTCGCGCGGCTGGGCCGCGGATCCCCGTGCGCGATGCCCGCCCAGGCCGCCCAGGGCCCCGAGCCGGCCGCCGGTCAGGCGGGGCCTACCGCTCCCACACCTTGAACGCCCTGACCTGGTAGGGGGACTGGGGCAGCCAGACCCCGTCGCCGGGGTAGGTCTGGAACTCGCCGGTCTCCGCGCACTCGGCCGACTGGTACGTGGTCACGGGGCGCCCGGTGCGGTTGACGAGGGACTGGAAGCCGGCCTTGGGCGGCAGCGTGGTGCAGCTGTTGATGTCGAGGGTGCTGAGGTCGTAGGTCTGCTTGGTGCCCTTGAAGTCCGGTTTCGCCCACAGGCACAGCTCCCCGGTGGCGCAGGGCGGGGAGGCGGCGTGGGCGCCGGTGGCGGTGGACGGGATGAGGGCGCAGGCGGCCAGGAGGGCGGCGGCGAGGGTGGTGACGCGTGCGGTGCTCCACGTACGCATGACGGGGTCAACTCCTTGTGGACGTACGGGCCCCGGACGGTTTCCGAGGGCTCCGTGGCACCACGCTGACCTGCGACGACGTCCGAGCGGAAGGGGCCGCGGGCGGGTCCACCCTGATAGGCGACAGCCCCGCCGCACGGCTGCGGCGGGGCTGCGGCGGGCGCGGTGTTGACGCGGCCGTAACGGCGGGTGGCCCGGCTCAGATGTGGGCCGCTCCCGCCCCGGCCCCGGCGTTCTCGCCGCGCTTGGTGAAGCAGGCGACGACCGCGGCGAGGACCGCTACCACTCCGGCGCAGGTGAAGGCCGTGCTCATACCGGACACGAAGGTCTCGTGCGCGACGGTGGAGATGGTCTGGGCGACCGGTTCGGGCACCCCGGGCGGGACCGGGGCGATGCCGACCTGGACGCCCTTCTCCGCGAGTTCCAGCTGTTCGGGGGTGAGCGGGGGCAGGCCCGCCCGCTGCCAGTTGTCCCCGAACGTGTCACTGACCTCGGCCGCCATGACCGCTCCGAGGACGGCGGTGCCGAGGCTGCCGCCGACCTGCATGGCGGCCTGCTGGAGGCCGCCGGCCACGCCGGAGAGCTCCAGCGGGGCGTTGCCGACGATGACCTCGGTCGCGCCGACCATCACCGGCGCGAGGCCCAGGCCCAGCAGGGCGAACCAGAGGGACATGGCGAGGCTGCCGGTGCCCGGGGTGAGGCGGGACATCCCGAAGCAGGCGACGGCGGTGGCCACCATGCCGGCGACGAGCGGGACGCGCGGGCCGACCTTGGTGATGGCGGCGCCGGCCAGCGGGGAGCCGATGATCATCATCCCGGTGAGGGGCAGCAGGCGCAGGCCGCTGTCGACCGGGCTCATCCCGTGCACGTTCTGCAGGTAGAAGGTGACGAAGAAGAGGCCGCCCATGAAGGCGAAGGCCATCAGCACCATCAGGACGGTGCCCGCGGACAGCGCCGGCGAACGGAACATGCCGAGCGGGATCAGCGGCTCGGCGACCCGGGTCTCCCAGAAGGCGAAGAGGGCGAAGCAGACCAGGGAACCGAGGAGGAAGAGCAGGGTCTTGACGTCGCCCCAGCCCCACTCCGCGGCCTTGATCAGCGCCCAGATCAGGGAGAACATCGCGGCCGACAGCAGCACGATGCCCGGCAGGTCGAAGGAGCGCGGGGCGTTCTCCGCGCGGTGGTCGAGCAGGATGAACAGGCCGAAGGCCAGCGCGACGATGCCGACCGGCACGTTGACGAAGAACACGGACTGCCAGCTGATGTGCTCCACGAGCAGCCCGCCGACGATGGGCCCGGCGGCGGTCGAGGCGCCGATGACCATGCCCCAGATGCCGATGGCCATGTTCAGCTTCTCGGCGGGGAAGGTGGCGCGCAGCAGGCCGAGGGCCGCCGGCATCAGCAGGGCCCCGAAGAGGCCCTGGGCGACGCGGAAGCCGATGACCAGCCCGACCCCGTCGGACAGGCCGATCACCGCCGAGGAGAGCCCGAAGCCGGCGATGCCTATGAGGAAGGTCTGGCGGTGTCCGAAGCGGTCGCCGAGCTTGCCGGCGGTGATCAGGGAGACGGCGAGGGCCAGCAGGTAGCCGTTGGTGATCCACTGCACCTCGGCGAGGCTGGCGCCGAGGTCCTTCTGGATCGCGGGGTTGGCGACGGCGACGATCGTGCCGTCGAGGGTGACCATCATGACCCCGATCGCCACGGCGAAGAGGGTCAGCCACGGGTGGCCGCGAAGGCCGGTGCGGACCGGCGGCGGACTCGATTCCTTGGCGAGGGTGATCTGACCAGTCATGCCCAGCAGATTATGACAGCGACTGACAGTTCACAAACGGCTTAACGCGGCAGTGGCTGTCAGCTCCGTCACGGGTACCCTGACCGCTCACTCAGCGTCAGATGAAGCATCGGAGAGGACCCCGCGGTGATGACCGACGAGCGCCCCGCGCGGGCGGCCGGGCTGCGCGAGCGCAAGAAGCGGCGCACCCGGGACGCCCTGCTGCGCGCCGCGCTGCTCCTGTTCGTCTCGCAGGGCTACGAGCGCACCACCGTCGACGAGATCACCGAGACGGTCGAGGTCTCCCAGCGCACCTTCTTCCGCTACTTCGCGAACAAGGAGGAGGTCGCCTTCGCCGTCCAGGACCTGGTCGAGTCCCACTTCGTCACCGCGCTGAGCGAGCGCCCGGCCGACGAGCCGCCGCTGGAGGCGATGCGCAACGCCGTGCTCGTCTCCTGGGACACCCTCGACGAGGCCATCTCCGAGCTGGTCCCCGTCGACCTCTACATGCGGGCCTACCGGCTGATCGAGTCCACCCCGGCCCTGCTCGCCGTCCACCTGCGCCGCTCGACCGAGCTGGAGGAGCAGGTCGCGCGGCTGATCGCCGAGCGCGAGGGGCTCGACCTGGACGCCGACCCGCGGCCCCGGGTCGCCGTCGCCGCGTTCTCCGGGGTGATGAGGGTCACCGGGCGGCTCTGGGGGCAGGGCGAGGACGTCAGCGTGACGGCGATCCGGCGGATGACCGAGGCCTACCTCGACCAGATCGGCCCCGCGCTGGCCGCCGACTGGCGCCGTCCGGAGTAAACGACGACGGGTTCCGGCCACCCCGCCGACCGCACCCGACGACCCCTCTCGCGACGGAGCGTGACCGGGCGGGGCGAGCGGCGCCCCGGACGGCCGTGAGTCCCGTCACCCCTGCCACCACGGGCTCCAGCGGTCTCCTAATCTGGCTCCAGTGAACCTGCCCGGCCGCCCCGCCCACCCCATCGCCGACGTCCCCGCGCCCCCGGCCGTCCTGCGCATGCTGCTCGCCCTCGGCGTGGTCTTCCTGATGCTGGCGACGACCGGCTGGACCGCCGTGCACCGCCCGGAGACCGTGGTTCCGGCGCGGGCCGCCGCGCTCGCCGCGTGGGCCACGGCGCGGATCGACGGCCGTCCGGTGCCGGCGGCCGACGCCCCGGTACGGACGGTGGCCCGCTTCTTCGACGGCCTCGGCACCGCCCAGCGGGCCCACCTCGCCGACGGCTACCCGCTCGTGGTCGGCAACCTCGACGGGGCCCCCGCCGCGACCCGCTACCGGGCCAACCACAACGCGCTCGCCCAGAGCGCGCGCCTGGAGGAGGCCCGGGGCGCGGACGTCGCCCTCACCCCGGCCGACCGCGCGAACGCGATACGCCGCGCCCACCGCTTCGAGTCCCTCGCCGAGCCCGGCCGGCAGATCCTCCTCTTCGACCCCAGCGGCGACGGCCTGGTCGCCGAGGTCTTCGGCGACCTCGACGCGGCCCGCCGGGTCTCCGTGATCGTGCCGGGCGTGGACACCGACGCCCTCACCTTCGAGCGCAGCCAGCGCCGGCTGACCGCGCCCGCCGGCATGGCGCAGTCCCTCTACGACGCCGAGCTCGCGGCCGCGCCCGCGGCCCGAACCGCCGTGATCGCCTGGGCCGGCTACGTCGCCCCCGCCGGGGTCGGCGTGGACGCCGCCACCGGCCGGCTCGCCGTACAGGGCGCCGTACGGCTGGAGGCCCTGGCCGCGGCGCTGCCCGGCCGGGCGAGCGTGGCCCTGTTCTGCCACAGCTACGGCTCCGTGGTGTGCGGGGTCGCCGCGCACGCCCTGCCGCAGCGGGTGACCGACGTGGTGGTGGCGGGCAGCCCCGGCATGCGCGTCGGGAACGCCGCCGAGCTGCACACCTCGGCGCGGGTGTGGGCCACGCGGGCCGAGGGCGACTGGATCGCCGACGTACCGCACCTGGAGGTCGGCGGGGTCGGGCACGGGGCGGACCCGGTCTCGGCCGGGTTCGGAGCCCGGCTGCTCTCCTCGGCCGGGGCGCACAGCCACACCGGCTATTTCGAGCCAGGCACGGCCTCGCTGGAGAACTTCGCCAAGATCGGAACCGGGGGTTTCGGTTCCGTCGCGTGCGCGAACGGCAGCGACGACTGCCGGGGCGGAATTTCCGGCACGGACGGTGACTGACGGCGGCTGAGCCGCCGCAGACCCGTAGCAAGTCGAAAAAACCGGGCCGGATGACGAGGGGGACGCGCGGGGGCGCGTCCCTTTACCATGTGCCGCATGGGTGACGTACTGGCCGGAAATCATGCCGTCTGGGAGTTCGACGCCGACTCGGACTCGGTGCTCATCCGCTTCGTACGGGGGATACGGACTCCAAGGCTCTGGCACGCGCTGGGCGAGCGCCGGATCCCCCTCGAAGCGCTGTCCGGGGTGTCGGTGGGCGCCGCCGCGGCCGGGGTCGGGCGGCGGGAGAGCGTGGTGCTGCGCGCCGTGCCGCGGCCGGGGGCCGATCCGCTGGTGGAGGCTGCCGCCGGGCAGCTGAAGGAGTCCTGCGATCCGTACCGGCTCGTCCTGCCCGGGGACCGGGCGGAGCAGGCGGCGGCCTTCGCCCAGGCGCTGCGCGAGCGGCTGGGGACCGGCGGGACCGCTCCGGCGGAACGGTTCCTCGTCGCGGTCCCGCAGCCGCCGCTGACGCTCAAGGCGTACGACGCGCGGGTGGGGTTCGACGGGTCCGCGGTGACGTTCCACTGGTCGCGGACGGGCGCGAGCAGCACCAAGTGGCGGGCCGGCGACCAGAGGTTCGCACTGGCCGCGCTGGCCGGGGTGGAGTGGGTGTCCCCGGACCGCCCCGGCGGCGGGCACCTGCGGCTGCTCCCGCGCGACGCCGCGGAGACCCCGCCGGCCCCCGACCACGACCTCGCGGCGGCGGTGTTCGGCGTGGGCTACGGGGCGGTGCACGAGTCGCTGCCGTTCGCGGCCGCCGTGCTCGCCGCGCTGCGGGAGCGGGCGCCGGTGGGGTCCGTGCCGCGGGCGCGGGTGTCCGGGGAGCGGCTGCGGCACCTCAGCGAGCTGCACAGCACCGGCCTGCTGACGGACGCGGAGTACGAAACCCTCCGCGCCCGCTTCACGGCCGGCGCGTAGCCGGCCCGGCCGGCTCCCGGCGGCTACGCCTCGCGGGAGTCCGAGGTGAAGGCCATGTCCGGGTAGCGGGCCCCCGCGACCTGGGACGCGAGCGGCTCCAGCAGGGCCAGCTCGGCGGCCGTGAGGGTGATCCGCGTGGCGGCCGTGTTCTCCGCGAGGCGCCCCGGCTTGCGGGTCCCCGGAATCGGCACCACCGTCAGTCCGTGCACCGAGGCCCGCTGGTGCACCCACGCCAGCGCGACCTGCGCCGGCGTCGCACCGTGCGCGGCGGCGATCTCCCGGACCGGCGTCAGCAGGGCCGCGTTGGCCTTGGCGTTCTCCCCCGTGAAGCGCGGCTGGCCGCGCCGGAAGTCCCCTGCCGACAGCTCGGCCGCCGCGTCCGCGAAGGCGCCCGTCAGGAACCCGCGCCCGAGGGGCGAGTACGGCACGAAGGCCACGCCCAGCTCCGCCGCCGCGCCCACCGCGCTGCGCTCCACGCCCCGGCTGAACAGCGACCACTCCGACTGCAGCGCCGCGATCGGGTGCACCGCGTGTGCCTCGCGCAGCTCGGCTCCGGTGACCTCGCTGAGGCCCAGGTGGCGCACCTTCCCCTCCTGCACCAGCTCGGCCATCGCGCCGACCGACTCGGCGAACGGCACCGCCGGGTCGCGCCGGTGCATGTAGTAGAGGTCGATGACGTCCACGCCGAGCCGCCGCAGGCTGCCCTCGACCGCCTGGCGGATGTACGCGCGGTCGTTGCGGACCCCCCGGTACGCCGGGTCGTCGGTGCGCTCGATGGCGAACTTCGTCGCGAGGGTGATCTCGTCCCGGTGCGCGGCCACGAAGGGCGCCAGGAACTCCTCGTTCGCGCCCCGCCCGTAGATGTCCGCCGTGTCGAAGAGGGTGACCCCGGCGGCCAGCGCCGCGTCCAGGGTCTCGCGGGCCGCCGTCTCGTCGGTGTCCCCGTAGAACTCGCTCATGCCCATGCAGCCGAGGCCCTGGATCCCGACGGCCGGGCCGCCCTTGCCCAGCTCGACGCGTGTGATGGTGGTCTGCTCCGTCATGACTGTCCCTTCCCCGTTCCCGCGCCCACCGCGTTCGCGGTGTTCTGCGCGTACATCGCGATCTTGCAGTCCAGGACGTCGAGCGCGTCCGTCAGCTCGGCGACCCGCGCCAGTACCTCCCGGCGCGTCCGCTCCAGCAGCGCACGGCGCTCGTCGACCGTGTGGTTCCCCTCGCGGACGAGTTCGGCGTACCGGACCATGTCCGCCACCGACATGCCGGTGGCGCGCAGCTTGCCCACGAAGGCCAGCCAGCCGAGGTCCTTGTCGCTGAACCGCCGCTGTCCCGAATGGGAGCGGTCCACGTGCGGCATCAGGCCGATCCGCTCGTACCAGCGCAGCGTGTGCTGGGTCAGACCGGTCCGCGCCTCGACCTCGCTGATCGTGTACCGCGTCTCCGTCAGGTTCATGACCTCAACGCTAGAACCCTGGAGTGCACTCCAAGCAAGTAGGCTCGGAGCCATGGAGAGCATGGAGGGCGTCAACAGCCTGGAAAGCCTGCGGGCCGTGGAGAACTGGCCGGTGCCCGCCGCGGCGGCGGCCGTCGTGCGCGCGGACGGGAGCCTGGCCGGCTCCCACGGGCCGGTGGACCGCCGTTTCCCGCTGGCCTCGGTCACCAAGCCGCTCGCCGCGTACGCGGTCCTCGTCGCCTACGAGGAGGGGGCGGTCGAGCTGGACGAGCCGGCCGGCCCCGAGGGTTCGACGGTCCGTCACCTCCTCGCCCACACCAGCGGCCTGGCCTTCGACGAGCACCGCGCGACGGCCCCGCCCGGGCAGCGCCGGCTGTACTCCAACGCCGGCTTCGAGGTGCTCGGCGACCACCTCGCGAAGGCCACCGGCATCCCCTTCGCCGACTACCTGCGCGAGGCCGTCTTCGAGCCGCTGGGCATGGCCTCCTCCAGCCTGGAGGGCTCCCCCGCCAAGGACGGCGTCTCCACCGTCTCCGACCTGGTGCGCTTCGCCGCCGAACTCCAGGCGCCCCGGCTGCTGGACGTGCGCACGGTCGCCGAGGCCACCTCCGTGGTCCACCCCGGCCTCAAGGGCGTCCTGCCGGGCTACGGGCACCAGTCGCCCAACGACTGGGGACTCGGCCTGGAGATCCGCGACGGCAAGTCCCCGCACTGGACGGGCCTCACCTCCTCCCCGCGCACCTTCGGGCACTTCGGCCAGTCCGGCACCTTCCTGTGGGTGGACCCGGACGTGCGCGCCGCCTGCGTCGCGCTGACGGACCGCGCCTTCGGCCCCTGGGCCGTGGAGGCGTGGACCCCCTTCACCGACGCGGTCCTCGCGGAGCTCCGGGCCTAGACGAGTAAGTCCGAAGTCCTGGTCAGTGGTCGTAGGCGATCAGTGATCGTGTGATCGGTGTTCCGGTGGCCCGGTTGTGCCAGATCGC